>NZ_JBVJIU010000003.1:567359-613551 GCF_055586105.1 Actinoplanes sp. NPDC051537
GCGCCCACCGGCGCCGCGCCCACCGGCGCCGCGCCCACCGGCGCCGCGCTCGCCCGCGCCCACCCGCGCCGCGCTCGCCCGCGCCGCGCTCGCCCGCGCCGCGCTCGCCCGCGCCGCGCTCGCCCGCGCCGCGCTCGCAGCGCCGGCCCCGGTACGCCCGCCGCCGCCACGGCGGCGATGACGGGGCCGACCGGAACCAGAGCCACGTCGGTGAGGCGGGACGGCGGCGTGTTCCCAAACTAGCCTCCGGACGTCCCCGCGCGCTGCCTACCAAAGTCGATGAACGCGCCTACCTAGGTCGGCGGAACGCCCGCGCCGGTGCCGGCACGGGATGCGGGACCCCGCGAGAACGCGCGGTGTCCAGACTGGCCTCGCCGTGGCGATCGTCGCGGAGGCCGCACTCCGCGTGGGTCTGGCGGTGGGCGGGCGCGGCCGGGGGAGAAGCGGCGGGGTGACGCAATCTTGAGGGGGACCGCTAGGGTGTGCGGCGTGTCCCCCTCCGAGTTGAACACGGACGTTCCTCATTCCGCCCGCATCTATGACTACCTGCTGGGCGGCAAGGACAACTTCGCGGCCGATCGTGACGCTGCGGCCTTCATCACGGTCGACTGGCCGCACCTGGCGATCTCGATGCGGGCCAACCGCAACTACATGGCGCGCCAGGCTCGGTTCATCGCCGAGGAGCTCGGCATCCGGCAGTTCCTCGACATCGGCGCCGGGCTGCCGACCTCGCCCAACCTGCACGAGGTCGTGCAGCGCGTGGCGCCCGAGTCCCGGGTGATGTATGTCGACAACGACCCGATCGTGCTCGTGCACGCCCGCGCGCTGCTGACCAGCTCGGCCGAGGGGCACACCACCTACCTCGACGCCGACCTGCACAACCCGGACGCGATCGTCGCCTCGCCCGAGTTCCAGCAGGCGTTCGACCTGACCCGGCCGGTCGCGCTGAGCCTCATCGCGATCCTCCAGTTCATCGTCGACGACGCCGAGGCGCACCGGATCATCGACACGCTGATGGCCGCCCTGCCGTCCGGCAGCGTCCTCGCCCTCTCCACGGTCACCGCCGACAGCGCGCCGGACGAGGTCAACAAGGGCGTCGCCGCCTACGTGGCCCGCGGCATCAACGAGAAGGCCCGCGACCGGGCCGAGGTCGAGGAGCTGTTCCGCGGCCTCGACCTGATCGACCCGGGAGTGCGGCTGGTCAACCACTGGCGGCCCGACGACGCGGCCCGCGCGGTCCCGGACGAGCATGTGCACATGTATGGCGGCGTGGCCAAAAAACCGTGATTGACTCCAAGGCATGCTGCCTTGGAGTCACGAGCTCACCGGAGAGCTGCACCAGGAGACGATCGAATCGGAGCTGCTGCGCGGAAACCCGCTCGGCGACCCGCACGTCCGCCCGCTGTGGGTCTACACCCCGCCCGGCTACGACCGGAGTCAGGAGCGCTACCCCTCGATCTACGTGATCCAGGGGTACAGCGGGCACGTCGGCATGTGGGCCAACCGGACCCCGTTCCGCCAGCCGTTCATTGAGACCGCCGACGCCGTGTTCGCGAGCGGCGAGGCCCCCGGCTGCGTGCTGGTCTACGTCGACGCGTGGACGGCCTACGGCGGCTCCCAGTTCGTCGACTCGGCCGGCACGGGCGCGTATCACTCGTACCTCTGCGATGAGGTCGTCCCCTGGGTCGACGCGCGCTTCCGCACCATCGCCGCCCCGGAGTCGCGGGCCATCTCCGGCAAGTCGTCCGGCGGCTTCGGCGCGATGATCACCCCGATGTTGCGGCCGGACCTGTTCGGCGCGCTCGCCACGCACGCCGGCGACGCCCTCTACGAGTACTGCTACCTCAACGAGTTCGCCAAGGCCACCCGGGCCCTGCGCGACTACGACCACGACATCGGCAAGTGGTGGAGCGAGTTCCGCGGCCGCACGTCGTTCACCAAGGAGCACGACATGGCGCTCCTGCTGATCCTGGGCTGTACGGCCGCGTTCAGCCCGGCCGAGGACGGCACCCCGCAGCTGCCGTTCGACTCGCGCAGCGGCCAGATCATCCCCGAGCTGTGGGACAGGTGGCTGGCCTGGGATCCGATCCGGATGATCGACAAGTACGCGGACGCGATGCGCTCGCAACGGGCCATCTGGATCGACGCCGGCACCAAGGACGAGTGGTTCCTCGACCTGGGCGCCGAAGCGTTCCGGGCCGGCCTCGAGCGGATCGGCGTGTCCGGCGACCGCATCCACTTCGAGCTCTTCCCGGCCGGCCACGGCGGCATCGACTACCGCTATCCGCAGGCGGTCTCGTGGCTGGCGCACCGGTTGGCACGCCAGCCGTGAGGGCCACCTAGCTCGAGTAGATCTCGAAGGCCGAGAGCTGGCCGGCGGGCCAGCCGGAGTTCCCGGTGACGGTGACGCGGAGATAACGGGCCTGGGCCGGCGTCCAGGTCACGGTCACCGCGTTGCCGGCGCCGGGGTCGAACGTACGCGCGGAAGCCGCCGCCAGCGTCGAGAAGGCGGACCCGTTCGTGCTCCCCGAGATCGCCAGCGTCTGCGACCGCGCGCCCCACGCGGGCGGCAGTTTCAGCACGGCCCGCCCGACACTCGCCGCGGCGCCCAGATCGACCTGCAGCCACTGGGGGAAGGCGTTGTTCGCGCTCTCCCAGTAGCTGCCGGCATCACCGTCGACCGCATTCGCCGGGGCATAATTCTGGATATATCCGCTGGAAGACGCATTTTTCCCGCGGGCCAGATCGCCGGACGGGGGCGGGGGCGGGGGAGTCGTCCCGTCCGCAAAGGCCTGCAACTGGGCGATCTGCGCCGCCGGCCACGCGGTATTCCCGGCGACACTTAGCCTGATATTTCGGACATTGGCCCCGGGCAGCGCGATCGTGACCTGATTGCCGGACGAGGGATCGAAGACGTAACCGGCCGAGCCGGCGAGCGTGGCTCCGGTCGTACCGTCGAGGATGGTGATGGTCTGGGTTCGCCGTTCCCAGCCCGGCGGCAGCCGCAGGACCAGCGACTTCACGGCGAACGCGGCGCCCAGGTCGACCTGGAACCACTGCGGGAACCCGGCGCTCGACTCCCAGTAACTGCTCGCGTTCCCGTCGACCGCGTTCGACGCCGGGAAACCCCCGTTCGCGCTGCTCGCGCTCGCCGCCTTGCCGGCGGCCAGATCCCCGGTGGCCGGCGGCGGCTGGGTGCCGAGTTGCGGCGGAGTCGGCCGTACGGACGTCAGCGCGATCTGCCCCTTGAGCATCTTCCCGGCGTCCGTCGTGATCCGCAGGTAGTAGTCGGCGTCGCAGCGGGTGCCGTCCTCGTCGAGCGCCCGGATGCCGGTGCCCGCCGGAACCGAGGCCTGCGTCTCGGCCGTCTTCGCGATCTGGTTGCCCTCGTTGAACTCGTCGAACATCGACACGTACAGGCCCTGGGCGCCGAGCCGCACCATGTTGTAGACGCTGCGCCAGTAGAAGTCGCCGTGCCGCCGGGCCCCGGCCGAGAGATCGCCGGGCAGCACGCACGGCTGGTAGTCGATGCCGCGGGCGTTGCAGTCGGCCTGGTCGGCGGTGTTGACGTTGGTGTAGAACCAGTCCAGCCCGTCGAGGTCCCCGGTGCGGCCGACCATCCACGGCGAGATCATGTTGAGCGCGTGGTAGACGTCGAGGTACCCGGCGCGGCTGTCGTTCTTGCCCTCCCGCCAGTACGTGGGCACGCCGCCGATCACGTAGCAGCCCTGCCCCTTGAACCAGTTGATGACGTCGAGGCAGGCGGCCGGCGTGAAGTTGTGGTTGTCGTCGTTGAAGCCGAAGCCCCAGATGCAGACGACCGGCTTGCCGTTCTGCCGGGCGTAGGAGGACGACGCCGTGTGCGCGGCCATCTTCGACGACCAATCGGTCTTGATCTCGTTCTGCATCGACGACCAGCCGCTGACGTCGTACATGATGTAGAACTTCCGGCCGGTCGCCTCGGCGGCGGTGCGCACCTTCTGCGCCATCGCGTCCCGGGTCGGGCCCTCGTCGCCCATCGGGTTGAAGCGCTGCAGGGCGGCGGTGTCGATCCCGTACGTGCGCATCCAGCCGAAGTGGGTGTCGACGGTCTGCTGGTCGTAGGAGGAGAACAACGTCGCGACCGCGCCGCTGCCGAGGTTGGGGTACGCCGTGGGGTAGGCGTGCGTGTAGTCGCGCATGTCCGGCCAGGACACGATCGTGGTGTTGCCCGGGGACGGGGGCTGGAACCGGTCGCGGCTCCAGTGCCACCAGCCGCCGATCGGGGCGCCGTCGCCGGCGCAGGCGAACCAGCCCTGGTAGCCGACGCTGACCTTGCCGACGACGTCGCCGGGGGCGGAGGCGGCGCCGGCGCGCCCGGCGGTCAGCAGCGTGGCGGCGGGAGTGAGGGCGGCCGCCGACAGCAGCGCCCGTCTGGTGAGAGGCATGGGGGACTCCACTCGATCCGGGGGAGACGGGGAACGGATCGACGGTCATCGTGACAGCCCGCGTCACATGATTGCAATAGTTGGACTTATTGCTGAAATAACCGGTGTGATCGTCGGTAGGCCCCGGGCGCGACCCCGGCCTCCCGCCGGAACGCCGCCGCGAAGGCCACATCGGAGCGGTAACCGACCCGGGCCGCGACCGCCGCGACCGTCGCCCGCTCGTCGCGCAGCAGGGTTTTGGCCCGCTGCATGCGCAGCGCCAGCAGGTAGCGCATGGCCGGCTCGCCGACGTGACGGGTGAACCGGGCGGCGAAGGCGGCCCGCGACAGCCCGGCCGTCGCGGCGAGGCCGCCCAGGGTCCAGTCCCGGCCGAGGTCGGCGTGCAGGGCGGCGAGGGCGGCCGCCACGTACGGGTCGCGCAGGCCGGTCAGCCAGCCCGGCTCGGCGAAGACCCGGCCGTGGTGGCGCAGCGCCCGGATGATCAGGGCGTCGGAAAGGCGGGCCATGACCAGGTCGCTGCCGGGGCCGCCGTCGAAGGCCTCGGCCGCCAGCGCCTGGAGCAGCGACGCGAGCCAGGGCGGCGGCTGCCCGTCCACGCCGGGCAGGTGCAGGACGCGGGGCAGGCCGCGCAGGGCGGGGTGGTCGGGCTCGCCGATCACGAAGGCGCCGCACACGATCACGGCGTCGGCCGCCGGGCCGCCGGCATGCAGGCGGGTGCCGGGCGTACGCATGGCCAGCTCGAAACCCGAGGTCGGTGACCCGCCTCGCGCGCCCGGCGAGCGCAGCACGTGCGCGTCGCCCCGCGGGAAGATCACCAGATCGCCCGCCGCGAGCGGAAGCACGGTGCCGTCGTCGAGGGCGAGCTCGCAGGCGCCGCGCGCGACGTGGTGCACGCCGCGCAGGCCCGGCCGGTCGAAGCCGACCCGGAACGGCGCGCCGAGCTCGAGCCAGCGGTAGCCGGCGCTCTCCAGGCGCAACTCCCGCAGGATCGCGCTGAGCAGATCCGGCGAGACGGACGGTGTGGTTCGCGGGACGCCCACGCATGGATTGTCGCCACCATCGTTCCTAGCGTCGACCCCATGGAAACCACGGGTATTGACGGGCTCGACCGGATCGCGCAGGTCAAGCTGCCGGTGACCGACCTCGCGAAAAGTGTCTCCTGGTATTGCCGCCTGCTCGGCCTGCGGCTGTGGACCGAGATCGTCGAGGACGGCGTGCTGCGCGGCGCCGGCCTGATCGACCCGGGCGGCCGCTTCAACATCGCGCTGCGCGACCGCAGCGTGTGCGCGGGCCGCCCGGCGCTGGACGGCTTCGACGTCCTCGCCTTCCTGCCCGCCTCCCGGGCGGTGCTCGACGAGGTGATCGCGCGCTGCGACCGGCTCGGCTTCGCGCACGGCGCCATCGAGGACACCCCGGCCGGCCCCCGGCTGGACGTCCCCGACCCGGACGGCACGGTCCTGCGCTTCTATCACTTCACCGCGCCGATCGGCGAGTTCGCCGGCATCGAGATCCGCGACGGCGAGTACGTCGGCGTCTATCGCGAGCCGCGGTTGCGCGTCTGACGGCACCTATACTGAGGCGTGACGTCGTTCGCGCTGGTCGGGTTCGGGTTTCGGGCGGCCGCGTTCTGGCGCGTCGCCCAGGGCCTGCCCGATGTGGAGTGCGTCGGGGCCGTCGTCCGGTCGCCTCGCGAGCTGCCCGTTCCGGCGTTCGGTTCGCTCGACGAGGTGCGGGCCGACTTCGTGGTGACGGCGGTGCCGCGGGACGCCAACCCGGCGGCGATCACGGCGGCGGTGCAAACGGGGCTGCCCGTGCTGGCCGAGACGCCACCCGCACCGGATCTCGCGGGGCTGCGCGCGCTGTGGGCCACGGCCGGCGACCGGGTGCAGGTCGCCGAGCAATACCTGCTCATGCCGTCGCACGCGGCGAGGCTCGCGGCCGTTCGCGGCGGCCTCATCGGCACGCCCACGCAGGTGCAGGTCTCCTCGACGCAGCAGTACCACGCCGTCTCGCTCATCCGGGGCTTTCTCGGCGCCGGGTTCGGACCGGCGACGGTTCGGGCGAGCCGGACCACCGCCCCGCTCCTGAATCCCCTGGACCGCGGCGGCTGGACCGGTGACCCGGTGCCGCGGCCGGCCACGACGACCATCGCCACGATCGACTTCGGGGACGGGAGGAGCGGCCTCTACGACTTCACCGGCAACCAGACGCGGAATTTGCTGCGCTTCCGGCGGATCCTGGTCCGCGGCACCCACGGCGAGCTGCGCGATGACGAGATCGTGCACCCGGCCGGTCCGGAGGCGATCGCGGTCTCGGCGATCCGGCGGCGGCAGAGCGGGCACGACCTCGACCTCAACGGCTTCGACACCGAGACGATCACGCTGGGCGGCGACGTCCTCTACCGCAACCCGTTCCCGGGCCGGCGCTGGAACGACGACGAGATCGCCACGGCGGCGATCCTCAGCGGGATGGCGGCCTGGGTCCGCGGCGACGGGCCGCCGCCCTACCCGCTGGCCGAGGCGGCGCAGGACCAGCTGATCGCCCTGGCCATCGAGCGGGCGGCCGACGAGGACCGCCCAGTGACCACCACCCGTGAGGTGTGGAGCCGCTTGTGACGCTGTGCGATCGATGTATAGCGTTACGCGCATCGTCTTTGTCGGGAAGGTGAAAGTGGGCGACCGCGCGGCGCTGCTCATCGGAGTTCCGTCCTACGACTGCCCGCTCTTCGACGGGTTGCCGCACGTGGTCGCCGCCGACATCGAGCGGATGAGCGAGGCCCTCGCGCCCTCCGGTTATGCGGTCACCCGCGACTGCGACGACGGAACGTTCAACCGCATCACCGGCGCGATGAAGAAGGCGTTCCGCGAGGCACCGCCCGGCGGGACGCTGCTCGTCTACTTCTCGGGTCACGGGGTCGTCGTCAACGGGCGCAGCTACCTGGTTCCGCGGGACGCCTACGCCGGGTCCTCCGGCGTCGACCCGGACAGCCTCATCCCGCTGGTGCCGCGCGGTGTCGACGAATGCGCGGCGCGGCTGGTGGTCCTGTTCGTGGACGCGTGCCGGAACGACCTCTCCGGTTCCGTCGGGTTGCCGGTCGGTGGTGAGCTTCCCTGTCCACCGGCCGGCGCCTTCGTCCTGGTCAACAGCTGTGGGCCCGGCGAGCGCAGCAGCTACGGCGACGACGGCAGCTACTTCACCCAGGCGCTGGCCGTCGCACTCGACCGCCGTTCGTCGGCGCGGACCCTGGACGAGGTCGTCGCGGCGGCCGCGAAGCGACTTGCCCGCCTCGGCGCGCTGAGCGACGATCTCCGCCAGACCCCGACCTACGCCATCTCGCGGAGCGGCCAGCCCGCGGAACGCCCGACCGCGGAGGTCGTCTGCGAGGGTGAGGTGGTCGGCGAGTCCTGGCGACAGGCGGCGGAGAGCACACCGCTGTGGTCGAGGACCTCGGCGGACGAGATGGTGGTCGCCTCCACCCGCGAGACGGTCGTCAGCGTCGTCGACGCGTGCGCGCGACACTGGCTCGACGCGCGCTCCCAGCTGAGCGCGAAGGCCGGGCTCACCGATCCGTGGTCGACGCCGGAGTTCGCGGTTCGGGTGCTCGCGACTCTGGACGATTTGCTCCCGTCGGACGTGGAACTCGCGCCGGCGGAGCTGGCGGCCGCGATCGCCGCCCCGTTCCTGCGCGAGGTCGCGCTGGACGCCGGGCTTGTGCTCGCCGCCGGCATTCGGCCCCAGGACTTCTCCCGCACGTACGGCGATCGCGCCCGCGGCGACCTCGAGATTACGCACGACATGCACGAGCACGTCTGGCGGCGTGCCGAGGGCCTCGCCCGCCGGGGCCGACTCGAGGCGCGCGACATTCTGGCGATGTGGCTCGTCCACCGGTGGCTGGCCGGGCGTTCCTCGGTCTGGAGCAGCACCGCGGTGACCGAGCTGGTCGAGCAGCTCGGCACCGCGGTCAGCGCCCGCTCCGGCCTCACTTTGCGCGAGCTGTGCGCGCACCTGCGCTTCCTGATGCGGTGCGTGGACGGAGACCAGGACGACCACGCGCTGACGGCCGGATTCAACCAGGCTTTGGAGCCGGGGTTGCGCACCGTGGCCGCCCTGTTGTGGCTGGCCGGCATCCTTGCCGCCGATTCACGGCGCATGCCCGGCGTGATCGTCGATCACATCGGGGTCACCGACGGCCTGTCCCTGCCCGCCCTGCACGAGGCGATCAGCGAGATGCACTGGGTTCGCGACGGCGAGGAGCTCGCGCTCCGGTCGGTGTGCGACCACCCGGCGATCTACACGGCGTTCGGTGGCATCGTGCGTCGCGCGGCCGACGCGCGCCGGGCGCTGGCCGGCGTCGACCTGCGCGCCGACCTGGCCGGGCGGCTGCCGGCCGCCGTCACCGACGCCCAGCTGCGGCCGGAGAAGGTGGACGGCGTCCCGGCGTTCGACACGCCAGTGTTGACCTTTCGCCTGTCCGACGAGAAGGTCCGCGAGCTGCTCATGGGCCGCCCGCTCTACGGGGAGCCCGACCTCGCCATCCGCGAGCTGTATCAGAACGCCCTCGACGCCTGCCGCTACCGCCGGACCCGCCGTGCCTACCGGCGGCGGCTGAGCCGCGACGTCGTGCCGTGGACCGGCCGCATCACCATCCGGCAGGATGTCGAGAACGGGCGGCCGTTCATCGAGTGCGCCGACAACGGCGTCGGCATGACCGCGGAGATCCTGAAGAACACCTTCGCCAACGCGGGCGAACGCTTTCTCTACCGGCCCGCTTTCCGCGCCGAGTACGCGCGCTGGCAGGATCTCGACCCGCCCCTCGAGCTCATCCCCAACAGCCAGTTCGGCGTCGGTGTCTTCAGCTACTTCATGATCGCGGAGGAGATCGCGATCTGGACCTGGCCGACGAACGAGGACGATGTCCCCGCCTCGCAGGGCCACTGCGTGCGCATCGCCAGCAGCGGCAGCCTGTTCCAGATCACCCCAGCGGATCGGCCGGCCGGCGGCGGCACCGTCGTCCGCCTCTATCTGACGGGTGACGACTCGGTCTCGGCCCTGAAGACCATGCGCCGGCAGCTGCGGGTGGCCGAGTTCGATGTGACGGTGGCCGAGGCCAAGGGTTCGTCGGAGACGTGGGAGCCCGAGCAGCTGCGCTACCCGGGCGCGTCGGTGCCGCCGCTGCGGCACGGCGACGACTTCTGGTGGGTGAGCGGCGAGGGCGGTCTGGCGGCCGACGGGATCCGCACCAACGAGGAGCGATTCGGGTTCGTCGTGAACCTGCGCGGACGTCGCCGACCACGCTTCACCGTCGACCGCAACCGCCTGCGCAAATGGGACCACGACTGGATCGACGACCAGGTGGACGCGTCGCTTCCGGAGCTGGCCGACTGGCCGGGGCTTTCTTACAACTGGCTGTGGCGGCTCGCGGAGAACGCGCCGCCGATCGGCGAGAAGGTGTTCGCCTGGCTGGTGGCGCACGACCGCACGCTGCCGATCGAAGGGTCGTGGGCGCACGGCGCGTCCGCGCCGGCCCGGCGGATCGGGTGCCTGGCCATCGATCGCCACCTCTTCAGTGGCGAACTCAACGGCTGGGACAGCGGGTTCCGCTGGCTGATCACGTGGCGTAGCGCCGTCTGGCAGGGTCTGGCCCGTTTCGACGCGGGTGACCGGTTGCCCACGCCGCCGATGCTGGACGGGTATCCCGTGGTCAGCCCGACGGAATCGGCCGTGCTCGGGAAGTTGTACGAGGCGGGCTGGATGAGCCCGAGCAGGTTCGGCCGGCCGGCCGTGAACGACCTGCTCGACGCCGGGGCCGACGAGGAGGTGTCCCCGGCCGTGCGCTGGCGCCAGTTGCGCCGGTTCGCGATCGTCGGACTCGATCTCGCGGCGATGCGAGAGCTGCCGCCCGTGCGCCATCGATTCCATGACGACGACCCCCAGCCCGGTAAGGAACTGGAGAACCGCACTCTGCTGCCGGCGGTGGCCGCCTGGTCGCCGCCGGGTGGGCCGCCGAAGCGGGGCATCGGCTGCTGGCTCGCGCACGCGTCGATGCGGCTGCACATTCCGCTGGCCGAGGTGATCCGCCGGGCGGGCGCGATGGTGCCGCCCGGCTGGACCCCGCCGAGCCCGGAGGCGATCGCTCCGATGGCGCACGAGGTGTTCGAGGCGGCCGACGTGGAGATGCTCTCGAAGACCGGGTTCGCGAATCCACCCTGGATCGAGCCTGACGTTCCGCCGTCGCAGGTGATCCGGGTGAGTACGCGACAAGGGAAGTCGGTCCCCGAGGTTCTCGCCCGGTACGACCGCTTGGCGGGGCTGGGTTACGAGGTTCTCGGGCGGCAGATGTTCCCGGACAATCTGGAGCCGGTCGAAATCGGCGCCCTGATGTACGCCGACGATATGCGCACGCCGCTGAGCCCGATCCATCTGCTGCTCCTCGCGCATCGGCATGAGATGACCGTCGGCGGGGTGCGGGACGGTCTGGGCCGGCTGGCCGAAGCGGGTTTCCTCGAGCTGCCGGACCTGCGTGCCGGCACCGACTTCGCACCGACCGACGCCGAGGTCGACATCGTGAACCAATGGCTGTTCGCCTACGACGAGCGCATACCCGGCCGCCGCCTGGCGACGGGCTGGCTCGCCTTCCGCAGCCTCGCCTCCTACCTCTACTGGCGGACGCGGGGCATCGGCGACGACCGGCTCGAGGAGGCTCGCCGCCTGCTGGCGTTGACCGATCCGGGCCGCGCGGTGAGCATGCCCGAGATCTTTGACCTGGCCTTCATGACCAACGAGTCCATCGGCGTGGCGATCGACCTGTACCGGCGCCTCCTGCCGGAGACGGCCGACGTGACGAGCCTGCCTCCGGACGCCGTGGACTCCTCGTTCCGCATGAACAACTCGCACGAGTTCTGGGCCGTTGTCAACATGGACAGAGTCGTTCGCTTCGTCGAGGGCGACGTCGGGTGGGCGCTCACGCCCTGGGACATCGCCTGGTCGGCGGAGCTGGGCCGGCTGAGCATCCCCGAGGCGCTCGATCGCCTGGCGCCCTATCGGGCGCTGGGCGCGCCGGTTCCCGACCTCGCGCCGGACGTCCGTTCCGAGATCTCCTCCCATACCGTCGACAAGTACGACGTCGCGATGTTGCGGCGGGCCGACAAGGACGGGCTCGATGTCTCGCTCAAGGAGGTCACGCCGCTGTGTCTCGTGCAGACCGCGGGACGATTCGGTTGGACGCCAGCGGAGGCGTGGAAGCGGCTGAGCCGGTTCGAGTCGCTCGGACTCCGCGTCGAGCCGTCGGTAGAGGACTGCGACGACCGGCTCGTCGGCTGGCAGGATCTGCTCGTGGTGACCGTCCACCTGGACGGACAGGCGCCGGCGCACTGCGGGACGGTCGGCGGCGCTCGCCTGGGCGCGGCGGCAGCGGAGATCGATGAGACTGTCGAGCAGGTTCGTGCCCGTCTGGGCCGCTTCGCCGGTCTGTTCGGCTTCTCGTTGACAGGGGACGGCGATGACTGACCTGATCGAGTCTCACCGGTCGATCGACTACGCCGTCGTCACGTTCCCGAGCCAGGCCGCCCGGTTCAGCGTGACGCTCTCCGCCGATGGGCGCATCGTGCGGATCCATGGTGTCTGCCCCGGCTGTGGCGGCCGGACCACGGCCGAATGGACGACCGGGCGGGACACCGGCGACAAGGGCATCTTTCGCGGGCCGGCGGCACGTAAGGAACGTGCGCGGCTGGTCACCTGCGAGTGCGGACACGCGCACCCGCGGCGGCCGTCGTCGGCGCCGTTCGCCGGATGCGGCGCGAACTGGCTGATCGAGCTGCCCTGAAATGGCGGGTGCCGGTGGGATGCTGCGGGTATGGCCGATCCCTTGGACGACGCGGGCCTCGCTGCCGAGGCTCTCCACCAGATCAACGATGCGGCGGGCGCCTATCTGGGCTCGTTGACCAGCCGGCCGGTGCTCGATCACGGCGCGCTCGAGATGCTCGCCGGGCTGGGCGGGCCGTTGCCGCGGGACGGGACGGGGACGACGGAGACCGTCGCGCGGCTGGTGGAGATCGGGACGGCGGCGGCCACGGCCTCGTCCGGGCCGCGGTTCCACCACCTGGTGATCGGCGGGGTCACCCCGGCGGCGATGGCCGCCGACTGGCTCACCTCGCTGCTCGACCAGAACGCGTACGGGAAAGTGTCGTCGCCCTTCGCCATGGAGGCCGAGACCGTCGCCGTCCGGTGGCTGCGGGAGATGTTCGGTCTCCCCGAGGGCTACGGCGGCGTGCTGACCGCCAGCGCGACCTTCGCCAACTTCACCGGGCTCGGCTGCGCGACCCAGTGGTGGGGTGAGCGGCTCGGGGCCGACACCGTGCGCGACGGGCTCTCGGGGCTGCCGCGGATGCCGGTGTTCTCCGGCGGTTACGTGCACGCCAGCGCGCGCAAGGCCCTGCAGATGCTCGGGCACGGGCGCGACTCGGTGCGGGTGCTCGCGCGGGACGAGGTCGGGCGGGTCGATCTCGAGGCGATGCGGCGACAGCTCGGCGGAACAAAAAACGCCGTGATCATCGCGAACGCGGGGGAGGTCAACGCCGGCGACTTCGACCCGATCGCGGAACTGGCCGACCTGGCCGCCGAGCACGGCGCCTGGCTGCACGTGGACGGCGCGTTCGGGCTCTTCGCGGCCCTCTCCCCGCGCACCGAGCACCTCACGCGCGGGATCGAGCGCGCCGACTCGATCGCGGCCGATGCGCACAAGTGGCTCAATGTCCCGTACGAGAGCGGATTCGTCCTGGTGAAGGAACCGGCCCGCCTCGGCACGTCGTTCGGCATGCCCGGCGCGCCCTATCTGCCCGGCGACCCGGCGAGCGGCTTTGCCGTGCTGGGGCCCGAGTCATCCCGGCGGGCGCGAGCCTTGCCGATCTGGGCGACGCTTTCCGCGTACGGGCAAGAGGGTTATCGCCTCATGATCGAACGCCACCTCGACCTGGCCCAGCGGCTCGCGCGACAGATCGGGGAGACGCCCGAGCTGGAGCTGCTCGCCGACGTGCCGCTGTGCATCGTGTGTTTCCGGGCCCGCCCGCCGGGGGTCACCGATCTCGACGACTTCAACCGCCGCCTGGGCGCCGCGGTCATCGAGGACGGCCGGGTCTTCGCCGGCACCACGGTCTACGGCGGGAAGGTCGCCCTGCGCCCGGCCATCGTGAACTGGCGGACCACCGAGACCGACATCGACCTGTTCGCGCAGGTGATCCGCGAGCTGGTGGAAAAACTTCATGATCAACAATGAGTTCACCTGTTCGAAACCGTCCCCTCCTTCCCAGTAGATAGAGTGCCGCCATCCTCGACGACATAGACCCGTTCATCGGCACCGCCGCGACCGACCTGCCCCGCGCGCAGGGCCTGGCCGCCACCTGGTGGTGGCCGAAACCGCAGGTGGGCAACACCCACCCCGGCGCCACCTCGCCGCTCGGCATGGTCAGCGCCTGCGCCTACTCCGGCGCCTACCCGACCGGCTACGGGCGGTACGCCAAGAACACCGAGGGCGTGCCCGAGGAGATGTTCGACCGGCTCGAGGCCTCCGGGTTCACCCACTTCCAGCAGTCCGGCACCGGCGCGATCCGCAAGTACTACAACTACGTGCGGGTCACCCCGATGGTGCAGCCGCTCGACGCGCTGGGGGAGTCCTGGGCGCTGCACGACGAGGTCGCCGAGGCCGGCTACTACGCGGCCACCCTGGACACCGGCGTGCGCTGCGAGATCACCGTGGGCAGCAAGGTCGCCGTGCACCGCTACACGTTCCCCGAGCACCGCTCGGCCCGGGTCGTGGTCGACATGTCGCTCGGCGGGCTGGCCATCGACCTCGGGCGCACGGTCCCGCTGCGCGCCCAGGTCGAGAGCATGGGCCGCGGCCGGGCCCAGGGCACGGTCGTCATGGAGGGTGTGCCGCTGTCGGTCTCGGTCGAGGTCGACTCGCCCGGCTGGCGGCAGATGCTGTGGTACGACCGCCGGCTCATCGACGGCGGCACCCGGCTCGACTTCGACAGCATCCGGCACACCAACCTGCGCCCGTTCGGCATGCTGTTCGTCGGCTCGGCCCGCGCCGGTCAGGTCGTCGAGGTGCGGATGGGCTTCTCGCTGCGCGGCTGCGAGCAGGCCCGGGCCAACCTCGAGCGCGAGTGCGGCACCGAGGCGCCGGCCTTCAACGTGGTGCGCTCGCGCACCCGGGCCCGCTGGCGCGACCACGTCGGGCGGGTGCAGGTCGAGGGCGGCACGAAGGCCCGCCGGAAGGTCTTCGGCACCGCGCTCTACCACTCGCTGATCAAGCCGTGCTTCGCCGACGACGAGAGCCCGTTCTGGCCCGACGCCGGCCCGTACGCGTTCGACGTCTGCACGATGTGGGACATCTACAAGACCCAGCTGCCGCTGCTGGCCGCGATCGCCCCGGACCGGCACACCGACCTGCTCGAATCGCTGATCCGGGTCTGCGAGGAGGAGGGCAACTTCCCGATCGGCTACCGGATGGCCCGCGGCGCCGACCGGTTCTTCCGGCAGGCCAGCGCGCTCGCGCACACCGCGCTCGCCGACGCGCACGCGCTCGGCCGGCCGGGCATCGACTGGAGCTGGGCGCTCGTGCACATGGTCGACGACCTGCGGCGGATGTACGGCGAGGACTTCTTCGAGCACGGCGTGGTGCACCCGATCTCGCACACCCTCGATCTCGCGTACGCGCATCACTGCACCGCCCAGGTGGCCCGCTCGCTCAACGACCGCCGCCTCGCCGACGACCTCGAGCGGCGCGGCCGGCAGTGGGTCAACGCCTTCGACCCGGCCACCGGCCTGCTGCGCGACTCCGAGTTCTACGAGGGCGGCAAGTGGAACTACTCGTTCCGCCTGGTGCACGACATGGCCGCCCGGATCGCGCTGGCCGGGGGCGACGCCGCGTTCATCGGCATCCTCGACCGGTTCTTCGGCTACGGCGCCGACCCGGTCAAGCAGCCCGGACGCTGCCCGCAGCCGGCCGAGATGGCCGCCGGGTACGCGCTCAACCGCTTCGAGGGCCTCAACAACGAGCCGGACATGGAGGCGCCCTGGGCGTATCACTACGCCGGGCGCCCCGACCGTACGGCCGAGGTCGTGCACTCCGCGCTGACCTGGCAGTTCGGCACCGGCCCCGGCGGCCTGCCGGGCAACGACGACTCGGGCGGCCTCAGCTCCTGGTACGTGTGGGCGTCGCTCGGCCTCTTCCCGGTGGCCGGCCAGAACCGGTTCCTGATCAACGCCCCGGCGTTCGCCCGCGCCGTGCTCCAGGCCGGCGACGGCGAGTTCGTCATCGAGACCAGCGGCTTCACCGAGTCGCCGATCGGCGTGGACGGCCTCGACCGCGAACCGCCACCGCAGTACGTGCAGTCCGCGACCCTGAACGGGGAGCCGCTGCACGTCGCCCACCTGTCCGCCGCCGATCTGCACCGTGGCGGCCGGCTGCACCTCACGCTCGGCGCCGAGCCGAGCAGTTGGGGAACCCTGTCCTGACCCTCCACCCCCGAGGAACCACCATGAACCACCCCAGCCGCCGCCTCATCATCGTGGTCCGGGCCGACCCGGTGATCTGCGGCCACTCCGGCGAGGCCCGCAACCTCGCCGAGGTCGCGCTGACCCGGGGCTTCGACGACGTCCGGCTGCTGACCTGGCCGGTGCCGGCGCTGGAGGCCGCCGGGCTGCCGCTCAAGCCGCTGGACCGGCTGCTTCCGTACAGTCCCGGGATCACCGTGGAGCGTCCCGAGGCGGTCGGCGACTACCGGGTGCCGGACGGGCGCCATCAGGCCGGGCTCACCGGCCGGCTGGTCGAGCTGCTCGCCGAGCCGGTGCCGACCGTGTGCCTGTCGATGTACCTGGTGCCGCACACGGCCGTGGTCGTGGACGCGGTCAACGCGGCCCGGGCGGCCGGCTTCGACCCGCAGGTGCGGACCGTGGCCAAGGCCGTGGGGTCGGACGTCACCAACGTGATCCGCTCGTGTCTGCGTGAGGGACGGTTCGGCGCTGCCACGGTCCTGTTCACCACGTTTCTCGCCAACGACGATCTGGTGGCCGTTTCCGATTACACGCGGGACGAGATCATCGCCTCGGCGGCCGAGGTCGATGCGCATTGCGGGACGTCTTTCGCCGCGCAGTGCCGGTCTCGGGTGCGGGTCAGCTACCCGCCGATCGACGCGTCGGCCTTTCTCGACAAATCGGAGATGTCGGTCGAGGCGGCGCTCGCGCGCCGGGGTCTCACGCGCGACGGCTACATCCTGTTCCTCTCCCGGGTGGCGCGGGCCAAGGGCATCTACGACCTGATCATCGCGTACGGCCAGATGCGGTGCCGGGACGACGTCAAGCTCGTGGTCGCGGGCACCGGGCCGGCCCTCGAGCACGTGCGGGCCATGGCCAAGGAGGACGATCGCATCATCTTCCTGACCGACGTGGACGACGAGGAGAAGCCGCTGCTCATGGCCGGGTGTGCGGCCTACGCGCTGCCGACCAAGCCGGAGCCGGACTTCGTCGAGACGTTCGGCATCGCGCTGGCCGAGAAGATGCTGGCCGGCGGCGGCCCGATCGTCACCACGCTGACCGGCGGCACGGGCGAGGCGGTGGGCGAGGCCGCGGTGATCGTCGAGCCCGGCGACATCAACGCGCTGGCCGAGGCGCTCGACCGGGTGGTGCTCGACATGAGCACCGCGCAACGGGCAGATTATGAGCTGCGGGCGCGCGAGAAGGCGATGTCCTTCGACCGGGCGGCCGTCTTCGACGGACTTTTCCCCCAGGAGGCCGGCGTTCACTGAGATCCGGGAACACCCCCGATACCGTACGTGGGTGCGGCTGGCCCGGCTGCGCGCGTTCGCCCTGGTGAGCGCCGTCTGCCTGGTCGGCTGCCTGCTCGCGGTGGTGTCGCCGTGGTTCCTGCTCTTCGCGGCGCCCCTCGCGATCTTCGGCTACATCACGCTGATCCTCGGCCTGACCGTCTACCGCCTGAGCTCCCGCGGCGGTTCCTTCCAGCGGAAGATCCACTCGCTGATCGCCCATTCCGTGGCGGTGCCGCCCGGCGGACACGTCCTGGACATCGGCTGCGGCAGCGGCAGCCTCACGGTGAACGTCGCCCGGGCGCACCCGACCGCCACGGTCCTGGGCGTCGACTCGTGGGGTGACAACTGGGAGTACTCGAAGGACGAATGCCTGCGCAACGCCCGCGTCGAGGGCGTTCTTGACCGTGTCACGTTCCAGCAGCAGAACGGTTCGAGGCTGGACGTGGCGGATGATGCTTTCGACGCCGTGGTGAGCTGCCTGACTTTCCACGAAATATCGGATAATTCCGACAAGTCAGACGGCGTGGTCGAGGCGTTGCGCGTTCTCCGCCCCGGCGGCAGCTTCGTCTTCGTGGACCTCTTCGGCGATCCGGCTTTCTACCCTTTGCCGAGCCGGATTCGCGAGATCGCCGGCGTGGAGCCGCGCCCGCTGGCCGACCTGATGCCGTTGCCGTACCCGCTCAAGCATCCCAAGGTGCTCGGCCACGCAATGATTCTGTCCGGCACGAAGCCCTGAGGCCGGAACTCCGCGCGGCGCCCGTTGCGGGGCGGTGAGCGGTCCGGCGGCGCGCGGGCGTCAATTCCGCGCGGCGCCCGTTGCGGGGCGGTGAGCGGTCCGGCGGCGCGCGGGCGTTTGGCCGGAATTCCGCGCGGCGCCGCTACCGGTCGCGGCGCCGTGCGGAATGGGGTCCCGGTCCGGCCGACCGGGGCGCCATGGCTCATCCCGTGCGAAGTGAGCCCGATTTCCAGGCTAGGAGCCTCAACTTAAACGTGTCAATCGACCACGATTGATTTCGTCAGGCGTGGGTCGCGGGACGAGCCGCCCACCGTGATCGTCCGGGCGCCGGTGCCGGGTAGCCAGCGGGCGGCCGTCGACGACCAGGACGAGAGCTGCTGCCGGTCGACGTGCAGGGACACCCTGGCCGAGTGGCCGGGGCCGAGGGTGATCCGGTCGAAGCCGACCAGCTTGCGGACGGCCTGCTGGATCGACGCCGGCAGGCCGGGGGAGGGGCCGAGGTAGACCTGCGGCACCTCGGCGCCGGTCCGGGCGCCGGTGTTGCGGACGGTGAAGCTCACGTCGAGCCCGCCGTCCCGGGCCGGGCGCGCCGAGAGGCCGGTGTAGCCGAAGCTGGTGTACGACAGGCCGTACCCGAACGGGAACAGCGGCGCGGCGGCCTGCCGGTCGTACCAGCGATAATCCTGGTAGATGCCGTTGTCGGCCATCCCGGTGAGCGTCCGGTACGACGCGGTGGCCCCGGCCACGAAGACGCTGGGCCGCACCACGCCGGGATACTTCGGGCAGTTCCCGGTCGGCGACGTGTCGGTGCAGCCGGGGTCGTACATCGGCGTCCGCGCGGCGGTCGCCGGGAACGTGACCGGCAGCCGGCCGGCCGGGTTGATCCGGCCGAGCAGCACGTCGGCGGTGGCGGCGCCGCCCTCCTGGCCGGGGTACCACATCTCGAGGACCCCGGCGACGGACGAGACCCACGGCATCAGCACCGGGTCGCCGGTGTTGAGCACGACCACCGTGTTCGGGTTGGCGGCGGCCACGGCGGCGATGAGATCGTTCTGGTAGCCGGGCAGGAGCAGCCCGGCGGCCTGGTCGGAGCCGCCTCGATCGGATCCCTCGGTGCCCTCGTCGTACGCGAAAAGCACCACCTTGCTCGCCGGCCGCGCCGCCGAGACCGCGTTGGCAATGGATCGCGCCGCGTTGTCCGGCGGCACCCAGCGCAGCTGGACCTGACCGGCCTGCGCGCCCACCACGACGCGCAGGTCGAGATGCAGCTTCTGGCCCGCGGTCAGCGTCGTCGAATAGGTGGCCTGCTGGAGGGCCGGGTTGGCGAGATCGTGCGAGCGGGCCGACTCGCCGAGCGAGGCGTACGAGGAGTTCGGGGCGGCCGGATAGGCGTTGACGTTGATCCGCCGATCGGCCGTGGTCAGGCCGTCGACGAAGAGCTGCGAGCTCGCCTGGTTCCTGACGAAGACCTTGAGCTGCCAGGCGCCGTCCGCCGGTGCGGTCAGCGTCCCCGACCAGCGCCAGCCGGTGCTCGGCGGCAGCGTCGTGTCGACCGTCGCGTCGAGCTGGTGGGTGCCGCCGGCGACCAGGACCGGCTGGCTGCCGCTCGGCACCGGGTCGGTCGTGATCTGCTGGCGGAGGAGGCCCGGCTTGCCGGCGAAGGTCGCGTCCTCGTCGGTCAGCGTCCAGTTCGGGTAGGCCTCGGCCGGGTCCGGCGCGGTGAGCGCGCCCGAGGGCGTGATCGTCCCGTCCACGTCGTAGCCCGGCACGTACGAAATCTGGTTATTTGTCGCCTTTAACGCGTCGTAGGGTGACGCGGAGCCGTCGTAGGGGATGACGTGCGCGCTTCCGCCGCCGCCGTAGTAGGACGCCACCGCGGACGGCCCCATCACCACGAGCCGATCCGATGTGGACAACGGCAGCACGCGGCGGTCGTTCTTCAGCAGCGTCGCGCTCTGTGCGGCCAGATCGCGGGCGGTCGCGGCATCCCGGGCTTTCAGCGACGAGAGCGACGGCCGCGGCGGCACCCAGGGCGCGGGCGTGCCGGTGAAGTGCGAGCCGTACTGGGTTCCCTCGAGAAGCCCGGCCTCGTTCATGGTCGCCAAGATGTGGAACAGGGCCGTGTCGAGGGCCTGCCGCCACTGCGCCGCCGAGATCGCCGGGTAGGCCGGGAAGTCGGCCGTGGCCGCCACCGCCGGCGTGCCGTTCGTGACCGCGTCGGCGAGCGCCGCGTCGGTGAGGTTGCGGGCGCTCGGCTGCTCGATGTCGGTGCCGTTGACCAGGTCGGTCATCTTGTGCACGGCGCCCCAGTCGGACTGCACGAACCCGGTGAACGCCAGCTGCTGGCGCAGGATCTTGATGAGGGTGGTGTCGTTGCCGCAGCCATAAACATCATTGATCCGGTTGTACGAGCACATCACCGACCCGGCGCCGGCCCGGATCCCGGCCTCGAACGCCAGCAGCTCGGTCTCGTGCAGCGTCTGGTCGTCGATCGTGACGCTGGTGGCGTTGCGCCCGTTCTCGAAGTCGTTCTCGACGTAGTGCTTGAGCTCGGCGATCAACCCTTCGCCCTGGGCGCCGCGCACCTCCGCCGCGGCCAGCGCCCCGGCCAGGTACGGATCTTCGCCCAGCGTCTCGAAGTTGCGGCCCCCGGTGGGGAAGCCGACCGCATTGACCATCGGCCCGAGCCACACGTCCTGCCCGGTCGCCCGCGCGGCGGCGCCCATCGTGCGGCCGTACGCGAGCGCGTCGCCGGTGTCGAACGAGGCGGCCAGCCCCGCGGGCGCCGGCAGCGCGGTCTCGACGTGCCCGAGGCGTACCCCCGCGGGCCCGTCGGTCATCCGCAGCGGCGGCACGCCGAGCCGGGCCACGCCCGGAATCCAGCCGGCCTGGCCGACGCAGCCTTCCGGAAGCGTGGTCGCGCAGGTCGCATCGGGCGACCCGTGCACCATGCCCGACTTCTCGGCGATCGTCATCTGCCCGATGAGCGCCACGATCTCGGCGTCGCCGAGCGTGCCGTGCCCCCAGCCGTTCCGGAAGGCGGGCGCGGCCGCGGCGCCGAGCGCCGGAACCAGCAGAAGGGCGGCGGCGGCCACCGCGGCCCGGGATAAGGACGTACGCATGCCAGAACTCCCTGCGTGTCGACGATGGACGGCGCACGGGAATCAAGGAATGAGTGCGGAGAAGGACACCCGCCGTCTCGGCCGGAGAGACGGCAGCGTTTGTTGTACCAAGAAACTTATTCCTACGTGGACACTCAGCGCAAGGGTCCGATCACGAGCGGTTCAATTCATAGAGACCGCCAACCGGCTGAACACCGCGGCCGGGCGTCGTGGCCCTTCGTCGCTAGTTGCCCGGCCGGGTGCGCCGCGCGCGGGACTCGCTCGCACAGGTAGGCGATCTCGATGGCCAGCTCCTCGAAGTAGCGGAAGCCGGAACCGGGCGCGAAGCGTTCCTCGTCCCATTTCTTGATCTGCCGCAGGTAGGTGCGGACGGCCTCGTTCTCCCACGTGCGCAGCAGGGCGCAGGCGCATCTCGCGGCGTTTCGAGCCCAGGTAGGTCAAGGCGGCGAGGACTACGGCGGAGAGCTTCGTTGCCAGATCGACGGACCAGTGCATGTGGCCTCCATCGTCGCGGGCCGAGCCGGCTCAGCGCACGCCGGGGAGGCGGTAGCTGCCCGAGGCGGGACGCCAGCCGGCCGGGGGATCCTCGCCGGTGCGGCCGTCGACCGCCTCGCGCAGCAGGTCGGCGTGGCCGGTGTGGCGGCCGTACTCCTCGAGCAGGTCGCACAGCAGGCGGCGCAGGTTGGCGTGGCGGCCGTCGCCGGAGCCGGCGTGGATCGGCTGGTCGAGGCCGCCGGCGGCGATCGCGGAGGCCAGGCGGGAGCGGGAACGCTCGACGGCGCCGTCGTACAGCTCGTAGAGCGAGTCGGGATCGGTGCGCGCGGCCGAGGTGAACTCCCAGTCGTCATCGTCGCGCGGCATGGCCGACCACTCGGCGCCGAGCGGCTCGCCGCGCAGCTTGGTGGTCGAGTAGTAGTCCTCGATCAGGGCCAGGTGTTTGAGCAGGCCGCCGAGGGTCAGCGTGGAGACGCCGAGGCGGGCGCCGAGCCCGGCGGCGCCGAGCGCGTCGGCCTTGAAGCGGAACGTCGTGCGCATCCGGTCGAGCGAGCCGATCAGCTGCTCGGCCTCGGTGCCGGCCAGCGGCGGCTCCCACGGGAAGTCCTCGGTCATGCGGGCCACCCTAGACCTGGCCACCGACATTTTCCGGACGCATATAAGGGACGGCCCGCAGTGACGCCCGTCCCTTATGCGTGGCTTCGCGGGCGGGGCCGTCATACGGTGTAGCGAACGGCCGACGGGAGGTAGCCGATGCACGCGTTGCTCGGCGCGGTCGACCGCTTCGGCTACTTCGGCATCGGGTTCATCGTCTTCATCGAGAGCTTCGGCATCCCGGCGCCGGGCGAGACCGCGATCATCGCCGGAGCCGCGTACGCCGGCCGTGGTCACCTCAACATCTTCGCCGTCGCGGTCACCGCGTTCGTGGCCGCCGTCATCGGCGACAGCCTCGGCTACCTGATCGGCCGCCGCGGCGGGCGCCCGCTCGTGCACCGCTTCGGCCGCTACGTCCGGCTCACCCCGGCCCGGCTCGGCAAGGTCGAGGACTTCATGGGCCGCCAGGGCCCCAAGATCGTAGTGGTGGCCCGGTTCGTCGAGGGCCTGCGCCAGCTCAACGGGGTCGTGGCCGGGCTGACCGGGATGCCGTTCGCGAAGTTCGTGGTCTGGAACATCCTGGGCGCCGCGCTCTGGGTCGGCTGCTGGTCCACGGCCGGCTACTTCGCCGGCGATCACCTCGACCAGATCACCGCCACGATCGGCCGCTATCTGTCGGTCGCCGTCGGCATCGGGGTGCTGCTCATCATCGCGTACGTGTGGAGACGCCGCCGGCGCCGGCGGCAGGAAACGGAGATGGCCGCCGAATGACACCCTTGACCCGTCCCGAGGCCTCGGAAGCCGTTGCCGACATCGGCTGGCGTTTCGTCCTCGGCACCCTGCGCACGTCGATCCCGGTGTCGTCGATGGCCGAGGCGGCCGAGATCGCCGCGAAGGCCGTCGCCGCCTGCGGCGAGGACGCCGACGACCAGCTGCGCGCCGACCTGCGACCGCAGCGTGTGGTCCTGACCCTGCGCTCGCGGGCGGACGGCGGCGTCACGGCGCGCACCACCGCCCTGGCCCACCGGATCGCCGAGGCCACGCCGACGAACCTTCCCGAGTCGATCCAGCAGGTCGAGTTCGCCATCGACGCGCGCGACATCGCCGCCGTCCGCCCGTTCTGGAAGGCCGTGCTGGCCTACGCCGACGGCCCCGGCGACCTGCTCGTCGACCCGAACGGCACGGCCCCGCTGGTCTGGTTCCAGCAGATGGACGAGCCCCGCCCGCAGCGCAACCGGATCCACATCGACATCGCGGTGCCGCACGACGAGGCGCCGGCCCGCCTGAAAGCCGCCCTCGCCGCCGGCGGCCGCCTCGTGTCCGACGACCACGCGCCGGCCTGGTGGGTGCTGGCCGACCCCGAGGGCAACGAAGCCTGCATCACGAACTGGCTGGGAAGAGACTAACGACGCCGCTCGGCGATCCTCGCGCGGACGCGGGCGAGGCGGATCGCCTCCTTGAGCGTGTGCACGTCGTACGCGCCGTAGTGGCGCTGCCCGTTGATGAAGAACGTGGGCGTGCCGGAGACGCCGCTGAGATCGGCCGACTCGAGGTCGCCGGTGATCCGGTCGGCGGTCGCGCGCCGCATCATGTCGTCGTGGAACCGCTCCTCGTCGAGGGCGATCTGCCGGGCGTACCCGAGCAGGTCGGTGATGCGCAAGTTGTCCTGATGCGCAAGCAAGAGATCGTGCATCTCCCAGAATTTGCCCTGAAGTCCGGCCGCCTCGGCGGCCTCGGCCGCCAGTTGCGCCTGCGGATGCACGTCGGTGAGGGGCAGGTTCCGCCAGACGAAGCGCAGGTCGACGTCGGCGAACAGCTCGCGCACCACCGGCTCGGCCTGACCGCAGTACGGGCATTGGAAGTCGCCGTACTCGACGACGGTGACCGACGCCTCGACCGGCCCGCGGGTGTGGTCGCGCTCGTCGTCGACCTCCGGGATCAGGTCGATCAGCTGCTCGGCGTCGCCCAGCAGCGCGACCGCCCGCTTCGGCTTGGGCAGCATGAAGGTGATCCGGAACTCGGTCCAGGTCAGCACCGACGCGGCGACCGCGGCGCATAGAATGCCCAGCTTCGCCTCGGCCAGCGCCGGGCCCTCGAACGCGAGCGCCGCGATGAGGAACGAGACCGTGAAGCCGATGCCGGCGATCGTGCCGGTGCCCAGCACCGACGCCCAGCCCACGCCCGGCCGGACCCGGCCCCGGGAGAGCCAGGTGACCAGGGCCGAGGTGCCGGTGATCGCGATCGGCTTGCCCAGCACGTACGCGACGAAGACGCCGATCGTGATCGGGGAGGTGACCGCCCGGCGCAGGAAGTGCGCGTCGATCGCGATGCCCGCATTGGCCAGGCCGAACAGCGGCACGATCAGGTAGCTGCTCCAGCCCTGGTAGGTGCGCTGGAGCCGGTCGTTCCAGGAGAACGACCGCACCACGCCGAGGCTCGCGAACCGGGCCAGCTCCGGCGTCGGCTGCTCGCGGAACGAGCGGAACAGGTCGCTGGCCTGCTCGAGGTCGCCGCGGACCGGGGAGTACGCGGCGGCGGCCAGGCCCAGGGCGAGGCCGGAGACGACCGGGTCGACGCCGCTGGCCAGCATCGCGCCCCAGATCGCGATGCCGAGCGGCACGTACGCGTACCCGCTGCGCACCTGGAGCCGGACCAGCAGGAACGTGCCCAGGTAGAGCACGATTGCGATGATCAGCGGCATCACCTCGATCTTCTCGGTGTAGGCGAACGCGATGATCAGCAGCGCCACCAGGTCGTCCACCACCGAGACCGTGACCAGGAACAACCGCGCCTGCTCGGGCACCCGCCGGCCGACCAGCGCGAGCAGCCCGAGCGCCAGCGCGGTGTCGGTGGACATCGCCACGCCCCAGCCGCGGCTGCCCGGCCCGCCGTGGTTGATCGCCAGGAAGATGCCGATCGGGATCAGCATGCCGACGATCCCGGCCGCCGCCGGCAGGATGAACCGGCGCCGGTCGCGGAGGTCGCCGAGGTCGAACTCGCGCCGCGCCTCCAGGCCCACCACCAGGAAGAACAACGTCATGAGGCCGCTGTTGACCCACTCCCGCAGGGTGAGCGAGATGCCCATCGAGCCGAGGTCGATGGACAGGTCGGTGTGCCAGAACCTCTCGTAGGAGCCGTCCGCCACGTTGGCCCAGATCATCGCCACGACGATGGCGAAGACCAGCACCCCGGCGCTGCCCGCCTCGGTTCGCAGGATGCGCCGGACGGTCACCACCCGGTTGGTCCAGGCGGTGCTGCCGCTCATCTCCGCGGTGGCCTGCGATTCGCTCACGGGATCACCCAAGCATGTCGCGGCCCGTCGATCCACGGTCTGTGACGCGAGTCGGCCCGTTCGGCCGATGGCCGCGTGGATTCCCAGGTCGCTCCTCTGTTTCGGGCCTGTTTCGGCCGGCCAGTCCTCGACCGCACGAGGCCTTGACCGCCGAGCCGATAGTTGTCGCGCCGGGCCGGGTGGACTGTCAGGGTCGGCACACGATAGCTTGGGAGCGCTCCCACCATAGGAGGTTCTCAATGCGTCGTGCGTTGTTCGCTCTCGCGTTCGTCCTGCCGCTGGCGGCGTGCGGCACCGACCGCACCGGCCTGCCCGCGGCGGCCGGCACCGCGGCGAGCGTCGCCCCGGACACCAAGGCCGCCTGCGAGGCGGTCGGCGAGGCGTACACGAAGCACATCGGTCCGTTCGCCGAGTCCGTCACCAAGTTCGCGGCGGGTGGCGCCGCGACCGATCGCAAGGCGGCCCAGCAGAAGCTCGGCGAGTTCGCCGCCTCGATCCGGACGGCGACCGAGAAGAGCGCGGACCCGCAGATCGTGGCCGACGGCAAGACGACCGCCGACACCCTGAAGGCCAAGTCCTCCGACGCCGCGGTCTTCGCCGCGATCAAGACCCAGCAGGACGCCGGCACGCTGCTCGGGCCGACGCTCAAGCAGTGGCTGTCGCCGATCAACCACCACTGTTCCTAGGCTTCGGAATCACCGCTCCTGGGCTTCGGAATCACCGCGATGGCCGGCTCGTGCAGGCTGCCGAGCCAGACCCGGCCGTCGTGCTCGCGGACGCCGGTGACCATGTGGAAGCCGTTCGCCTCCGCGCTGAGGTCGTGCACGAGCCGGCCGTCCGCGGCGTAGGCCTGCACGCGAACGGTCCGCTTGGGTGCCGGCTGCATGCCCTGCGGGATCCGGGTGACCCCCCGGCGCACCCAGAGCGGCCCCTGCTGGATCCGCTCGACCAGCGGATCCCGGGGGCTGGCGATCGACACCCAGATGAGGCCGTCGCTGCCCCGCGAGATGTTGTCGGGGTAGCCCGGCAGGTCCTCGACCAGGTAGTCCCGCCGTCCGTCCCCGAGCCAGTGCCGCACGACCGTCCGCGTGGCCGTCTCGGCGACGGCCACGAAGTCGTCGGCGAGCGCCACCCCGTTGGCGAACGCCAGCCCGTCCTCGAGCACGGTGATCTCCCCGCCCGGGTCGCGCCGCAGCAGCCGCCCGGTCCGCGTGACCTCGACGACCTCGGCCCGCCACTCGTCGATGGGATGCACGGTCGAGGAGTCCGAGTAGTAGATCGTCCCGTCCGCCGCGACGGCCGCGTTGTTGCAGAAGCGCATGCCGCCGGCGAGCTCCTCGATGGCGCCGGTCGCGGGGTCGACGGCGAGCAGCCCCCGGCGGGCGTCGCAGACGAGAAGCCTTCCGTCCGGCATCAGCTCGATCCCGAGCGGCCGCCCCCCGGTGCCGGCGACGGTGGTGGCCGCACCGCTGTCGGGGTCGATCCGATGAATGACACCGTCCTCGGTGCCGGTGTAGATCTCGCCGCCCGCCCCGACCACAACATCCTCGGCGCCGTACCCGGGCACCTTGATCACGCGCATATCCATGCCCGACTATCCACCCGCGGACCGCGTCACATCAACCGGGCAATGGCCCGAGGCTCAGGCCGGCAACCGGAGGTCTCGGCGTTCCAGCCGCCGGACTCCGGCCGTGGCGAGCAGCGCGGCCGACAGGCAGAGGCCGATGATCGGGCCGGAGCTCGTGCCTTCGGCCGGCGCGTTGGGGACGTGGGTGAAGGGCGAGAGATCCAGCAGCAGGGCCGGCAGTCCGAGGGAGGGACCGAACATCGGTCCGACCGCGATCGCGAACACGACCAAGGCCCAGGACAGGCCGACCGACCAGCGCGGCAGCCACACGACCAGCACGACGACCGCGGCGCCGAGCACGCCGATGGCGGGAAGCTGGACGAACGTGGCGCCGACCAGGTCGCGAAGGAGTGACGCCGTGCCGCCGAGCATCCGCCCGCCGGCGGCGCCCATGGCCACCGCGAAGACCAGCATGAGGAGCGTGGCGCCGGCCAGCGAGTTGACGGCATGGGCGCCCAGCCAGCGACGCCGGGAAACGGCGGTGCTGAGCACCGGCTCGAGCGTCCCCCGCGTCTCGTCGTGATGCAGGCGGAGCAGGAGCGTCACCACGTAGATCGCCACCGCCATCCCGGCGATCTGCAGCATCGACGCCCAGTAGGCGCCGAGCAGGCCGGCGTCGCCGCCGAAGGCGTCGTACCACTTCGTCGCCGCACCCTCGAGGCCCTTGATCTGGTCGCTGAGCGTCCCGAAGACCAGACCGAAGCCGAACATCCCGATCACCCAACCCAGCAGCGCCGTACGCTGCTGCCGCCACACGAGACCGGCCGGGCTCAGCAGAGCCGGGCTCGCGTGGGCGGCGCCCTTGCGTTCCGGCCACAGCCCCCGGCCCACGTCCCGCCGGCCGACCAGGACGATGGCCAGCCCGAAGAGGATCGCCGTCAGCAGGGCCGCCGGAGCCAGCGGCCACCACCGGTCGTCCGCGAACGGCCGCATCTGCTGACCCCAGCCGATCGGGGAGAGCCAGGCGGGCCAGGCGCTGGTGACCCGCAGGGCGGCGGAATCGACGGTCCCGAGCACGTTGCCCATCGCCGCGAGCGCGAACGCGAGGCTCAGACCGGCGGCGGAAAGACCGATCGCTCCCCGCGTGGTCGACGACAGCTGGGCGGTCACGGCGGCGACGCCGGTGAAGGCGACGCCCACTACGGCGATCGACGCGCCCGCGACGAGAGATCCGGCCGCGGCCTGCCCCGCGATCAGCATGCCGAGCGTAAGCATGGCGGCCAGCACCACGTTCGCCGCCAGCGTGACGAGCACGGCCGCGGCCGGCGAGGCGTAACGGCCGACGACGCCGGCACGCAGCATCTCCTCGCGACCGAGCTCCTCGGATTGCCGGGTGTGCCGGACGACGGCGAGCACGCTCATCATGGCGGCGAGCACGGCCAGGGTGAGGGCGTCCCGGTGCAGGGTGTAGCCCCCGATCGTGGGGCCGGTCACCAGCCCGAGCACCCGCATCCCCGGGTTCTCGACGACGATCCGGGTGTCCGGCTGGAGAAGCTCGGGGTGCTCGGTGTACTGGCTCTCGAACAGGGCGGTGGTCGCCGCCAGGAACCCGGAGGTGCCGAGAATCCACGCGGGCAGCGTGAGCCGGTCCCGCCGCAGCGCGAGCCGGGACAGCCGCATCGTGCCGGCGAAGCCGTTCATGACGTGGTCGCCAATTCGTCGCCCCCGCCCGGGGCCGGCGTCCCGGGATCCTGACCGTACTGCCGCCTGAACAGCTCCTCGAGCGTGGGCGGCGAGGTGATCATCGACCGCACCCGGAGGCCGACTAGATGCTCGAGCACCTCGTTGAGCCGATCCGGGTCGACGGTGAACTCGGCGTGGCCGTCGCGCACGCGGGCGTC
The DNA here is from genome assembly GCF_055586105.1 of Actinoplanes sp. NPDC051537. Taxonomy (NCBI): domain Bacteria; kingdom Bacillati; phylum Actinomycetota; class Actinomycetes; order Micromonosporales; family Micromonosporaceae; genus Actinoplanes; species Actinoplanes sp. NPDC051537. Next base: position 596,318 of record NZ_JBVJIU010000003.1, read on the forward strand.
GTGCACACCCGGCCACCGCGTCACCGGCGCCGGCGACGCGACGGTGTCGACCGCGATCGACGTGCGCGTGAGATGGCGTAGCTCGTCGAACGTCCCGCTCTCGGCGGCCCGGCCGGCCCGGATGATCGTGACCCGGTCGCAGAGCGCCTCCACCTCGGACAGGATGTGGCTGGAGAGCAGAACGCTGCGGCCCGCGGAACGCGATTCCCGCACCACGTCCTGGAAGACGGTCTCCATCAGCGGGTCGAGGCCGGACGTGGGCTCGTCGAGCAGGTAGAGCTCGACGTCCGAGGAGAACGCGGCGACCAGGGCCACCTTCTGCCGGTTGCCCTTGGAGTAGGCGCGGATCTTCTTCGTCGGGTCGAGCCGGAAACGCTCGAGCAGCTCCCGCCGCCGCGCCTGGTCGAGGCCGCCGCGCAGGTCGCCGAGCAGGTCGATCACCTCGCCGCCGGTGAGGTTGGGCCAGAGGTTCACCTCACCGGGCACGTACGCCAGGCGCCGGTGCAGCGCCACCGCGTCGCGCCACGGATCGGCTCCCAGCACCGCGACGTGGCCGGCGTCGGCGCGGAGCAGCCCCAGCAGCACACGAATGGTGGTGGTCTTCCCGGCGCCGTTCGGCCCGAGGAAGCCGTGCACCTCGCCGGTCCGCACCTCGAGATCGAGGCGGTCCAGAGCGCGGATCTCGGGGCCGAAGCTCTTGACGAGACCGGTGATCGTCACAGCTGTCGTCACGGCTACCACTTCCTCGACATCGCTCCCGCTCTTCCTCGACATCGCTCGAGTCGAGTTCAGCACGATGGCGGCGTGGGGGAGAGGGACCGGACGTCCCCGGCCGGGTGACCTAGGACCCGTGTTCCGGCCGCGGCCGGGTTCATGGGAGATCTCCAAGAATTCGGCATTACGGTACGCGGGTCACCGGATCGGAGGCACTCCATGAACGTCAAGCGCAGCGGACTCGCCCTGGCAGCGGCGATGATGATGCTGGTCATCGGCACGGCCTCGCCCGCATCCGCGGCCGCCGCGGCCGGACCGGTGGCGGCCGGGCTGACCATCACGCCGGCGGTCACCGTCGTGGGTGGTCAGGTGACGGTGGTCGCGACGGCGACCAACACGGGCCCGGCGCCGGTCATGGCCTCGCTGGGCCTGGACAACTACAACTACGCCAACCAGGTCTTCACCGGTTTGCACGGCACCCCCGGGTGCACGCCCCGAAACCTGCACCGCCTGATCTACTGCGGGATCCAGTCGCTGGCGCCCGGTGCGACCGCGGCCATCACGCTGAACCTGTCGGCATCGGCGCCGGGCACCGATCAATTCCGCGCCTACGCCCGGATCACGTACACCACCGACGACACGTTCGCGTACGGAACGCTGACCGTCCGATGAGCAGGCGTTCGGCTCTGCTGCGGGCGACCCTGATCCTGGCGGTCACGTTCGCCGTTCTCGCCGGGATCCGAAGTCCGGCGTCGGCGGCGACGGGCTCGTTCACCGGCGCGCTCACCACGTCGGCGACCACGGTCGCGGCCGGTACGCCGTTCACGGCGACGCAGACCGCGACCAACCTGACCTCATCCCCGGTCTATCCCGTCACGGTCGGGATCCGGCGGCTCGGCTTCACGGTGACCGGCTCCGTTCCGCCCCGCACCGGTTTCTGCCGCGTCGCGGGCTCGGCCACGTGCAGTTTCCTCCTCCTCGGGCCGGCCGAGACCCAGTCGTACACGTTGCGGCTGGTGGCGAACACGCCCGGCACCTACCGTCTGCAGGGCTGGGCCAGCTCGCCCTCGGTACCCGGCGGTTCGCTCACCACCGTGACCATCACGGTCGTCTGACCGCCCCGGCCGTCCGGGCGGCGGGAGTCACACCCGGGTGGCCGCGAGCGCGGCGAGGGCGTCCCGGCCGAACGGCGCCGCGAGCAGGTCCGCCACCGGAGCTGAAGGCGTCGGCAATTGCCGAGCCCCTGAGATCAGCTCCTGCGATCGACTGCGCGGGGACGGCGACGGGGCCGTCGTCCGCGGACAAGGGACGTTCGGCCCGCGCCGGGCGGGCGCCGGTGTGCCTACGGTCGAGGCGTGGATGCTCTCACCGTCAGATCCCGGCTCGCCGGACTTTGCCTGACCTTGGCGGGCATCGGCGTTCTGATGGGCAGCATCACGGCCGAGGCCCTGTTCGACGGGCCCTACACGACCCACGCCGACACGCTCAGCCATCTCGGCGCCTCGGAGCCGCCGGGCAGCGTCGTCACCCAGCCGTCGGCAACCGTCTTCGACGTCACCATGCTCGTCACCGGGGCGCTCATTATGGCCGGCGCCTGGCTCATCTACCGGGCGGGCGGACCGAGAGCGGCCGCCGTCTGCACCGCGCTGCTCGGCGTCGGTGTGTCGGGTGTGGGCGTCTTCCCGCTCACCCACCCCGGCCCGCACACGGCGTTCGCGATGACGGCGTTCTTCTCCGGTGGCATCGCCGCCATCCTCGCCGCGCGCGCGACCGTGCAGCCGTATCGTGCACTGTGGACCGTGCTCGGGGCGATCTCGCTGGTGGCCATCGCGCTCGGCATCCTCCTCATCGACTGGGCACCGGTGGCCCGGCTGGGTGAGGGCGGCATCGAGCGCTGGAACGCCTATCCGATCGTTCTCTGGCTGGTCGCCTATGGCAGCTACCTGATCGCGGGCGTCCCGCACAGCCCGGGCGAGGGCGGGCCGAACGCTTCCGGCCGCGGGCGAGGAGCGAGGTCATCGACGAATGCGGCTTCGGATGGACCTGTTCGCCGAGGACCTGGACGTGAGCGTCGGGTTCTACCGTGATCTGCTCGGCTTCCGGGTGCAGGGCACACCGCGGACTACTCGAAGCTCGCGCCGAGAGTCTCCACGGCGACAAGGGCGCTCGACGATCTCGGCGAACTGCCGGCGCTCCACGAACGCTGCCGGCGGCTGGGTGTGGTCGGCGCGCCGCTCGAGTTGCGGCCGTGGGGCCCGCACGATTTCCGGACTCGGCTTCGTGATACGCCGCGACCGGCGAAGGCCTATTTGCCATTTCCAGACCAGCGGATCGTGGCCGAGAAGGTATCTGATCGATACCGTTTGGCATGATCGATTACTGACGTGAGTGGGCCGGGCCGCGGGATAGTTGGCCATGCGGCAGATGCGGTTGTTCACGGTGGCAGAATTGGCCGCGATGCGCGATCGGAGTGCGTCGCGTCGCTATTCTCCCGCGACGGATGAGTTTCGTCGGGAGCATGAGCGTCGTCGGTTGTGGGGATCGGCTCGGAAGCACGCGGAGCGGCCGCGGCGTGCCTGGAGCGCGGGCGGATCCTCGGTGGGCGGTCGGCCGGAGACGCTCGGCGCTTGTCGCGGGAACGGTCGGACGTGATCGGTATTGTGCGATCCGCGCGGACCGGTGTTTGTCGCTGGGATTTCGGGGGAGCATCTTCGGAATTCAAGAGACCGGCTGCGGCAAGCGACAACCTCGGCGCCGCGGGCTCCTCCGAATCGGGTTTCCGGTTGCGGGGAAATGCGCCTTGTCGGCGAAACCCGGGCGGGGCGGGACGATAATCCGCAAATCGCGGATGGCGAGCTCGAATTGCGGATCGGGAGTCGGTGGCGGCGATTGGCGAGGATCGGCGGCCACGGGGTGGCGGGCGAAGGTCCGGGCGGTGGTTGCCGGGCATGGCGGGCTGCCCTCGATCGTGCGGGCGACAGGGAAGCCGTGCGGGCAACTGGGAACCGGACGCGAGAACCGGGAGTCCAAGCTTCGTGCGTACGCCCAAGAGTCTCGTGGTGCTTGTGATCGGTGCCCTCATGCTGGCCGCCTGCGGGAAGGCCGTGCCCGGCGACGCGGCGCGGATCGACGCGGAGCTTGTAAGTCGGCTTGAGGCCGGTGATGCGGAGGCGGTGGCGACGGCGGTCGACGCGTTCGGGTTTGATCTGTTCAAGCAGGTTGCGGTGGGGGACCGCAACACGATCATGTCGCCGCTGTCGGTTTCCGTGCTGCTTGCCTTGGTTCTGGCCGGCGCCGATGGGGACACGGCTACGCGGATGGCCGCCGTGCTGCATCTCGATCAGCGCCGGGACGTTCGCGTCGGGGCGATGTTGCGGGCGCTCGCCGACACGGGGGACGTGAAGCTGTCCGTTGCCGATGCGCTGTGGGCCGGCGTGCCGCTCCAGGACGAATATCGGGACTTTGTGCGCAAGACGTTCGGCGCCACCGTGGAGAAGGCAGACCTCGGCGACGAACGCACGGCACGGAAGATCGATGACTGGGCGTCGGAGAACACCGAGGGGCGCATCGACCGCATCGCGGGAGATCTCGGGCTGCCCGACCCGCAGATGGCGCTCGTGCTGCTCAACGCCGTCTACTTCCTCGGCAGGTGGACGACGCAGTTCGACGAGGGCTTCACCCGGCCCGACCCGTTCACGACGCCGACCGGCAGCGTGACCGTGCCGACCATGCACATGAGCAACGCGACCTTCGGGTACGCCGAACGCGACGGCTACCGGATGCTGCGCCTGCCGTACGGGGAGAAGGGCCGGTACGGGATGGAGATCCTCCTGCCGGACGCGGACAACACGCTGGCCGGCCTGCTGAAGCACCTCGACGCCGGCGAGTGGCGGGCGGCGACGAAAGCCCTCGGCGACGACGAGATGGACGAGGTCGCGCTGCCCCGCTTCGAGCTGCGCTGGTCGTCGCCGCTGCTCGAGCCGCTCGAGAAGATGGGCCTGCCCACCACCGGCTTCTCCAGCATGTCGGCGTCGGACCCGCGGCTGGCCGCGGTCGTGCACAAGACCTACATCAAGGTCGACGAGAAGGGCACCGAGGCGGCCGCGGTCACCGGCGGCGCGATGGCCATGTCGGCCCGGGTCGGCGGCACGTCGTTCGTCGTCGACCGGCCGTTCGCGTTCACCATCTCCGACTCGCGGACCGGCGCGATCCTCTTCCTGGGAGCCGTCGCCGATCCGCGGTCGTAGAAACAGATCAGTGCCAGGTGTCGGTGACCGACTGGGTGCAGGCGGAACCGGTGATCAGGGTCCGGTTCGAGCCCGACTCCCAGGTCACCGCGGAACCGTTCTTCTTGACGTACTTGTACTCGATCGTCGTGTTCTTCGGCAGCGCCACCGAACCGGTCCACACCGGATAGGACGCCGACGAGAGGGCCAGGCCGCCGCTGGTGTTCCAGTTGCTCAGCGCGGCCGTGTTGCCGAGGACGAAGACGTTCTCGCCCCAGACCGTGGTCGCGTTCACCCCGAACGACACCGTCACCGACGTGCACGAGCCCGGTGACGACGTGCCGGTGGTGCGCGCGTTCACGTGCAGCGCCAGCATCGAGTTCGCCGGGAGCGACGCCGTGAACGTGCCCGACGAGCTCACCGTGTAGGTCGCGCCGGTGCAGGTCCCGCCCGAGTAGTCGCCGTTCGCGACATCGCAATAGGTGCCGGCGGGCAGGCTGGTCGAGAAGGTCCGGCTCAGCGTGCCTCCATCACGATTGAAGGCGGCGTACGCGGTGGAGCCGCGCCCGAAGGCGATCTGGCTCCCGCCGTTCGACCACCAGTTGGTCAGCGCCGTCCCGTACGCGGCGTTGTGGAACCCCACCATGTTCGCCGTGCTCCGCCACCGGTGCTCGCACGCCCAGCCGGACGAGCAGTTGACCGCCGACGTGGTGCCGTTCGACGAGGCCGGCGGCCCGGCGTCGGCGTTGCTGAAGGTGAAGCTCGACATCACCGAGGGCGTGCCGTACGGATAGGCGAGCATGAACGCCTCGGCCAGGGCATACGAAACACCGTCCTTGTACGTCAGCTTCGCCCGCCCGTTGCGCTGGGTGTCGTGGTTGTCGATGAAGGCGACCGCGTCCCCGCTGCCGACCAGCATCTGGCCCGGCAGGTTCTGCAGCCCGGACAGGCTCGCGTTGCGGAAAGCATTGCCGACCACGTCGCCGTAGCGGAATTCGGTGACGTCGCCGACGCCGGTGTACTCGGTCGGGCTGATCTCGCCGGCGCCGCCCTCGATCGTCTCCTGGAAGATGTACGGCGAGCCGCCGAGCTGCCCGTAGATGGCCTGGAGGTCGGCCACCGGCACGTGCTTGGCCGCGTCGACCCGGAACCCGTCGACGCCGAGCGAGATCAGGTCGTTGAGGTAGCCGGCGATCTTTCCGCGTACGTAGGAGGACTCCGTCGCCAGATCGGAGAGATCGACCAGCTCGCAGTTCTGCACCTCCCAGCGGTCGGCCCAGTTGACGATGTCGTCGTTGCCGTTGCGCCCGCAGTGATGGAAGTCGTTGCTGCCGTAAGCGACCGCCGGGTACGAGTAGTGGCTGTACGTCGAGCCCGCGCTGCCGGTGCCGGTGGACCCGCCGCCGGCCATGTGGTTGATCACCGCGTCGACGTAGATCTTCACGCCCGCGGTGTGGCAGGCCTTGACCATGTTCGCGAACGCCGTCCGGTCGCCGCGCCGGGTGACCAGCTGGTAGCTGACCGGCTGGTAGTCCTGCCACCACGGGTAGCCGGAGCCGGGCAGCACGACGTGCTCCTGCGGCGGCGACACCTGCACGCCGCCGAAGCCCTTGGGCCCGAGCACGTTGGTGCACTCGGCGGCAACCGACGCCCACGGCCACTCGAAGAGGTGCACGATGACGTCGCGCGCACCCGGGTTCGCGTCGGCCTTGGCGTCGGCCTGGTGCGGCCGGCCGATCGCGACCGTGATCAGCGCGGTGAGCAGGATCAGGACGCCGGGGATCGCCCAGCGGCGAGGGTTAGCGGAGATAAGGCCCATCGGCCCCTACCTTTCCGGGAGCGGGGTTGCCTGGCAGGGCGAGCACGTACACCCGCAAGTCGCCCTTGGTGGTGACGGACGCGGTCAGCGCGCCGTTGGTGACGGTCTTGACGTCTCCGGATACGGCGTCGGTGTACGTGCCGTTCGGAACTCCGGTGAAGGTGGCACTGTTCGACACCGTCACCAGCGCGAAGCTGTCGACCGAGCCGGCGGTGTAGCGCCGCTTGTAGGCGATGTCGCCGCTGACGCCGTCGGTCGAGTACTGGCCCATCTGCAGGGCCGGAACGGCCCGCCGGATCTGGTTGAGCCGCTGGAGGTGCTTGACCAGCGGCTGGGCCAGCGTGGTGGCGACCGCACCGCTCGCGGCGCCGACCACGCCGTAGTCCGTCGCCGTCACCGATCCCCCGACGTGGTCGCCGTAGTAGGCGCGGCCGGTGGTGGCGAGCGGGCAGGACGGGCCACAGTCGATCTGCTTGCCGGCCTGGAACTCGATCTCCGAGCCGTAGTAGAGCGTGGGGATGCCGCGGAACGTCCACATCAGCGACATGTTCTCGGCCCAGGCGTCGGTGCCGCCGGTGTAGCGGAACGACGACTTGTTCGGCCCGTAGTCGTGCGAGTCGACGTAGACCGCGTTGTAGGTGGCGTCGTTGACCGAGTCGTCGGAGTCCTTCCCGTTGCGGAACGCGTTGCCGGCGTCCGAGAAGTTCATGTGCATCCGCATGTCGATGATGTTCATGCCGGAGAACTGACTGCGATCCGGTACGTGGTACGCGTTGCCGGCCAGGAACGCGTTGGCGCTGGTGGGCTGGTTGCCGGTGCCGAGCTGCTCCTCGTAGTCGTACTGCTCCCGCGCGGCGGTGGTGTCGTCATCCGCGTACGACCGCCGCTCCTTCCAGGTGTAGAACTGCGCCGAGTGGTTGACCGACCCGCGGTTCCACTTGTCGTTGACGAACGCGCCGACCTCGCCGAAGACGTAGAAGTCCGAGGCCTTGGCCGCGCCGTACTTCTGGACCAGGTGCTGCTGCATCGCCGGCAGGAAGCGGCGGTTCCAGGTGACCCGGGGGATGTGCACGGCGGTGTCGATGCGGAAGCCGTCGACACCCATGTCGATGTACCGGTTGTAGGCGTCGATCAGGTACTTCTGGACGACCGGGTTCTCCGTGTCGAGATCGGCCAGGTCGTCGGCGAGCCAGCACGATCGCGAGTCCTCGCCCTCCCAGTTGCCGATCCAGCACTGGTGGTAGAGCGACGCGGGGAACATCCCGCTGGTCGGCGACGGCCACTGGCAGTTGTGGTTGGCATATCCCTGGGGGCTGTACGTGCCGTTGGGCGTACCCCAGTTCCGGCAGGTGTTCCCGGCCGGCTCCGCCGTGCTCCACAGATCGCCGTTGTAGGGGCGGCCGGCGCTGTTCTCGACCATCGGGTCGTACTTCTGGCCGTCCACCTTGGTGCTGTAGAGCCAGTCCCACTGGCCGTCCTTCGCGCCCCACACCGTGGGCACGAACAGGCCGTTGGCGCCCCACCGGGAGCTGTGGTTGTAGACGACGTCCTGGTAGATCTTCAGGCCCTTGCCGTGGGCCTTGTCGATCAGGTCCTGGTAGGTCGAGCCGGGCGTCTCGAGCCGGGTGTCGACCCGGTAGAAGTCCCAGCCGTGGTACCCGTGGTAGTCGTAGTCGGACCGGTTCAGCACCACCGGCGTGATCCAGATGGCCGAGAAGCCGAGCCCCTTGATGTAGTCGAGCTTGTCGATGAGCCCCGCGAAGTCGCCCCGGAACATCGGGTCGTGGTTGGCCGCGTTGCCGGACGAGACGTCCTGGCTGCCGCCGCGGTCGTTCGCCGTGTCCCCGTCGTAGAACCGGGCGGTGAGCACGAAGTAGATGCTCTCCTTGCGGGGGTCGCCGCCGAGCATCTCGCCGCTGGTGGCCGGCATCGGGGGCGCGGTGGTGGGAGAGGCCGTCGGCGTCGCGCCGCAGGGGTCGGCCGCGCTCACCACGCCGCCGGTGATGGTGACGATGCCGGCGCCGACCCGGTAGTTGGCCCCGTTGTTGTTGTCCCAGGTGCCCGAGCCGTTGGTGAACGTCGTCTGCATGCCGGTCGCGGCGCCGAGGTCGATGTCCTTGCGATACCAGCCGACGCAGGACGCGGCGGCCATGGCCACCCCCGGGACGGTGGTCCACGAGCCGCCGTTCGGCGCGTAGTGGATGTTGACGGTCGCCCACGCGGCCGGCGGCTTGTAGTAGACGGTCACGGTGTTCGCCGCCGCGGCGTCGGCCGGCGCGACCAGCAGGGGGATGGCGGCGAGCGCCGCGAGGACGGCGGTGAGCCACTTTCGGGGCACGGGGGTTCCTCCAACGACCTCGGGGGCGTTGCGATCGCAGGACGGATTGCGGGGCAAAGCCGGTGACACGGACGTAATGCCGCGTTCATATTTGGTCGTGACGCTAGCAACGACTTGCATCGATTGGAAGAGCTTCCATGAATGTTGCAAAGAAGTTTCTCGATGTTTGCGCCACTTCATGATCGGCTTGAAAAATTTAATCGGCCAGGCTTGTTGCCTTAAGAAAGTTGAGATAGAACTTAAGAACGCGATGGGAGGAGCCGGATGGACTGGCAGGAGCTGACGGACCTGACGAACGGGCAGCCGTTCACGGTCGAGCGGGTCCGGCTCGGCAACGGGGTGGCGATCGAGGGGCAGTTCGAGCCGCCGCAGCTGGCGCAGCTCGGGCTCGGCGATCAGGTCTTCGTGGCCGCGTTCGTCCGCGCGCACGGCTCGATCAAGGAGATGGAGCGGCTCTTCGGGGTGAGCTACCCGACGATCAAGGCGCGGCTGAACCGGATCGCCGGGCAGTTCGCCTTCGCGGAGGATCTCGGCGGCGCGGAGGCTGATGTCGCCGGGCCGGCGCCGGCGGGCGCCGACGTCATCGACCGTCTCCAGCGGGGGGAGCTCAGCGTCCAGGAGGCGCTGGCCGAGCTGAAGAACGCACGGTGATGCCGCAGTTGGTCACCGTGTGCCACCGCCGGCGCGACGGGGGCCGGCGGCGGCTTTGGATTCCGGTGCTTCCGGTGCTGCTGGTGCTGTCACCGGTGCTGGTGCTCGCCGTGGCCGGCGGGCTGGTCGCCTGCGTCGTCTACCGGGTCGATCCGGTGGGGGCGCTGGCCGGCGCGGGGCGGGTGCTGTGGGCGTTGCCGGGCGCCCGGTTCTCCATCGAGGACGGCCGGACGGCCGTGCACATCAGGGTTCATTGAGTCGAGAAGGAGCGGTCATGGACGAGCAGCGCCGCCAGATCCTGGAGATGCTGGCCGAAGGAAAGATCACCGCGGACGAGGCCGAGCGGCTCATCGACGCGCTCGAGCGGGAACGGCCCGAGCCCCCGCCGCCGGATGTGGTCCCGGCCAAGGGCCGGCCGCGGTTCCTGCGCGTGGTGGTGAACGCCGAGGATCCGGGCAGCGACGGCCCGAGCAAGATCAACGTGCGGGTCCCGCTGCAGCTGCTGCGGGCCGGGGTGCGGCTCACCAGCCTGATCCCGCCGCAGGCGCTCACCAAGGTGAACGCCGAGCTCGGCAAGTCGGGGGTGCCGATCGATCTCGCGCGGCTCAAGCCGGAGGACCTCGAGGAGCTCATCGAGCAGCTCGACGAGGTCACCATCGACGTCGACGACCCCGGCGCCAAGGTGCAGGTCTTCTGCGAGTGACGCCTCAGGCCGCGGCCCCGGCGTCCAGCGGCTGGGCGGCCGGGGCCGGGTCGTCGCGGCGGATCTTGCGGACCGCCAGCCCCAGGATTGCGGCGGCGCCGAGCAGGTAGATCGTGCGGCTCACGGCGTCGATCACGGGCGGCTTCGAGTACTCCATGGCGAACGCGTGCCAGCCGGAGGTCGCGAGCGCGCCCGCGGCCAGGGCGAGGCGGTGCCACCGGCCCCAGCCGTCCCGGCGGGACCAGCGGGCCACGAGGACGGCCAGGACGACCAGGCAGGCCAGTGCGATCGTGATCGAGGCCGGCCACGACGGGAGGGCGCTGGCGCCGGCGAGCAGGCCCCAGCCGATGCCGGCGACCACGGTGGCGGCGAGGACCAGCCAGGCGGAGGGCGCCCGGGCCGCCACCGGGCGGCGGCCACCGTGCGGCAGCAGGAACGCGACGATCACCAGGAGCACCGTGATCGCGGCGCTGCCGGCGATCTGGGCCGGCGAGGCCGAGAAGGGGGCGTCGGCGTCCTCGGCCTTGGTGATCGCGAACGACATCCCGCAGCCGAGCACGAACAGCACCGAGATCACGATCAGGCCGGTCCGGCCGAGCCAGGGCGTGGTGCGGCGGTTCCGTGTCGACTCCTCGACGATCTCGATCGGGGCGGCGATGCTCCAGAACATGTGGCCGCCCAGCACGAACACCGTCCACAGGCTGCCGATGCCGAGCGCCGCGATGTAGCCGGGGTCGAGCAGGTGCAGGTCCTGGGCGAGGTAGTCGGGGTTGAACAGCGACTGCGTGACCAGGCCCTCCTCGAGGACGCCGAACGCGAGCCCGAGCACGATGATCGTCGGCCAGCCCCGGCCGGTCCGGCGGGTCACCTCGCGGATGAGGAGGGCGCCGCTGCCGTAGAACAGCGCGAACGGCACGATCAGGAAGATCAGGACGATGGGCAGCGTGGTTCCCGAGAAGTACTCGCCGAGAAGTGGGCTGAGGAAGAACAGGGCGAAGACGGGGGCACGGCGCCGCATGGGTGAGGTTCCTTTCACATACAGCTATTCTCGGCCGTCACCCTAGAACGAAACCGTCGCCCTCGCTGTCCCTTGTGTTCGCCTTTGTCTATTCAAGGGGAACGGCCGCGTACGGCGGCTATGTTCGGCTGGGTGATCTTGACGGCGCTCTTCACGGCGGCCCTTGTCTCCTCGGGACCCGCCGCGTCCGCGGCTCACTGCGGCTATCTCTTCGACGATTTCCACTACGTGTCGTCGTCCGATCCGGCCCTGACCCGGCACGGCTGGACGCCGCGCACCCATTCGGGCGGGCCGGGCGTGCCCGGCGCGACCTGGTCGGCGAGCGGCATCACCTTCCCGTCGTCCGGCCCGTCGTCCGGCGGCGACCGGGTCCTGCAGCTCACCGCATCGACCGACGGCACCGCCGGCGGCACCAGGCAGGCGGCGCTCTCCTCGACGCGGAAGCGGTTCCTCGGCGGCACCTACGCCGGCCGCATCCGGTTCACCGACGCGCCGGCCGCCGGCAACGACGGCGACCACGTCAACCAGACGTTCTTCACGATCAGCCCGTTGAACGGGGACCTCGACCCGACCTACTCGGAGCTGGACATCGCGGAGTACCTGCCGAACGGCGGCTGGGGCAAGGCGGGGCCGATCAACCACCAGACCAGCTGGTACACGTACCGGAACAAGCCCTGGTACGCCGACAACGTGCACTCCGAGGAGCGGCGGAGCTACGACGGCTGGCACACGCTGGTCGCCCAGGTCGCGAACGGGCACATGATCTACTTCGTCGACGGCGTGCGGGTCGGCGACCACTCCGGGAAGTTCTACCCGCGCCAGACGATGACGATCAACTGGAACCTGTGGTTCATCGACACCGTCGCGCACACGGGCGGGCTCTCGACGTACCTCCAGCAGGTGGATTATGTCCTGTTCGCGGAGAACCAGGTGCTCTCGCCGGCGCAGGTGTCCGCGACGGCCGCCTCATATCGGGCATCGCACCGCGCCTTCAGCGACACGGTCGGCATGACCGGCCGCTGCCGAACCTGATCATCAAGAAATAGCCGGGGGACCGGGGCGGACGCGCCTCGCCCCCGGCTATTGTGTCGCGGCCGTGTCGCGGCAGAAGATCAACGAGGGAGGATGCGTGGGCGCTTCGGGGTGGGACTACTACATGCCCTACCAGGACGACCGATACGTCGCCTTCGTGACCCTTCGTCAGCTGGTCTTCGAGGCCGGCGAGTTCTTCTGGGCGGTCAGCGGCAAGAACGCGGCCGACGACCCCTCGCGCCCGGCCACCGAGGACGAGCTGTGGGCCGAGGAGGTGGTACGCCTCCAGGGCACCCACTCGGTCCTCGACATGTACCGGGTGCTGGCCGACGACGAAACCCCGAACTACGGCTATCTCCCGTACGCGTACGAGACGTTCGAGGAGTACATGGCGCTCGTGAAGGAGCACGGCAACCCCGACTACGGCGTGATCGTGCCGGTGACCGAGGCCGAGGCGTACCAGGCGGCCGGCAACACGAAGCTCACCCGCGACCACGTCGAGGCGATCGTGCCGCTGGCTCGCTTTCCCGGCATCGGGCGCGTGGCCGTGCTGCACGACGAGGACGGCCAGCCCGCCGAGCTGTATTTCTGGGGTTTCTCCGGCGACTGATGTCACACGGGGTAGCCCGCGGTTGACCATGTTTGCCAGGATCGCGGCGTGGCACCTACCCGCTCCGCGCTGCGGCCCTCGCCGGCCGCTCAGCCGGCGCGCCGTGGCTGGTGGCGGCGGCTGCGCCTGCCGCTGCTGTTCGGCGTCGGCGTGGTGCTGGCCGCGGTCGGCCTGTGGGGGCGGCTGCCCGACCCGCGGGAGTTCGTCCGGGCGCTGATCGGCGCGGACTACTGGTGGGTCACGGCCGCGATCGCGCTGCAGGGTGTCTCGCTGGGGGCCTTCGCGTGGCAGCAGCGGGCGTTGGTGGGGGCTTTGGGCGTACGGCTGACGGCTCGCCGGGCCGCGGCGGTGACGCTGGCCCGCACCGCCATCTCCATCTCGATGCCGGCCGGCGCCGCCGTCTCGGCCGGCTACGCGGTCCGCGAGTACCAGCGCGCCGGCGTCGCCAAGGAGCTCGCCGCCGCCTCGATGATCGTCTCCGGCCTGACCTCGATCGGCGGCCTCACGGTCCTCTACGTGACCGGCGGCCTGGCCGTGCTCGGCACCGACCCGGCCCTGCTGCTGAGCCCTCGCCCGCTGGCCGTGGTCGCCGGCCTGGCCCTGCTGACCGCCGCCGCGGTGCTGCTCGGCCGCCGCATGCCCACGTTCCGCACGTCGCTGCTCCAGCGCGACGGCCGGGTGATCCGCTGGGTCCGCGCGACGCTCGCCTCGGCCCACGAGGCCTGGCAGGCGGGCGCCGCCCTGCGCGCCCGCGACTGGACCGCGGCCGTGCTGTTCTTCGCCGTGAACTGGCTGACCGACCTGCTCTGCCTGGCCGCCACCTGCCGCGCGGTGGGCCTGCCGATCGGCGTCGTCACGCTGGCCGGCATCTACCTCGGCGTCCAGATCGTCCGCCAGGTCCCGCTGACCCCGGGCGGCGTCGGCGTGGTCGACACGGCGCTGGTCGCGGGCCTGACCGCGGCCGGCGCGACGGCCGTGACCGCCGCGGCCGCCGTCCTCATCTATCGGCTGATCTCCTGCTGGCTGCTGCTGCCGGCGGGCGGCGCGGCGGCCCTGGTTCTCCGCCGCCCCGCGCGCTGACGGTCAGTGTCGGCCACCGGACAGTCCCGGTCGTCGCCGTGGCCCATGATTGGCGCCGTCTGATTGGCGCCGTCTGATTGGCGCCGTCTGATTGGCGCCGTCTGATCGGCGCCGTCCGATCGGCGCCGTCCGATCGGTGCCTCCGGGCGAACGAAAGGGCCACGCGCATGGATGACCGCCTCGAGCTGTCGACGCTGATCCGCGGCCTGCGCGAGGAGCTCGCGCAGGCGTGGGAGGAGGGTCAGGGCTCGGCGATCAGCTTCGAGGCCGGCGCCGCCGAGATCGAGGTGACCGTGCAGGCGCAGAAGAGCGCCGACGCCAAGGCCGGGGTCAAGTTCTGGGTCGTCGACGCCGGGGCCGGCGCGACGCTCTCCCGCGGCACCACACAGCGCATCAAGCTCAGCCTGACTCCCCGCGACCGCAAGGATCCCGCCCGCCCTCTCCAGATCGCCGGTGAGGCGGTCGAGAACGAGGACTGAGCGTGGCCGGCCTCGACTACGGGCGGGTCGCCCAGATCCGGTGCGATCGCGGCCCGGACCGGCCGGCGCGGCGCGGATCCGGCTACCGGGTCACCGCGTCCGCCGTTCTCACGGCGGCGCACGTGCTGGAGTCCGCGGTCTCCGTGACGGTGCGCTTCGCGGCGGGCGAGGACGGCGAATGGACGGCGACGGCGCGGAGGTGGGAGGTACTCGGCCACGACGTCGCGCTCGTCCACCTCGACAGTCCGCCCGGTGACACGCCGCCGCCCACGTACGGCAGCCTCGGCGACCGTCCGGCCGTCCTGAGCGCGACGGCGGTCGGCTACCCGCGCCACCAGCTCCGGAGGCCCGTGCTCCCGGTGCCGGACGCCGGGCATCCGTTCCGGGACAGCGCGCAGGTGCCGGGCGAGGTGGCGACGCTGACCGGGCGGCGTAGCGGGACCCTGACCTTCCTGATCGATGCGGGATACGTCCCGCCGCCCGGCGGCGGGCCGGGCCGGTCGCCGTGGGAGGGGATGTCCGGGGCGCCGGTGTTCGTCAACGACGCGCTGGTCGGAGTGATCATCGAGGACGCGGATCCCCAGCATCCGGGCCGGCTGGTCGCGAGCCGTGTCGCGCTCCTGCCCGGCGAGATGACCGGGCCTCTCGCCGACGCGTCGATGGCGGCTCACCTGCACGGCGTGCTGCTCGACCATCGGCGGGCGGCGCTCGAGGAATTGCCGGTCGGCGGTGTCCGGGGCCGGGGCGCCGAGCTCGATGAGATGATCCGATTCTGCGCCGGCGAGGGTGGCTACTTCGTCTGGCACGCGGACGCCTGGTCGGGCAAGACGGCGCTGATGACAGCGTTCGCGGCGGAGCCACCGGGCGGTGTCGACGTGGTCTCGTTCTTCGTCAACAACCGCAACGCGGCCCGCCGCGACTCCCGGAGCTATCTGGCGTCGGTGACCCGCCAGCTCGAGGCGCTGCTCGCCGAGCCCGGGAACGCCGGTGTCGCCGACGAGGAGGGACGGTACCTGCGACTCCTGGACGACGCGACCGCCCGGCGACGGCGCCTCGTGCTCCTGGTGGACGGCCTGGACGAGGACGCGGCCCTGAACGGGCAGCCCGGCCTGCGGTCGATCACGTCGCTACTGCCCCGGTCGGTGCCGGGCCTGCATGTGATCGTTGCGACCCGCCCCTATCCGAAGGTGCTGCGGGCGATCGCGGACGACACCCATCCCTTCCGGACCACGGCGCCCCGTGTTCTGCCCGTCTCGCGCTGGGCCACCGACATCAGGAACGCGGCGATCGCGGAGATCGACGAGGTGACCACCGGCGAAGGGCTCGGTCGCGACGTCGTCGGGTTCCTGGCCGCCGCCGGCGGCGGGCTCGCCGTCACCGATCTCGCCTCGCTGACCGGCCGCGCCCCCGGCGCCGTCACCGCCGTGCTGCAGGGACCGCTGCGGCGCAGCACCCGCCGGGATCGTTCCGGTGGCGCCGAGAGTGACCCGGTCTACCTGCTGTCGCACGACACCCTGCCCGGGCTGATCCGCGACAACGAGCACCTCGGCGAACTGCTCGCCCGGGAGTACCTGCGCCGCCTGCGCGCCTGGGCGGAGGGCCACGGAAGCCGCGGCTGGGGCGAGGACACACCGCCGTTCCTGGTCGCCGGCTACCCGGCGCTCCTCCAGGCCGTCGGCGACGTGGATCGGCTGGTCGGGCTCGCGCTCGACGCCGGCCGCCACGACTGGCTGCTGCGGCAGCTCGGGAGCGACGACCAGCGGTACGGCGAGATCCGGGCCGCCGAGGCCCTCAACCGGAGCCGCACGCCCGTCGATCTGGCCGTCGCCATGCGGCTCGCGGTGCGGCGGACCGAGGTCGAGCGGCGCAATGCGAACCTGCCGCTCGACCTGTGGCCGATCTGGGTGGTCAACGGCCAGTCCGCGAAGGCGGTCCGGCTGGCGCGGGCGATCACCGATCCCTGGCAGCGGGCGGAGGCGCTCGCCGTGATCGCGGAGGCGCAGATCGCGGCGGGGGAGACGGCCGCCGCCGGTGCTCTCGGCCAGGCCGCCGCGGCCGTCGAGCACGCGCCGACGACGACGCTGACCACCACGACCCACGAGACCGGCAAGCCGGCCGGGGCCGAGACGGTCACGACGACCACCGGCACCAGCCACCGCGCCCGGGCCCTGATCGCCGTCGCTCGCGCGCAGGCCGCAGCCGGGCTGACGGAGGAGGCGACAGCGACCTTCCGCCGGGCGCGGGCGGCGGCCGAGACCGACACCATCACCGAGGAGAACAAGACCGTCCTCGGCCCGGACGGCGTCCTTCGGTGGAGCAGCAACCCCAGCGGCGGCGGCACACGCGCGGAGGCGATCGTGTCCGTCGCCCGGGCACAGCTCTCCGCCGGGTTCGCGGACGAGGCGCGCACGACGCTGGAGCGCGTCCTCGTGTCGGGGGACGGCAGGTACCTCGGGGGGGGCGGGGGGGGGGGGGGGGGGGGGGGGGGGGGGAGGGGGGAGGGAGGGGGGGGGAGGGGGGCGTTCCGGGGGAAGAAAACACCTCCTGTCTTGGGGGTCCTCCAA
>NZ_JBVJIU010000004.1:0-436777 GCF_055586105.1 Actinoplanes sp. NPDC051537
TCGCCGGGCTGGTCGCGCGGGTCCGACCCGGCGTCGTCGTGCACACGTCGGCCGGCCCCCCCCCCCCCCCCCCCCCCCCCCCCCCCCCCCCCCACCTCCCCCCCCCCCCCCCCCCCCCCCCCCCCCTCTCCTCCCCCCCCCCCCCCCCCCCCCCCCCCCCCCCCCCCCCCCCCCACGCCGTAGAACCAGTAGCCCTCGGGCGGGGCCGGCAGGTCGCCGTTGACCAGGTCGCGCATCGCGTCGGCGAGGCCGGCGACCACGGCGCCGTCCACGTGCTCCTCGAAACGCAGGGCGAACGGCTCGCCGTCCCGGACGTAGCGGGCCTCGGCCTCGGCCCGGGTCATCGTGCCGCGTTCGCGCAGGCGGCGGCCGGCGTCGGCGATGATCCGGTGGACGAAGGCGCGCTGCTCCGCGGTCCAGTCCCGGTCGTCGAGCGGGAACTCCCAGGCCGCGCCGACCTGGGCGTGGGCGTGCAGGGCCGCCAGGACGTCGCGGTCGCTTCCCGGGGGCGCGCCCTCGATCGCCTCCAGCAGCAGGATGCCGAGGCTCACGTCGTACGCCCAGAACCAGTCGTCGCCGTAGCTCACCGAAACCGTCTTGCTCACGCCCGGGGATCTTAGTTTCGCGGGGCGGCCACGGGGCAGTCCCTCCGGCATGACGACGCATGCGGAGATCGGCGTACGGCGGCCGCGCGGGCGCCGGTGGTGGGCGCTCGCGCTGTTCGGGGTCGCCGTGGCGGTCGCGGCCGCCATCGGGGGACTGGGCGTGGCCGGTACGGCGGCCGAGTACAACAGCCTGCGGCAGCCGGCCTGGGCGCCGCCGTCCGGGGTGTTCGGGCCGGTGTGGACGGTGCTCTACGCGATGATCGCCGTGGCCGGCTGGCTGGTCTGGGAGCGGGTCGGCTTCCACCGGGTGCTCTGGCTCTACGCCGCCCAGCTGGTGCTGAACGCGATCTGGACACCGCTGTTCTTCGGGGCCGGCCAGTATGGACTGGCGTTCGCCGAGATCGTCGTGCTGTGGGTGCTGATCGGGGCGACCATTGCCGGATTCTGGCGGATTAAGCGGGGTGCGGCCTGGCTTATGGCGCCTTATTGGGTCTGGGTCACGTATGCGAGCGCCCTCAATCTCGCGGTCTGGATTATGAACCGGTAAGGCCTTGCCGGGCGGCGGTGATATTGACGACGATCCTTGAATGCGGATCGCTGCCTGCCGGACGTACGCCATCGTGGTCCTGCTCTTGATCGTCGGCTCCCTGCTCGGGGCGCCGGCCGGAGCCGCGGTCGGCTCGCCGCTCGTGCCGCCCGTGCCGCCTTCCCTCGGCGGGGTGGGCCGGATCGCCGCGGATCCGATCGCGCACGATCCGACGGTCATTCGCGAGGGGCGTTATTACTACGCGTTCATCACCGGGGACATCGGGACGCACACGTACCTGCCGATGAAACGGTCGGCGGATCTGCTCCATTGGGAGGAGCTCGGCCCGGTTTTCACCACGCCGCCGGCCTGGGTCGTCGCCGAGCTGGGCATCACGCCGGGCGATTTCTGGGCGCCGGACATCTCGTTCTTCGACGGCGAATATCACCTGTATTACGCGGCGTCCTCGTTCGGCACCAACAACTCGGTGATCGGGCTGGCCACGAACCGCACGCTGGACCCGGCGAGCCCGTCGTACCGGTGGGTGGATCGTGGGCTGGTGCAGCGTTCGTCCACGTCGGACAACTTCAACGCGATCGACCCCGACCTCGTGATGGACGCGCACGGTCAGCCGTGGCTGGCGTTCGGGTCGTTCTGGGACGGCATCAAGATGCGCCGGCTGAACGGGGACCCGACCCTCTATTCGCTCGCGTCCCGGGGCGGGGCCTCGATCGAGGGCGCTTCGATCGTACGGCGGAATGGCTTTTATTATTTGTTCGCGAGTCTCGATTATTGTTGTCGCGGCATCGACAGCGATTATCGCGTGGTCGTCGGTCGTTCCGCGTCTATCACCGGCCCCTATGTCGACCGTTCCGGGGTGCCGATGCTGTCCGGCGGCGGCACTTCCCTCCTGCGTGGCTACAACGAGTTCCGCGGGCCCGGCGGCGGTGACGTCTTCGGCTCCTACTACTTCCACCATTATTACGATTTGTACGACAATGGCGCGCCGAAGTTGTCGGTCCGGCCCCTTCGCTGGCGGGACGGGTGGCCCTCGTTCGGCGACCCGCTCTCCGGCTCGCGGGCCGTGGGGCACGGACCGGCCTTCATGTCGCTGGTCAGCCGGGCCGACGGCAGCGTGCTGTCCAACCCGTCCTGCGGTTACGAGGGCGCCGACATCGCCCTCGCCGCGTTCTCGGCCGGTGATCAGTGCCAGCAGTGGCGGCTCGACCCGCGCGACGACGGCTACGTCAGCCTCGGCAACCGCTTCAGCAACAAGGTCGCCGAGGTGGCCGCCTGCGTGAACGCGGACGGCGCCCGGGTGGCCCAGTGGGGCTGGCTGCACAACGACTGCCAGCAGTTCGCCCTCGACGCCGCCCCCGACGGCTTCACCTATCTGCGCAGCAAGCTCAACGGCCGGGTACTGCAACCGGCCGCGTGCGGCGGCGCCGGCAGCCCGATCCAGACCTGGACCGTCGCCGGCACCGCATGCCAGCAGTTCCGCCTCCAGCCCGTCGGCGAGGTCCTGCTCGCCGACGCCACCGGCACCCGCGTGCTCGACGCGTGCGGCCGCACCATCGCCTACCGCGAGCCGCACCCCGGCCCGTGCCAGCGATGGCGCTTCGCACACACCACCGACGGCGACTACCGAGTCGTCAGCGGCACGGGCCGCGCCCTGGCCGGCCACTTCGAGGGCGGCCGGTTCGTCAGCGGGTCGCTGGTTTCCGCAATAGACACGCCATAAAACACGGGAGGATCTCCATGCACCGCATCAGCCGCCGCACCGCCGTGATCGTCGCGGTAGTGCTGCTGGTCGTAGGCAGCGCCGCCGGCGCCTCGGCCGCCGCCGCGTTCCGCCATTTCGGTTACCACAAGGTCCGCAGCGGCCTGCCCACCGGCATCGGCCACTTCAAGCTGACCAGCTCGGACGTACGAGCCAACAAGCCGATCCCGGCCCAGTTCTGGGGTTGCGGCGACACCAGCATCTCCCCCCAGCTGAGCTGGCGGGGCGAACCCTCCGGCACGAAGAGCTTCGCGGTCACGCTGTTCGACCGCGACGCCCCCACCGGAAGCGGTTTCTGGCACTGGACCGCCTGGGACATCCCCGCCTCAACGCACTCCCTCCCGACGGGCGCCGTGCTCCCGTCCCCCGCCGTGAATGGCGTCAACGACGGCGGGACGAGTGGGTACACGGGCCCGTGCCCGCCCGAGGGAGACATCACGCACGACTACGTGTTCACGGTGGTGGCCCTGGACGTGCCGACGATCGAGCTGACGCCGGACACGCATGGTCCCATTGCCGGTTATGTGGTGGGCCAGCACGCTTTGGCCGCGGCGACGTTCACGGCTACGGCCCGTCAGTAGATTTGCCGCTCTGAGCCGGCGGCGCGCGGTGATCCTTGGATTGCCGTGCGCCGCTTTCGGTTTTGAGGCCGGCTTCTGGCGGGCCACTCTTGCGTGGTCTGCGGTCGTTTTCGCCCGCCGTCCATTTCGTCTGCCGTCGCCCTGGCCTGCCGTCGCCGTGGCCGCGTTCGCCTGGCCTGCGTTCGCCTGGCCTGCGTTCGCCTGGCCTGCGTTCGCCTGGCCTGCGTTCGCCTGGCCTGCGTTCGCCCGGCCCCTGTTTTGCCCGGTCCGCCGCGCCCTCACCTCGCGCCTTCACCGGCCCCACCCCGTTCACTGGGTGGGGCGAGATTAGACCGCGGGTGTGACAGTTTCACGGCGGCTGTCCACATCGGTGCTCGCGGTCGGGCGTTGCTCGCGGTCATGGCGTTGGTCGCGGTCATGACGTTGGTCGCGGTCGGGCGTTGCTCGCGGTCGGGCGTTGCTCGCGGTTGGCTGTTGCTCGCGGTCCGGCGCCGCTAGCGGTCGGGCGTCGGCCGGGGCCAGGTTGAGGGCTCGCAGGGCCGTGCGTCGGCCGCATGCCGTCTGTCCTCTGCGGTTACGTCACCCACCCCGTTCACTGGGTGGGGCGAGATTACGCCGCGGGTACGACATTCTCGCCGCGGCTGTCCACAACGCTGGAGCGCTCCGGTCGACCTCGCCTCTTGTGGGACGCGGATCCGATCGGCGGGCACATCGACGCCTGCACCCGACGACGCTCAGCCCGCGCTCACCGGCTCGCCGGCGGTCGGCGCTGAACGTCTCAAGCCCGGCACCAGCGCCGCCGTGATGCACGCCGACGCTACGGCCAGCGCGCCCATCGCGTGTGCGGCGCCGAGCACCGCGGCCAGCGAACCGCCTGTCGCGGCGCCGACGGCCTGGCCGACCATCAAGCCCGTCGAATACAGGCCGAACGCCTGGCCCCTCGTCGCGGGGCTCACCGCGCCGATCAGTCGTTCCTGCAGCGGGAGCGACGCCGCATAGCCGGCCGACGCCACGAAGCCGAGGATCAGGGCGATCGGCAGGGGCGGGGCGAACAGGAAACCCAGGTACGGCAGGGCCAGCAGCGCGCGCAACGGTTCGATCAGGGTGTCTCGGCGGTGGGGCGGGACGAAGCGGCCCATCACGACGTCGCCCAGGAGCATGCCGGCGGCGGAGGCGGCGAACAGGTAGCCCGCGCCGGTCTGGCCCGCGTAGGGGACGAACAAGGCCTCGCAACCGACGATCAGGCCGTTCGGGATCCACATCGCCAGGTACAGGGGGCGCGTTACGGGGGAACCGATCAGCTCTCGGTTCGCTTTCGCCGTACGGGAAATGAGGTTTTGGTCGGACGGTGCGCCCGGCCGTTCGCGGAC
This sequence comes from Actinoplanes sp. NPDC051537, assembly GCF_055586105.1. NCBI lineage: Bacteria > Bacillati > Actinomycetota > Actinomycetes > Micromonosporales > Micromonosporaceae > Actinoplanes > Actinoplanes sp. NPDC051537. The sequence goes on from NZ_JBVJIU010000004.1 coordinate 4,863, forward strand.
GCCCAGCCTGAGGATCGACGCTGCCGTCGCCGCCGCCAGCGCGGCCAGCTGGAACAGGGTCGTGGGGGAGAACCAGACGAGCAGCAGGCCGCCGAGCCCGTAGCCGGCCACCTGCATCACGCCGACGGCGATGTTGAGGGTGGCGCGGCCGAGCACGAAGCCGTCCGCGGGCACGATGTCGTGCAGCAGGCGCATCGTCGAGCCGCTGGTGGCCGAGCCGGCCAGGAACGGGATCGCGAGGATCGCGAAGCGCCAGCCCCAAGGTAGGTGGGGGAGGGCCTGCAAGAGGAAGGCGATGGCGTACGCGATCGGCATGATCATGGAGGCGCGGCGCGGGGGCATCGAGTCCGAGGCGCCGAGGACGGTGGCCGAGCCGAGCAGCGTGATCAGCGGGCCGCCGAACATCGCCAACGCGGTGAGGACGGGGGAGCCGGTGCTCGCGTACGTGGTGGTGCCGAGCGCGAGGCTGCCGATCGAGATGGCCGCCATCGTGACGCACCGGACCAGGAACAGCGTCCGGAACTCGGGGAGGGCGAAGACCTCGCGGTAGGTACGCACGGCCCGAGTGTGGGACAGTCGCGGCGGCGGTCTCCAATGATTCGCGGAGAGGCGAAACGTCATGGGTTCCTGGCGCGTGTCGGCCGACCTGCTCGCGTCGAGCCGGTTCGTGGTGTCGCCGATGGCCGAGACGGTGGCCGCGCTCACCGTGCTCGAGCGGCCGTCGGGCCCCTGGCAGCAGGTCTTCCACGCGGCGAACCGGGACGCGTACGGCGAGATGCTGAATCAGAATCCAAGGCGGCGAGATCTCGTACGCCGGGCCTGGCGCCCCCGCCGAGGCGACCAGCCCGGATGGATGGCCGACTTCCTCGGCACCGTTCCCACCCGGCCCGGCATGTCGTTCGGGGACGAGCTCGACCAGCTCGCCGGCGAGTGGGACGACGACCGCATCCGCTCGGAGCTGTACACGATCCGGCCCGGCCGGCTCGCCGCGACGCTGCTGGGCCCGGGCCTGAGAACGGAACTGCTCGAGCTGCTGCACTGGGTGTGGACCGTGACCGTCGCCGCCGACTGGCCGCGCCGGCGGCGGGTGCTGGAGGCCGACATCGTGTCGCGCACCGGCACGCTGGCCACGCACGGCTGGTCCGGGGTGATCCCCACCCTCGGCGCGAAACGACAGTGGCTCGGCGACGGGCGGCTGCAGATCAACCGCTACGACCTGCCCGAGCGTGACCTGTCGGCCGCCGAGACGCTGCTGTTCGTCCCGGTGCACAGCAACGGCGGCTGGGTGGCCTGGCACGAGCCCACCCGCTACGCGATCATGTACCCGGTCACCGGCGCGCTCGCCCCGGCGACCGCCCCGAACGCCCGGGGCCTGGCCCGGCTGATCGGCGCGAACCGGGCCCGGTTGTTGCGCACGCTCGACGATCCCCGATCGACCACCCAGCTCGCGGCCGTCTGCGGTCTCCCGCTGGGCGCGGTCGGCAACCATCTCAAGGTGATGCTCGACGCCGGGTTGGTGCTGCGCCGCCGGGCGGGTCGTGAGGTGCTCTATTGGCGTACGGCGCTGGGCGATTCCCTGGTGGCGACCGCTTGAGGCGTTCGCGCCGTTCTCGCCCCGCGCCGTTGTGACCCGCGCTGTCCAGGCCCCACCCCGTTCACTGGGTGGGGTGAGACTAGGCGTTGCCTACGACATTTTCGGTGTGACCGTCCACAGGGTCAGGCCGTGCCGGTCCCGGCCCCACCCCGTTCACTGGGTGGGGTGAGATTAGGCGTCGCCTACGACATTTTTCGCGTGACCGTTCACAGGGTCAGGACGACAGGGCGTTGGCCTCGGCGTACGTGAGAACGTCGGAGGGGGCCGCGGCGCCGGCGGCGATCTCGCGGGCCGTTGTCACGGCGGCGTCCAGGGCCACCCGGAACAGAAGCGAACCGGTGCTGATCCGGGCCACGCCGAGGGCCGCCAAACCCGCGACGGTCATGCCGGGGAGCAGCAGGACGTTCAGCGGGGCGGTCAGCGCCGCGGTCAGGCCACGGATCTCCTCCGGAGCGGAGACAGCCGGGACGAAGACGCCGTCGGCCCCGGCAGCGACGTAGGTGCGCAGGCGCGGCAGGGTCTCGGCGCGGTCGGAAGCGGGCAGCCAGTACGTGTCGGTGCGGGCGTTGACGAACAACGCCGGCACCCGTGCCTTCACGGCGGCGATCAGGGCGGCCTGGTCGCCGGGGGCGGCCAGCGCACCGCCGGGGCGGCCGTCCTCCAGGTTGATCCCGGCGGCGCCGGCCGCGTGCAGGTCGGCGGCGTAGGCGGCCAGCTCGTGCGGGGAGCCGCCGAAGCCGCCCTCGACGTCGACCGTCAACGGGACGCCGAGGCGGTCGCGCAATGCGCGTACGAGAGCAAGCGTTTGGTCTTTTCCCTGTTCTTGACCGTCGGGGAGGCCGTGCGCGGCGGCCACGCCCAGGCTCGTGGTGCCGATCGCGGCGAAGCCGGCGGCGGCCAGCGCCCGGGCCGAGGCGACGTCCCAGGCGTTGGGCAGGACCAGCGGGTCACCGGGGCGATGCAGGTCGCGGAAGTCGGGCATGGGGTCACGCTAGACCGGGCGGCGTTCGGCGGCGGGCGAAGCGATTTTGTCGGACCCCCGGCGTAAGTTGAGCCCAGTCGCCGACCGGAAGGAGCACACGAGATGTGCCGCAACATCCACCAGCTGCACAACTTCGAGCCGCCCGCGACGGCCGACGAGATACAGGCCGCCGCCTTGCAATATGTGCGCAAGGTCGCCGGCGCGACGCGGCCGTCGCAGTCCAACCAGGCGGCCTTCGACCGGGCGGTGGCGGCCGTCGCGGCGGCGACCGCCGAACTGCTCGGCGAGCTGGTGACCACGGCGCCGCCGAAAAACCGGGAGATCGAGGCGGCCAAGGCGCGGGCGCGGGCCGAGAAACGCTACGCCTCCTGATCTTCGACCGATAACCGATGAAGGTCAGGCGATGACGCGCGCCCCGAAAATCTCCGGAACTTTCGGAGGAGTGCCCGATAAGTTTTGGAAGATGGCTCGACGTTTGATGTCTGAAGCTCGATAGATGACCCGTCCGACCTGCGGATTCATGACGATGCGCTACCGGCATCTTTCCGTAAGTTGTTGACAAGTTCGCGCGCACGGTCCAATACTTCTCGCAATCGACGGATCTCGATAACCCCCAGCGGAAGCACGCCGGCATCCACCAGCCGGTTCGTTTCCGGCTGCCCGTCCCCGGGCCGTCAACGAAAGAAGCGCGCACTATGTCCGAAATCCCCGCTCCCCCGCGCAGCCGCCGAGGCCCGCCGCCCCGGCTGCTGATCGGCAGCTTCCACCCGTCCGGCAACGCCCTACCGGTCGCTGCCCAGTTGGACCACGAACCCGCCGGCCGAGTACCGCGTGGCCGAGAACTACGGCACGTTCGGCAACTGCACCAGCACGCCCGGCTCGACCGCAGCGGGCGGGTCACGATGAACATCCCGACCAATGGCACGTGGACCTGGCCGACCGTTTCGTGCAGTGGGAGTTGACTACCATGCGAACCTTCAAGATCCTCGCAGCGCTCACGCTGGCCGCGGCCGGCACCGTCGTCGGCCTCGCCGTCGGCCCGGCGCAGGCCGCCACCTGCAACGGGTACGTCGGGCTCACCTTCGACGACGGGCCGTCCAACGACCACACGCCGGCCGTCCTCAACGCGCTCAAGCAGAACGGGCTGCGGGCCACCATGTTCAACGAGGGCCAGTACGCGGCCGCCTACCCGGCCCAGGTGCGGGCCGAGATCAGCGCGGGCATGTGGGTGGGCAACCACAGCTACACGCACCCGCACCTGATCCAGCAGAGCCAGGCTCAGATCGACAGCGAGGTCTCCCGTACGCAGCAGGCCATCGCCAACGCCGGCGGCGGGACGCCCAAGCTCTTCCGGCCACCGTACGGCGAGACGAACGGCACGCTGCAGTCGGTGGAGCAGAAGTACGGCCTCACGCAGATCATCTGGGACGTCGACTCCCAGGACTGGAACGGCGCGAGCGTCGACGCGATCGTCGCGGCCAACGCCCGGCTCGGCAACGGCCAGATCATCCTGATGCACGAGTGGCCGGCCAACACCCTGGCCGCGATCCCGCGCATCGCTCAAGGGCTGGCGAGCCGGGGCCTGTGCGCCGGCATGATCTCCCCGCAGACCGGGCGCGCCGTGGCTCCCGACGGGAGCGGCGGTGGCGGCGGGGGTGGCGGAGGTGGCGGTGGCAGCGGCAGTTGCACCGCCACCCTGTCCGCCGGCTCGGCCTGGAGCGACCGGTACAACCTGAACGTCGCGGTCACCGGCTCCTCCAGCTGGACGGTCACGATGAACGTCCCGTCGCCCGAGAAGGTGATCGCGACCTGGAACATCACCGCGTCGTACCCGTCGGCGCAGGTCCTGGTCGCGAAGCCGAACGGGAGCGGCAACAACTGGGGCGTGACGATCCAGCGGAACGGGTCGTCGACGTGGCCGACGGTGTCCTGTAGCGGCTAACTGGAAAGCGGCCCCGCCGGCACGCCAGCCGGCGGGGTCGACGCCGCCCGGGATCACCTCCGGCGGGTCGTACGGGCGGCGGGTGAAGACGAACGTGCCCAGGTCGAGGTGGGTGACGGCGCCCGACTCGTCGCGCCGCACGGTGAGGCGCTCGCCGTGGAAGTAGCCGTTCTCGCCCCGCCACCGTTCCGAGCGGGCGCCAGGGCCGGGGGATCCGTGGCCCCTGGTCGGCCACCAGCCGGATCAGGTCGGCGGCCAGCGTCGCGACCGGGAAGCCGGCCGTCGTGTTGGCCGGCGCCACCGCGCCGACGCCGTCGTCGTGGCTGATCCAGAGGGTGGCCACGAAGCCGGGCACGGACCCGGTGTGCCCGGACAGCAGCCGGCCCTCGTGCCGCAGGAGCTGGGTGCCGAGGCCGACGAGCGGGCCGCGGTGCTCAATGAGGTGCGCAGGCTGTACCCCATGTCCCAGCGGGCCGTCTCGGGCGGTGACGCCGGCCGCCGCATCTCCGCCAGCGACCCGGCCCCGAGAACCCGGTCGTCGCCGTTCAGCAGGAACAGCGCGAACGTCGCCAGGTCGCCGGCCGTCGACCAGAGCTGACCGGCGGGCGCCATCGAGCCGAGGTCGGTGGCGGGCCCGGCCATCAGCACGTCGGGCCAGGGGTGGACCGCCCAGCCGGTGGCGTGCGGCTCCTCGTGGCCGGCCGTCGTCCGCGTCATGCCCAGCGGCGCCAGCCCGCCGTGCCGGGCAGGTGGTCGTCGAGCCGATCGGCCAGCGCGAGCCGCCCCTCGTCGCGCAGCCGCAGCACCAGCACCGTGACGAAGGTCTTGGTCAGCGAGCCGATCCGGTACCGGACGTCCGCGCCGCCGCCGTCGCCCCAGGTCTCGGCCCACGCGACGGCGTCATCGCGGACGACGGCGGCGGTGGCCGAGGGCGCGCGGCCGGTCACCTGGCCGTGGCCGGCCGGTGGCGCAGGGCGCGGGCGGATTCCGGCAGCAGTGTCGACATGGGACACATCATGGGGGCTCGATCGGGTGACGGCCACCGAGCGGCCGGCGCGCATCCGGGAGAGGATGCGGTATGGCGGCGAACCGGCCCCCGGTCACCGAGCGGCAGATCCTCGACGCCGCCCTGGCGTTGCTCGACGCGGGCGGCGGCGCCTCGATCCGGCGGGTCGCGGCGGCCGTCGGGGTCGCGCCGACCACGGTCTACACCTATTTCCCGGAGTGGGGGGCGGTGGAGAGCGCCCTGGTCGAGCACGTGCTCGGCGCGGTCAAGAACCCGGACGGCCGGTGCTGGCGGGCGGCCGTCGAGGGGATGGCCGTCGACCTGCGGGGGCGGCTGGTCAAGCATCCGGGGGCGGTGCCGATCCTGCTCGGCGGCCCGATCGCGGGGCCGAGCGTCGAGCGGCTGCGGGACCGTCTCGTGGAGCTGCTCCTCGCGGCCGGCCTGGAAGCGGCGTCGGCGGTGCGGGGGGCGTACCTGCTGAAGGTCTTCGCCCTGGGCGCGATCGCGCTGGAGATCGCGGACGACGGGCACGCGGGCGGCGGTGAGCAGTATCTCTGGGGCCTGCGCCGGGTGCTGGACGGTCTCGAGCGTGAGGCGAAACTACACTGACAAAGCATGGTGCACTGGTACGAGTCGTCGATCGACCGGCAGCTGCGCGAGGCGACCGAGCGCGGCGAGTTCGACAACCTGGACGGGTCCGGCAAGCCGCTGCGGGACGCCGGCCGGGACTACCAGGAGGACTGGTGGGTCCGCGACTGGCTCGAGCGTGAGGGCGCGACCTCGGGCGTGATCCCGCCGACGCTGGCGCTGCGCCGCGAGGTCGAGGAGCTCGGGGCCAAGGTCGACCGGCTGCGCACCGAGCGCGAGGTCCGTGACTACGTCGCCGAGCTCAACGAGCGCCTCCGCAAGGCCCGGGTCGGGCTGATGGACGGCCCACCGGTGGTGCTCCCGCCGCGCGACGCCGACCAGGTCGCCGCCGCCTGGCGGGAGCGGCAAACTAGCCGTTGACCTGCAGCGGGTCGCCGGTCAGGGTGTCGCAGCGCACGTACGCGAGCTGGATCTGCACGTCGGTGAACCAGAGCACCGGCAGGGTCAGCGGCGGCGGCGAGTCGGGCGTGAAGGTCACCGGGATCAGGCCGAAGAGCTTGCCCTTGAACACCGGCGTGTAGAACTTCACGTTCCCGGTGGTGGTGAGCTCCTTGCTGTTGATGACCGTGGTGCCGCCGCTGGGCTCGTCGATGGTCAGCTTGAACGGCTTGTTCACGGCCTTGCTCATGCTGAACTTGAGCGCCTTGTACGACCCCTTCGCGGTCGGCATGTCGACCACGCCGTCGTACGTCGAGTCGTACATGGTCAGCGAGTCGACCTCCATGAGGCCGGGCTTGACGGCGACCGTCGGGATGTCGTCGGCGCTGGCCACCTTGCCGTACACGCGCGGGCCGAGGCAGGGGATGTCGTCGCTGCTGACGGTCGGCGACGGCTCGGTGGTGGCGTCCTTGGTCGGCTCGGTCGTCTTGGTCGGCTCGGTCGTCGGGTCGGTGGTGGGCTCGGTCGTCTTCGTCGGCTCGACAGTCGGCTCGGTGGTCGGGGCGGTGGTCGGCGCCGACGTCGCCTGCGACGTGCTCGGAGTGGACGACTCGTCGTCGCCGATGCCGAGAACGTTGCTGACGCCGTCGACGAAGTTCTCGATGCCCTCGACGACCACGTTCTTCTTCGCCGTGGGGGAGACCGTGGGGGATGCGGCCTTCGACGAGGTGGCCGGCTCGGCGGCGGCGCTGGTCTTCGTCGGCTCGGCGGCGGGCTCGGCCTTCTTCTTGGCGGGCGCGACCGCCTTCTTCTCGACTGAAATGACGGAAGCGCCGGCGGAGTCGGCCGAGGAAGCGATCGACCGCGACGGCATCCCCTTGGGGCAGTCGTCGGCGCTGGCCGGCAGGGTGCTGCCGATCACCAGGATGGAGGCGGTGACCGCCAGCGGCACGACCGCCAGCGTGATCGCCTTGCGGTTGCGGCCGAGCCGCGCGAGCCCGGAGCGCCGGTCCGCCTGCCGCGGGATCACGAAGCCGGCGGGACGAACCTGCTGCGACTCGTCCTCGTGCGGCCGGTCGTCGTGCCCGGCGATCTCGATCTGCTGGGTCTCGTCGATGTCCCGCCCGGAGGAGCCGGAGTTGAAGATGTCGTCGCCGACGTCGACCGGCTCGTCCTCGTCGTGGTCGGTCGGCTCGCCGGTGGGCGGCCCGTCGAGCGGTGTGCCCGGCCGCGAGCGCGGCGGGCCCCAGGCGATGATCAGCGCGCCGCCGAGGATGCCGAGCAGCATGCCGACGACGAAGCCGCCGAGGTTGAGGCCGATGAACGAGTAGAGCGCGGCCAGCAGCGAGACGATGCCGTAGAACAGGCGCTGCTGCGGGGTGAACCAGCAGAGGACGCCGCAGATCAGCAGGATCAGCGGCAGCACGTAGGACAGGAAGCCCTGCGGCCCGATGTGAATCTCGACCGCCCCGAGCGACATGTTGGCGCTCAGGAACAGCTCGATGCCCGACAAGATCAGGAACAAACCACCCCAGAACGGGCGGTGGCGCCGCCAGCGGCGGAACTTGCCCCAGAAGTTGTCGGTTGCCACGTGGTCCTCCGCGAGAAAGCAGAACGCGAGAAAGAAAAGGGTGAAGCATGAACGGGGCCCGCGGGTTCAAAGCCCGCGAGCCCCGGCATTAGATCAGAAACATTCCTTGCCGTCGCCCACGAACAGCTTCAGGCTCATGCCGGTCAGCTTGAACGTGCTCGCCGAGGTGGAGTACGCGATCTGGTGCAGACCGGTGATCGTGACGTCGTCGGCCTGCTGGCCGAAGCCGCCGACGTCGCCGCGCGGCACCGGGTCGGCCTTGTCCATGGTCGACGCGTCCTGGCCGATGTTGATGTTGGTGAACGTCGCGTCGCCGCTGAGCTCGGACATGCCGATCAGCAGGTTGTCGGCGTGCACCGGGTCGTTCTTGCCGGCCTCGATACGCAGGACGACCGGCCCGACCGCAACGGTCTGGCAGAGGTTGTAGATGTCCGCGCTCTTGATTCCGGACTTCGCGGCCACCAGGTACTTCTGGCCGGTCTGCTTCTGCACCGTCTCGGTGGGAAGCTGGCCGCTGTACTGGGTGAAGCCGTGGCCCACCAGCTTGTCGGCGGACAGCTTGAACTGGGTGCCGGAGACGGAGAAGTTGGCTGCCACGGCGCCCGAGGCGACCCCGGCCACCAGCACGCCCGCCGCGACGGTCGGAATGCCCATCGCGATGGCAAAACGGCGCCAGTTGGTGCGCCCCTCCGCCACGTCGCCTTGCGAATCCTTCACGGATCCTCCTATGAAGAGTCAGACGGCTCACGCAGGCCGCACCGCCATGGGCTCGCATCGACGAGAGACCCTGTCGATCAACCGCCAGCAGAGAGATCCGTCGATGCCGTCGTTTAACGTGCGGGAAATGTTGCCGCCCCTGCTCAGCGGTTACAAGTGGCAGAGCTACCAGTCAGTAACCCAGATCACTTGATCTTGGTGACGCAGAGTGACCTTGATCGCTGGCGGAGCCCGATTTTGCTTCCTAATCTGGACAGAACCGCGCTCCAGGGAAGATGTGACGGTCACCACCTGTATACCGAGTGGGAAAAGTTACGGATCGGTAACGAAACCCAGCGAGATCTCAGATTCGGGTGCTAACGACTAGAAGTCAGCCCATTGAAAGGATCTTGGGGATGGCATCAAGACGGCGCGGGGGCGCCCTGGCCCGGCTGAGCGGCGTGCTGATTCTGATCGGCGCGCTGGTCGGCGTCTCGGCGATTCCGGCCGGCGTGGTCCTGCTCTCCGCCGCCCACTGGTCCGACCAGCAGCGCGACGAGTTGCCGGCGCAGCTGGTCAACCCGCCGACCGCGCAGGTGACGCGGGTGTACGCGAGTGACGGCAAGACGCTGATCACGACGTTCTACGACGAGGACCGCCACGACGTCGCGATGAGCCAGATCGCGACCGTGATGCAGCAGGCGATCGTGGCCGCCGAGGACGTGCGCTACTACCAGCACGGCGGCGTCGACCTGAAGGGCGCCGTGCGGGCGCTGGTCACCGACGCCCGCAGCGGGGCGGCCGACCAGGGCGCCTCGACCATCACCATGCAGGTGGTGCGCAACGTGCTGAAGGAGGACCCGACGCTCACCGCGGCGGAGCGCGCCGACGCGACCGCCGACACCCCCTCCCGCAAGCTCAAGGAGGTCCAGTACGCGATCGAGCTCGAGCAGCGCCTGACCAAGCAGCAGATCCTGCAGAACTACCTGAACATCGTGTACTTCGGCGACGGCGCGTACGGCGTCGAGGCGGCCAGCCGGCGCATCTTCGGCGTCACCCCGGCCCGCCTCGACCTCGCCCAGGCCGCCATGATCGCCGGCATCGTGCAGTCGCCGGACGCGGACAACCCGGTCGGTGGGGACAAGAACAAGGCCAAGGCGCGGCAGCTGTACGTGCTGGGAGCCATGCAGAAGGCGGGCATGATCACGGCGGCGCAGCAGAAGTCCGCCGCCGCCGAGAAGCTGACGTTCTCCGGCAAGACCCAGCCCAATGGCTGCGTCGACTCGTCGGGCACGGGCGACGGCTGGGGCTTCTTCTGCGACTACGTGCAGCGCTGGTGGGACGGGCAGGCGCAGTTCGGCAGGACGACCGCCGAACGCGACTCGGCCCTGCGCCGCGGCGGCTACACCATCGTCACCACCCTCGACCCGGCCGTGCAGAAGGCGGCGGCCAAGCAGTCGCGGGCGGTCTACGGCCTGGACAGCAAGAAGGTGCTGCCGATCGCGGTCGTCCAGCCCGGCACCGGCAAGGTGCTGGCGCTCGCCGTCAACCGGCACTACAGCGCCGCGAAGGGCACCGCCAACACGGTGAACCCGCTGGTCAGCGGCGGTGGCGGGGTGTACGGCTACCCGTCCGGCTCGACCTTCAAGATGTTCACCATGCTGGCCGCGCTCGAGGCCGGCATGCCGCTGGACACCGGTTTCGACTCGCCGGCGAAGCTGCCCACCGAGTGGCCGGACAACGGGCCGGGCAACTGTGGCGGCAAGTACTGCCCCGGCAACGCGAACCCGGCCTGGATGGACGGCTACCGCACCATGTGGAACGCGTTCGGCCGGTCGGTGAACACGTACTTCGTGCACCTCGAGGAGCAGGTCGGGCCGGCCGCGGTGGTGGCCGAGGCCAAGAAGCTGGGCATCAGCTTCGCCTCCCCGGACGACGCGAACATGGCCGCGACCAGCGCCGCCGGCTGGGGCTCGTTCACGCTCGGCGTCATCGACACCACCCCGCTCGAGCTGGCCTCGGCCTACGCGACCGTGGCGTCCGAGGGCACCTACTGCGCGCCGACCCCGGTGCAGTCGATCACCGGATCGGACGGGAAGGCGGTCGCCGTGGCGACGAACTGCAAGCGGGTGCTCGACCCGGACGTCGCGCGGGCCGCCGCCGACGCCGCCCGCTGCCCGGTCGGCCAGCAGAGCGGCTACGGCAAGTGCGACGGCGGTACCGCCACCCAGGTCGACTCGATCATGGGCGGGCGGCCGGTGGCCGGGAAGACCGGCAGCACCGAGGACAACCGCACCGAGACCTTCGTCGGCTTCACCCGCACGATGGTCGCGGCCGGCATCGCGGCCGACCCCGCCAACCCCTCGGACCACGTGGGCAGCGCGGTCGAGTCGCAGGTGGTGACGGCGGTCGGGCGTACGCTGCGGGCCGCCGTCGGCGACGGCGACTACCCGGGCTTCACGATGCCGAGCGACGAGGTCGCCTTCGGGGGCTAAGCCTTAGGAGACGGTGGTCACCTGCCGATTTTTCCTAGGTGACCACCCACGAGCGGGAGCGCCTGGCCGCCCTGCACGAGTACCGCCTGCTCGACGCGCCCGCCGGCGACGAGCTCGAGGCGGTCGTCCGGGTGGCCGCGATGGTCGCCGGCGTGCCCACCGCCACCCTCAACCTGATCGACGAGAACCGGCAGTGCCAGCTCACCAGCACCGGGTTCGAGGGCGGCATCTCGGCCCGGAGCGACTCGATGTGCGCCGTGCACTTCGAGAAGGGCGACTTCGTCAACCGGCGGGACGCCCGCCTCGACCCGGTCTTCGCCGCCAACCCGTGGGTCACCGGCGTGCTCGCCGACGTCCGCTTCTACGCGTCGGCGCCGCTGATCACCCCGCAGGGGCACGCGCTCGGCTCGCTCTGCGTCTTCCACGACGAGCCGCACGACCTCAGCGACGAGCAGATCGCCCGGCTCAAGGACTGCGCCCAGGTGATCCTGGCGCTGTTCGAGCGGCGCCGCCAGGCCCGGGTCAACGGCGAGCTCGCCGACGAGCTCGCCGCCACCATCGCCGAGCTGCGGCGCTCCAACACCGAGCTGGAGCAGTTCGCGGGCGTGGTCAGCCATGACCTCGCGGCCCCGCTCACCGTCGTGCGCGGCTACCTCGAGCTGCTCGCCGAGCTGCGCATCGACGACCCCGACGCGGGCAACTGGATCGGCGCGGCGCACCGGGCCGTCGGCCGGATGTCCGGGCTGATCAGCTCGCTGCTCACCTACGCCCAGGCCGGCAACGCGCCGTGCCGGGTCGAGGTGACCCGCCTCGGCGACGTGGCCGAGCTCGCCCTCTCCGACCTGCGCCCGGCGCTGGGCGGCGCCACCGTACGCGTCTCTCCCGCCCTGCCCGAGCTGGACTGCGACCCCACGCTGATGCGCCAGCTGCTCCAGAACCTCATCGGCAACTCGCTGAAGTACCGCAGCCCCGAGCGCGCCTGCCGGATCGACATCGGCGCCGAGCGGATCGGCGCCGACTGGGCCGTCTCGGTCGCCGACAACGGCATCGGCATCCCGGCCGCGCAGCGCGAGCGGGTCTTCGACATGTTCGCCCAGGTCGACCCCGCGGCCCGCACCGGCCACGGCGTCGGCCTGTCCACCTGCCAGCGGATCGTCGACCGGCACGGCGGCCGGATCAGCGCCGAGCCCACCCCCGGCGGCGGCACCACGGTCACCTTCACCCTCCCGGCCGGGCGCCGATGAACCTCAAGCATCGCGTCGCCGGCGGGTTCGCCGTGCTCTGCGCGCTCTTCCTGGCGCTGGTCCTGCTCCAGCTCGTGGTCGGCGACCGGCTCCAGGCCCGGCACGACGCGCGGGCCGGCCGCATCGAGCGCCTCTTCGACGACAACCGCGACGTCCTGCAGGCCATGACCGACGCCGAGACGGGGGTGCGCGGGTTCCAGCTCACCGGCGAGCGGGGCTACCTCGGCACGTACGACAGCGGGAAGCAGGGTGCGTTCAAGGCTCTCGGCCGCCTCGCCGCCGGCCTCGACGACCCGAAGCTGAGCGGTCTGGTCACGGCCGAGCGGCGGGCGGCCGACCAGTGGCTGTACGCGTACGGCATCCCGATCGTCAACGCCGGCGCGGCCGACGCCGACGCCGAGCGCGCCGCCCGCGGCAAGGAGCTGTTCGACGCCGTACGGGCCGGCAACGCCGCCGTGGGGAAGGCGCTCGAGGCCGAGCGGGCCGCCGCCTACGCCGCCGACCGCCGCGACGCCCGGCGCATGCAGCTGCTCTTCGGCCTGCTCGCCCTGATCGTGCTGCTCACCGGCCTCGGCATCGCGCTGCTGCACCAGCGGCACCTGCTCGGCCCGATCGAGCACATCCGCCGCACCCTGCGCCGGCTCGCCGACGGCGACCGCTCGGCCCGGGCCGAGCCGACCGGGCCCCGGGAGATGCGCGCCGTCATCGGCACCCTCAACGACCTGGCCGCCGAGACCGAGCGGCTGATCGACGCCGAGCAGGCGCGGGCCGCCACCAGCGAGGCGCGCCACCGGGTCGCGGCCCGGCTGCGCAGCGGCGAGGACCCCGGGACGATCGGGCGGCAGGTCATCGAGATCGTTGCCGAGGCGTTCGGGGCCGGCGCCGCGTACGGGCTGATCACCGTCGGCCGCCGGGCCGGGATGTCGGTGTGCTGGCCGCCGGACGCCGCCGCACCCGACCCCGAGCTGGTCCGGCAGGTCAAGGCCGGCCGGCCCGGCACCACCCGGGTGATCGGCGACGACCTCGTGGTCGCGCTCTGCGGCGACGAGGACTGCCCGCCCGGCGCCCTGATCGTGCGCCGTCCCGGCGGAGGCGGCTGGACCGGAAACGAGCAGCGCCTGCTCGCCGGCCTGTCCCGGGAGATCGACCACGCCGCCGGCCAGGAGCGCCTGCACCTGCGGCAGGACCGGCTGATCAGCGAGCTGCGGGTGCTCGACGAGCAGAAGGACGTCTTCGTCGCGACCGTCACGCACGAGCTGCGCACGCCCCTGACCAGCATCCTCGGCTACACCGAGCTGCTCACCGCCGACGACCCGGGCGACCTGTCGCCGATCCAGCGGCGCGCCCTCGACGCGATCCTGCGCAACGCGCACCGGCTCGAGGCGACCGTCGGCGACCTGCTGCTGCTCGACGGCGCGACCGGCCGGGCCGGCCCCGAGCCGGCGCCGGTCGACCTCACCGCGACGCTGACCGGCGTGCACGACGAGCTGGCCGGCGCGGCCCGGGCCAAGCACGTGCACAGCGCCGTCGAGGCCGAGCCGGTCTGGGTGCTCGGCGACGGCGCCCAGCTCGAGCGGGCGCTGCGCAAGCTGGTCGACAACGCGATCAAGTTCACCCCGTCCGGCGGTCGCTTCGAGCTGCGGCTGGCCGCCGACGGCGGCGACGCGGTGGTCACCGTCACCGACACCGGCATGGGCATCCCGGCCGACGACCTGCCCGGCCTGTTCACCCCGTTCCACCGGGCCGCGAACGCCATGCACGAGGCCGTGCAGGGCCCCGGCCTGGGGCTGGCGATCGTGCGCAACATCGTCGCCGAGCACGGCGGAACCGTCTCCGCCCGCTCCGAGCTGGGCGAGGGTTCGACGTTCACGCTGATCTTGCCGGCGCTGAGTCTGGTCGCCGAGTCTGGTCGCTGAGTCTGGTCGCTGAGCCTGGTCGCTGAGAAAACCCACAGCCAGGCCGCAGCCGCCACTCAGCGGGCGCATAGAAGATGGCCGCATGATGCCACCCCGGCTGGAGCGACCCCCGCTCTCCCGGCGCACGATCGCCCGCCTCGTCCAGCTCGCGGGAGTGTTCGACGTCGTCACCGCCATCGCGCCGCCGCGACACGGCCGCATGCTCACGGCCATGGAGTTCGTCCCGGCCGCGGGCGCGCTGTCCGCCCGCGCCGGCACCGTCGTGATCGGCATGCTGCTGGTCTACCTGGGCGCCGGCCTGCGCCGCGGCAAGCGCCGCGCCTGGCAGGTCGCGACCGGCCTGGCCGCCGCCTCGGTGCTGCTGCACCTGGTCAAGGCCCTCGACTTCGAGGCCGCCGGGGTCAGCGGCGTACTGCTTATCATGCTGCTCGCCACCCACGACCGGTTCACCACGATCGCCGACCCGGCCAACCGCTGGCGGGCGATCACCGCGCTGACCGGCTTCGCCACGGCCGGCTTCGTGCTCGGCTTCATCGAGGTCGGCATCCGGGCCGACCATCTCGTCGGCACGCCGGGCGTCGCCGACTGGGCCCGGGAATCGGCGCTCGGCCTGATCGGCATCGACGGCCCGGTCGAGT
Source organism: Actinoplanes sp. NPDC051537 (assembly GCF_055586105.1). NCBI lineage: Bacteria > Bacillati > Actinomycetota > Actinomycetes > Micromonosporales > Micromonosporaceae > Actinoplanes > Actinoplanes sp. NPDC051537. The sequence continues at coordinate 19,993 of NZ_JBVJIU010000004.1, forward strand.
TCGAGCGCCGGTTCGCGGCCGACCTGGTGGCCTACACGACGGGCGCGTGCGGCCTGCTCGCGGTCGGGGCGGCGTTGTTCCTGCTGCTGCGGCCCGGCTCGCGCCGGCCGGTCCGGGAGAGCGAGGGCGAGGAGCGTCTGCGCGAGCTTCTCCGGCGGTACGGGAGCGCCGACTCGCTCGGCTATTTCGCGCTGCGCGCCGACAAGTCGCTGATCTGGGCGCCCAACAACGCGTCGGTGGTGGCCTACCGGGTGGTCAACGGCGTGAGCCTGGCCGCCGGCGACCCGATCGGCCCCGAGTCGGCCTGGCCCGAGGCGATCGGCGCCTGGCTGCGCGACGCCGACCGGCACGGCTGGACGCCGGCGGTGCTGGGCTGTGGCAATGCCGCCGGAAAGGCGTACCGGAAAGCGGGTCTTGATGTTGTCGAGCTGGGCGACGAGGCGATCGTGGAGACCGGCGCGTTCTCGCTCGGCGGCCGGCCGATGCGCGGCGTGCGGCAGGCGGTCAACCGCATGCGGCGGGCCGGCTACACGTGCCGGGTGGTGCGGCAGCGCGACCTGAGCGCCACCGAGCTGGCCGGCGCGATCCGGGCCGCCGACCTGTTCCGCGACGGGCCGGTCGAGCGCGGCTTCTCGATGGCCCTGTCCCGATTCGGCGACCCGCGCGACGCCGACTGCCTGCTGGTGCTCTGCCACGACGTCGAGGGCCGGCTGCGCGGGCTGCTGCAGTTCGTGCCGTGGGGCGCCGACGGGCTCTCGCTCGACCTCATGCGCGGCGACCGCACGGCCGACAACGGCCTCACCGAGCTGATGGTCACGGCCGTCCTGGAGCAGGCTTCCTCCTTGGGCGTACGGCGGGTGTCGCTCAATTTCGCGGTCCTGCGCTCGGTCTTCGCCCGGGCCGAGGAGCTCGGCGCCGGTCCGGTCCTGCGCCTGTGGCACCGGCTGCTGCGGGCCGCGTCCCGGCTCTGGCAGATCGAGTCGCTCTACCGGTCCAACGCGAAGTACCTCCCGACCTGGACCCCGCGTTACCTGTGCTTCCCGGCCGCCCGCGACCTGCCGCGCATCGCGGTCGCGGCGATGACCGCCGAGGCGTTCCTGCCGACGCCGCAACTGCCGCGGTTGCGCCTGCCCCGCGCCGAGGTGCCGGCGTGAGCCTCACCGGCCGGCCGCTCCTCGCCCTCGCGGGCGCCGTCGTCGTCGCGGTCGCCGCCGCCACGGTCTGGCTGTGGCCGCGCGGCGCCCGGCTGCGCCCGGTCACCCGCACGCTGAGCGTGCTGCTGCTGGAGGCGCTGACCGTCCTCGCCGTCGGCCTGGTGGTCAACCGGCAGGAGGAGTTCTACCCGTCGTGGCAGGCGCTGCGCGGCGACACCGGCACGGTCGCGACCACCACGGCCGTGCATGCCGGCCTGCTCGACGACCACCTCCCGCCGGGCCCGTTCGCGTGGCGCCCGCACGATCTCGGCGCGTGGCGCCTGGCCGCGCCGCCGACCGTGACGCTCCCGGCCGGCTACGCGGCACGGCCCACCGTGACCTTCCCGGTCGTGCTCGCGCTCGGCGTGCCCCCGCCGCACGTCGCCGACGCGGTGCTCGTCCGCGTGACGCCGACGCCGGGCACGACCGCGGCCGCCCTGCTCGGCCTCCCGTCCGCGCTCCGCCACGACCTGCGGGTCGCCGCCACCGGGTGGGACGTGGTGGGCGGCGGCCCGCTCGGCGCCGCGTTCGTGGCCGCCGCGCCGCCCGGGCTCGCCACCCGCGACCGGTCACCGGCCGACCTGCCGCCCGCCCTGGCCGCGCCCCTGAGGCTGCCGTCGTGAGCCCCGACGGCGTCCTGCCGCTCGCGCTGGCCCTGACCGGCGTGCTCGCGACCGCCGTGCTGCTGGCCCTGGGGTGGAACAGGCTGCGCGCGCCCGGCCGCTCCGGGCTCGTCCTGCTGGCCGTGCTGAGCGTCGTCGCCACGGCCGCCCTCCAGGTCAACCGGCTGACGGAGACATACCCGTCGGCGGCCGAGGCCGCGCCGCCGGCCAGCACCACCGGCAGCCGCATGCTCACCGTCCACGTCGCCGGCAAGGCCAGCAAGCTCACCCTGACGATGTTCGTCTACCTGCCCGCCGCCTACCGCACCGGCGACGACCGCTTCCCGGTGATCGAGGCGCTGCACGGCTATCCCGGCTCGCCGATCACCTGGCTGCGCCGGCTGCACGTGCAGTCCACCCTGGACGACGAGATCGCCGCCGGCCGGATGGCGCCGACCGTGGTGCTCTTCCCGTACCAGACGACCTGGCACCTGCTCGACACCGAGTGCACCAACCTCAAGGGCAGCGTGCAGTCCGAGACGTTCCTGACCGTGGACGTGCCCGCTTACGCCCGCGCGCACTGGCGGGTCCGCACCGACCGGGCGGCCTGGGGCCTGACCGGCTACTCGGCCGGCGCGTTCTGCGCGACGAACCTGCTGCTCCGCCACTCGGCGCAATATGCGGCGGCGGCCAGCCTCGCCGGCTATGCGGCCCCCGGCATCAAGGTCGGCGACGGCTCGGAGAACACGACGAACAACCCGGCCTGGCGCCTGCGCCACCTGCCGCAGCCGGCCGCCGCGCTGTGGCTGGGCTGGGCCGCCGACGACCGCGAGTCCTCGCGCGACCAGCGCCACCTCGCCGCGCTCTGCCACCGGCCGCTGTCGCTGACCACGGCGACGGTCGCCCACGGCGGCCACAGCGACGCGGTCTGGCTGCGCATGGAGCCCCCGTCGTTCGACTGGCTCTCCGCCCACCTGGCCCGGCCGGTCACGTGAGGCGCGCGTTCCCGCTCGTGCCTTCCCGCCCACCTGGCCCGCGCCGGCTCCTGCGGCGCGCCTTCCCCTTGCTCGCGGTGCTGCTGCTGGCCGCCTGCGCCCTCGAGGCGCCCACGTCGGCGCCGGTCGTCCTGCGCACGGTGGTCACCCTCGGCGATTCGGTCCCGGCCGGCACGGCGTGCGGCTGCGATCCCTTCCCCGAGCTGTACGCGCGGGAGCAGCACGCCACCGACGTCAACCTCGCCGAGCCCGGCTCCACCGCCGCCGACGTGCGCGCGGCCCTGCCCGCCGAGCGCGACGTCCTCGCCGGCGCGGCCGAGGTCGTCATCATGACCGGCGCCAACGACATCGGCGCCGTCTTCTCGTCACCGTCGCGGTACCCCGCGGTCGCCGCCGGCGTCCGGTCCGACGTGGCCGCCACGGTGGCCGCCATCCAAAGGGTCCGCCCGATCCCGGTCGTCGTCCTCGGCTACTGGAACGTCGTCGAGGACGGCGACGTCGGCAAGGCCGCCTACGGCCCCGACGGCGTCCGCGACGCCGCCACCGCCACCGCCCTGGTCAACAAGGCCCTGCAGCAGGCGGCCACCACCCCCGGCGCCGCCTACATCTCCACCGCCGAGGCCTTCCACGGCGACGACGGCGCCCAGGACCCGACGGACCTGCTGGCTCCCGACGGCGACCACCCGAACGCCGCCGGCCACGCCGCGATCGCCGCCCTGCTGCCGCCGTTGACGGGTTGACCGTCATCACCAGTCCCCGGGCCCGCCGATCCACGGGCCGTCCGCGGGATCGACCGACGGCGATTCGGGCCGTTCGGCTGCCGGGGGCGGCACTCGCCGGTCAAGCGGTGTATCCATCGGTGGTGTGGGAAGGCGGAAGTCGAAGTCGTCGGGCCTCGGTAGCCGTGTTGCCACGAGCGACGGTGGCGGTGGCGGGCCCGCTTGCGCGGGCGGATAGGGAACCGAACCCCGCTCGGCCGCCGGCACCGGACCGGCTGTCGGCGTAGGCATGAAGTGGTGGGGCGGCCGCGGAGCGGGCTGCTCCGGGGCCGCCGGTGCGAGGTCGGCGTCCGGCGTCGCCACCCACGGAGTGGCCGGATGCGGTCTCGGCGGTTCGGCAGCCGCCGGCGACGGCACGGACGCGGAGCCGGGGTTGTCCGGCGGTGCCGGCCGGGAATGCGGGAGATCTTCCGGCGCATACGGGTGAGGGGCGGCCGGGCTCGAAGGCCCCGGATCGAACCGGTCCCACCACGATTCCTCGGGCTGGTCGTCGTCCGGCACGTCGACGACCCGAGCTCGGCGGACGGCGCTCCGGAGCGGCTCGGGCGCGCGATCCTCCGGAAAGGACTTGAATCGCTCCGCGAGCCGGCGCACCGAGGGAGCGCTGCGCCGGACTTCACGCCGCCGGCGGATCAAGGCCTGGACAAGCGGATGAACGATCACGATCTGCTCGTCGCCGTCGCCGATCAACTCGACCATCCCGAAGTCGGCCAGTCGTTCCAGGACTCTCCACAGCTGAAAGGCGCGCCCGAAGAGATTCGACTCCCGTAGCGCCTGATCCTCGATCATGACGCGGGGTATCGGCTCCGGACTGACGCACGCGATCACACCGAGAAGCAGACCGGCCTTCGGATGTTCGGCCTCGATCCGGTCCAGCGACCGCTCCCAGGCCGCGACGACCGGCCACAGATGACCTGACCTCGCGGTCAGCCGCTCCCACCAGGACGGCGACCCGATCGCCTCGCGATACCCGGCGAAGGTCGACGGTTCCACGCGATCCTTCGCCGCCACCGCGAGATATTGGCCCGCGAAGAACAGTGCCATCGCGTTTCCGCCGAGTCGTTCGCTCAATCGCCCGGCGTCAAGCAGGGAGCCTGCGTCTCGCGCATTGTCCACCAGCATCCGACCGCCCGCCGCGGGGGCCAGACCCCGCAGACGGCGGAACCGCACCTCCGCCGGCGAGAAATGCACCGATCGGCCGTCGATGGTCGTGATGATGACGGTGCATCCGGGCGGCGGGACCTGAAGCCGGCCGTGCAGCGACTTGAGCTCGGCCTGGGTACCGAGCAGTTGAACATCGTCGAGCCCATCGATGATCAGCAGCCACGACTGCCGTTCCGCCATCCGCCTCAGTCGATCCCACAGTGCGTCGACGTCAAGCGGACCGGACCCGTTCTCCTCGCCGGTCAGCCGGGCGACGCGGGCGCCGAGCTGCTCGAGACCGCCGTGCAGCGTCGTGGCCTGCGACCCGTCGACCCAGAAGACCGCGATGCCGTTGTTCTCGGCGCGCATGCCGACGCGGCTCGCCAGGGCGGTGGTACCGGTGCCGGTGAGGCCATGGATGACGTGGATGCGTTTGCCCTCGTTGCTGTGCAAGGCGTGCACGAGCTCGTCGAACGGGCGTCCGCGACCGAACAGGGATCCCTCGAATCGCCGCAACGCGGTGCTGAGCGTATTCGGGGACAGGCGCCGAACGGGAGGTTCCCCGGCCTCGATGAGGACCGCCTGGAGCGTGAGCACGACGATCAGGATCAGCATGGCGGTGAAGAGCCACCAGTCCCAGGTTCCCGTGAGCAGGTTGGTGACGACGCCGAGAAGCGCGCCGGCCACCGGCCCGGCGACGACGATGAGGGTTCGGTAGCGTACCGTCCACGGCCGCACCGCGAGGCGCCACCACTTCTTGACGGACCGCACCCGCATGTGTGCAGTGTGCTACAAGGATGCCCGGCAGCCCACCTCAGGTAGCGCGGTGGTGCTTCTTCACGTACGTGTAGCCGGGCTCGAGCGGGTCGGCGTCGATCTCGTCCTCCTCGACCGCCTGCTGGTGCAGGGTCAGCTGCCGCTCGGAGGCGTGCGCGCCCGGGGGCAGCCGGCGGACGAAGCCGTTGACCAGGTGATCGGCCCGGTCGGGGTCGTTCTCGTCCTCGCCGGGGTACATGCCCTCCTCGACCAGGGGGGCGTAGAACAGCATCTCGGCCGGCTTCTGGCCCTCGACCGCGGGGAAGGTCGCGTAGCCGGTGGCGTCGAGGCTGCCGGGGACCCGGGTCAGGAATCCCTCCCGGATGAGCTGGTCGACGGCGTTGTCGAGGAGGAACTTGCCCTTCGCGCCGCGGCCCAGGCCGGCCAGCGCGGGCACGGCGTCGGCCGGCAGCACGGCGCTGCCGTCCTCCAGGACGCGGCCGCGGCGGCGGACGGCGTGCAGGACCCGGCCGCGGTTGGACCGGCCGGCCTCGAACGAGCGGGTCACGACCTTCGGGTCGTACTCGTGGTAGTAGTCGAGGCCGTCGACGCGGATCGGCTCCTCGAGGGCGGCCGTGCGGATGACGATCTCGTCCTTGGCCGGCTGCCACGAGACCGTGACCAGCGTGCCGGGGCGCAGGTCGCCGGGCCACTCGACGCCGGTTAGCTGCCATTCGACGTCCTCGACGAGGGCCGAGCCGAAGACCGCGCGGGCCGCGGTGAGGCCGTAGGTGCGGTGCTCGAGCGTGACCGCGACCTCGGCCCGGGAGCGCAGCGAGGCCACGCACTCCTCGGGCACCGCGCACACGCCGCCGTCGAGGTCGGCCCGCCAGAGCGCGAACCGGCGGCTCACCGTTCTCATGTGCCGAAAATACCGGCCCGCTGCAGTTCTTCCCAGATGCGGTCCCGGGTGAACGGCAGCGCCGTGAAGCGCACCCCGGTCGCGTCGCGCAGCGCGTTGGCCAGCGCCGGCGCCACCGGGTTGAAGGGGCTCTCGCTCATCGACTTCGCGCCGAGCGGGCCGATCGCGTCGTCGGTGTCGGCGAACAGGACCTCCGTACGCGGCGTGTCCGCGAACGTCGGCAGGTGGTACTGCCGGAACCCGGTCGTCGTCACCTCGCCGTTCGGGCCGATGTCGACGTGCTCGGCCAGCGTCGCGCCGAGCGCCTGGGCCACGCCGCCCTCGACCTGGCCGCGGCACTGCAGCGGGTTCATCACCGTGCCGGCGTCGGCGCTGTGCACGCTCCGCAGGATGCGCAGCTCGCCGGTCGCGGGATCGACCGCCACCCGGAACCACTGCGCGTTGAACGCCACCGACCGCGGCGACCCGTCGAAATGCCCCGACGCCGTCAGCCGGTGCCGGGCCGCGAGCTCCACCAGCGACGACGGCCAGTCCCCGCCGGCCGCGGCCACGATCTTGTCCCGCAGCCCGGTGGCGGCGTCGAGCACGGCCCGCCCGGCCACGACCACCCCGGTCGAGGCGAACGCCCCGGTGTCGTGCCGCACCACGTCGGTGTCGGACTGCCGCACCCGGATGCGGTCGGGCGTGGTGCGCAGCGCGTCGGCGGCGATCTGGGCGTGCACGGTCGTGCTGCCGTTGCCGAACTCGGCCGTCCCGACCGCGATCTCGAAGCTTCCGTCCGCCAGCAGGGTGGCCGTCGCGTCGGCGTAGTGCCCGCCGGGCGGCCCCGCCGCGATCATCGCGATCGCCATGCCGTCCCCGACCAGCCACCCTTCGGGAATGACCGACAAATAGGAAATGTCGGGCGGGGAGGGGGTGGGGGCGGGCGAGGAGGCGACGGGCGGGGGAGTGGCGGCGGCCGCGCGGATGTGCCCCAGGCACTGGTCCAGGCCGTAAGAAGCGATCGACAGGTCGTCGACGTGGTCGCCGGGCGCGAGGAGCGGCTCGCCGGCCCGCACGACGTTGCGCAACCGCATGTCGACGGGGTCGATGGCCAGCTGCCGGGCCAGCTCGTCCAGCACCGACTCGACCGCGAACGTCACCTGCCCGAGCCCGTAACCCCGGAAGGCCCCGGCCGGCACCGTGTTCGTGTAGACCGAGAACGCGTCCGTCTTCTTGTTCGCGCACCGGTAGACGGCCAGCGACTCGTGGCAACCGTGATACATCACCGAAGGGCCATGGTTCCCGTACGCGCCGGTGTCCGCGACCACCTCGAGTTGCAGCGCCGTGAGTGTCCCGTCCCGCCGCGCCCCGGCCTTCATGGTCACCGTGAACGGATGCCGGGTCGTCGCCGAGGTGAACTGCTCGGCCCGGGTGTACTCCAGCTTGACCGGCCGTCCCAGCCGCAGCACCGCGAGCGCCACCAGGTCCTCGACCAGCATCTCCTGCTTGCCGCCGAAGCCACCGCCGACCCGCCCGGTGAAGACGCGCACCTTCTCCGGCGGCAGGTCGTAGAGGGCGGCGAGCGCGCGCCGGGTCAGGAACGGCGTCTGCGAGCTGGTGCGGATCACGAGCCGGCCGTCGTCGTCGAGCCAGCCGACCGCGCCGTGCGTCTCCAGGCTCGCGTGCTGCACCCGGGTCGTCGAGAACGTCTCCTGGTAGACCGCGTCGGCGGCCGCGAAGCCCGCCTCCACGTCCCCGAGCTCGCCGTGCAGCTCGCCGACGACGTTGCCCGGGCGGTGCACGCGCGGCGCGCCCGGCTCCATGGCCGCGGCCGGGTCGAGCACGGCGGGGAGCACCTCGTACTCGACCGTGAGCGCGCGGCATCCGGCCTCGGCCGCCGCCTCCGAGGTCGCGACCACGGCGGCCACCCGCTGCCCGGTGTAGCGGACGACGTCGTCGAGCACGCGGGTGTCGGCCGGGTCCTCGGCCGCCTTCTCGTGCATGGCGGTGGAGAAGAGGGCGGCCGGGGCGTCGGCGTGGGTGAGAACGGCCTCGACGCCGGGGAGCGACAGCGCCGCCTCGACGGAGATCGCCACGATCCGGGCGTGCGGGTGCGGCGAGCGCAGCACCTTCATGTGCAGGACGCCGGGCACGTCGACGTCGAACGTGTACCGGGCCCGGCCGGTGACGACGTCGGGGCCGGCCGGGGCGCCCAGGTTCGCGCCGACCGCCTCGCCGGGCGGCGGCGCGGCGGTGTTGACCACGCCGGCCAGCGCGTCGGCGACGGCGCGGTATCCCGTACATCGGCAGAGGTTGCCCTTGAACGTGCGGGGGAGATCGTCGCGCTGGTCCGCCCGGAGCGCGGCCGTCGTCATGATCAGACCGGCCGTGCAGAAGCCGCACTGGAACGCCTGGGCGTCGAGGAACGCCTGCTGGGCGGGGTGCAGCCGGTCCGGCCCGGCGAGACCCTCGATGGTGGTGACGCTGCGGTCGGCGGCGCGGAAGGCGGGATAGACGCAGGAATGCACGGGTACGCCGTCGACGTGCACCGTGCAGGCGCCGCAGTCCCCGGTGTCGCAGCCCTTCTTGACGCCGAAGCAGCCCTCCTCGCGCAGATAGGTGCGCAGGCACTGACCCGGGCGGGGCGCCCGGGCGTGGGGCGAGCCGTTGATCCTCATCCGGCCAACTCCCGCCGGACCTCCTCGGCGTAGAGCCTGGTCATGTGCCGGCGCCACGAGGGCAGCCCGTGCACGTCCTGCACGTAGGCGTCATCCGGGACGCGCTCGCTCAGGGCGATCTGGACGACCTCGGGCGACGGCATGTCCCGGAACTCCAGGACGTAGGGCCGCTTGGTGGCCGCGGTGATCGTGATGTGCAGGCCCTCGCCGTCGCGGCGGCCGATGACCAGGACGCCGGACCGGCCGTGCGCGTGCAGGGACGCCTGCCGGTAGGCCGTCGGCGACAAAAGCGACAAACCCGGCAGGTGTACGGATCGGAGCAGCTCCCCGTCGCGCAGGCAGGTCGTGCCCTCGCCGGTCACGAACTCGCTCACCGGCACCTCCCGGCGCCCGTTCTCCGGCCCCAGGATGAGGCAGCTCCCGCCCAGCGCCGCCCCCAGCGCGATCATCGGCCCGGCCGGCAGCGCCGCGCACAGGTTCCCGCCCACGGTGGCCACGTTCCAGATCTTGAACGAGGCCAGGAACGCGTGGCAGCACTTCTCGACGATGTCGTAACCGCTGGCCGCGAGCTCGGCGATGGTGCAGGTGGCGGCGACCTCCATGCCGTCCTCGCGCATGGTGAGCGCCGGCCATCCGGCCGCGGCGAGGTCGAGAAGCCGGGCCACGTGCGGCCGCGGCTCGGCGAACAGCACCGTCCCGCCGCCCAGCCACGCGTCGCCGGGCCGCCACTGCCCGGCCGCGGCGGGGCTGATCACTTCGGCGACGGTGTTCAGATCCACGTTCGTACGCTACGCGTGTTCTGTTTCAGATCTCCGCCGAGCTGCGGATCACCCCAGGATGAGCACGGTGAGCACGACCGACACCAGCCACGCCGCGTAGAGGGTCAACGGCCGGCGCGGCATCTCGATGGACGGGGGCGGGGGCAGCGGGCTGAGCTCGAACGACTGGCTGCGGGCATCGCGCAGGGCGGCCACCAGCTGGTCGGCGCTTCGCTGGCTGTCGGCGGACGGCCACGGCGGCGGGACCGGCACGGTCAGCACCGACTCGCCGGCGGTGAGCAGCACGGTTCCGGCGTCGTCGTGGACCACGGCGCTGTCGGTCGCCCACGGCTGGCGGTCGGGGCCGCGGAAGCCGATCGCCGCCACGCCGCCCGCGTGCCAGCGCAGGCGGGGACGCAGCTGGGTGCGCCAGCCGAACTCGAAGCCGGCCGCCGCCGCGACCGCGGCCACCGCGCCGAGCCCGGCCGGGGCGACGCCGGCCAGGCGGGCCAGCTCGCCGGCCGCCAGCGCGCCGCCGAAGCCGATCGCCGCCGTCGCCGCCCACGCCCGCTGCGGGGCGATGCGGTGCTCGCGGCACTCGAACGCGTCCGCCCGGCGGTCCGAGGGCAGCAGCGCGGCCGGGTCGACCAGCTGCTCCTCGTCGTCCTCGATCTCCCGGGGCAGGCCCTGCACCACGTCGTAGGCCACCTCGATCACGTCGCCGACGGGACCGACCGGCACGTGCAGCCGGCCCTCGACCTCGACCGTGCACCAGGCGCCGGGGCGCGGCTCGCCGTAGAGGGTGCCGGGCCGGGTCCGCGGCTCGTCCTCGTCGGGCAGGCCGGGCTCGGCCACGTCGAACGCGAACTCCTTGGCGATCAGCCCGCCCGGGTGCGGCATCAGGACGTGGACGTAGCCGGTCTGCTCGACGACCCGCACCGCGTGCATCGGCTGGGCGGTGCCGAACAGCTTGCGCAGCTCGGCGCGGTGCGCGACGGCGCGGGCCAGCAGGGCGCAGCCGAGGCCGAAGCCGCCGATCACCGCGGTCAGCCAGGCCGGGCCGGCGTAACGGGCGAGCACCGCGACCAGGCCGGCCATCGCCAGGACGAGCAGCGCGAACCCGCCCACCTCGGCGGGCAGGGCCACGTGCGGGAGACCGGGGTCGCCGCGGCGCCCGGACGATCGGGGTCGAGTGGTGGCCGTCGGGGCAGGCGGCTGGCGGCGGGGGACCGGGGCGGTGACGGGGGAGCGGTCGCGGCGGGTCAGCGCGACGGCGACCAGCGCGTACGCCCAGCCGACCAGGGCCGCGGCGGCGTTATGGGCGAGCGACGTCCAGACCACGGCGGCGAGCAGGCCCGCCCAGGCCGCGGCGCCGCGGTGCGCGTACGCCATCAGAGCCGGCGCGAGCAGCACCCCGGCGCCGACCCAGGGCGCGACCGGCGACGGGTCGCCGGGGCCGCCGAGCAGGCCGAAGAGCAGCAGGAACGCGACCACCCCGGCGACCGGAACCAGCCCCTCGACACGCACCAGCCGACCCATGCCTCCATCGTCGGCGACGATCTCGGCGCGGGGTGGCGGAATCGTCAGCCTGCGGTGATCCAGCGCGTCGTCACCCGTACGCGCGTCACGGTCTTGCCCTTGATCTTGACCCGATAGAGCCGCTTGGACTGCACCGGGAGCCGCCACGCCGTCGCGGTCACGCGGACCCAGGTGTGGCAGCCCTGGACCGCCGAGCCCAGGGTCGAGCGCTGGATGCAGCGCGTGCCGTACCGCGCGGCGTACGGGTTCTCCGACGCCGGCCAGACCCGGTCCTCACCCAGCACCGGGCGCAGCGCGCGGTACCAGTTCCAGGCCATCTTGCGGTAGCCGTAGTCGTTGGGGTGCTCGCGGTTCCACATGTCGATGCCGTGCACGCCGCTCTGGTCGACGAGGTGGAAGTTCGGGCCCTTCTCGTCGACGATCTCGCCGATCGACGCGTTGTAGGCCGCCGTGCGCTGCTGCTGGGTCGCCGTGTCGAGGTAGTCGGCGAGCCCGACGATCTTGGCGACGAAGACCTGGACGCCGGGCCGATCGGCGGCGATCCGGTCGAGCAGCGCGTCGAGCTGGAGCGGCGCGTCGCCGACCCCGCGCACCATGTCGTTGGTGCCGATGTGCAGCAGCACCACGTCCGGCTCGTAGGTGGCCATCCAGTCGTCCACGTGCTCGGCGATCTGCGCGATCGTCCAGCCCTTGTGGCCCTCGTTGTCGGGGTCGGGGGACTGGCCCGAGCGCATCGAGCCGACGAAGTCGACGGGGATGCCGGCGTCGGCCAGCCGCCAGTAGAGGTCGGTGCGGTACGAGTTGCCGGCCGCCGAGCCGACGCCCCAGGTGATCGAGTCGCCGAGTGGCATGATCCGGACGGGCCGGAACTCCTCGGCGACCGGTCGCGCCTCGGCCGGTCCCGCTGCGGCCGGTCCCGCTTCGGCCGGTCCCGCTTCGGCCGGCGTCCCGGCGCCCGCCAGGCTCAGCAGGACGGCGGGCGTCGCCACGGCCATCGCCAGGCGCCGGAGGAACGTGCGCGAAGTGTTGTTCATGACCTCTGCCTTGTGCGGTCGTAACGGGCGTCGGCCTGTCGGTTCGGTCACAGTGACCGGGGTTCTGACGGTTCACCCCGGTTCGCTACCAAAGACGCACTGTTGGTGCGCCTCCTCGCGCGGCCCCGAAAACCGGATGCGCCGGGATTCCGGTGGCTGCTACTCCTTCGGGGTGAACGGCATGGAGATCGCGCGGCGGCACTACCTCGACTCGGTCGCGCCCGGGCTGGCCGGGGTGCGGCACGCGGCGGCGCTGCTCGGGCCGGGGTCGGAGATCCTGGGCTACGACGACGAGGTGTCGCCCGACCACGACTTCGGGGCCCGGGTGCAGGTCTTCCACCCCTTTTCGCGGGACGGGGAGACCGTCGGCGAGTTCTTCGCGGGCCTGCTCGGCTTCGACCCGGCGGACGGGGTCGCGGTCGCGGACTGGCTGCTGACGCCGACCCAGATCTTCGCGAGCCTCACGCGCGGGGCGGTCTTTCACGACCCGGACGGGGAACTGGCGGTCCGGCGGGCGTCGATCTCCTGGTACCCGGACGACATTTGGCGGTACGCGCTGGCGGCCGGCTGGCTCAAGGTCGGTCAGGAGGAGGCGTTCGTGGCCCGCACCGCCTCGACCGGGGACGATCTCGGCTCCCGGGTGCTGGCGGCGCGGCTCGTGCGGGAGCTGATGCGGATCGCTCTCCTGGTGGAACGGCGCTGGGCACCGTACGGGAAATGGTTCGGCCGCGCCTTCGGTGAGCTGAAGATCGCCGCCTCGCTCTCGCCCCTGCTGGCCGGCGCGCTCAGCGCGACCTCGTGGCGCGCGCGGGAGGAGGCGCTGGTCATGGCCGCCTCCCGGCTCGCCGTCGCGACCAACGAGCTGGGGCTGGGCGAGGCGCTCGATCCGGCGCCGCGGCAGTTCTACACGCGCGACATCCGGGTGCTCGGCGCCGAGCGGTTCACCGTGGCGCTGACCGATCCGATCACGTCTCCGGCGCTGCGATCGCTGCTCGACCGGCTGGGCCGTCGCGAGGGTGTCCCCAAGATCCCCGGCACGGTCGACCAGGCTGTCGACAACACCGACATCCTCGGAAATGTCACGTTGTTTCGGGCCGCCGGTCCCGTGCTGGGGCTCTAGATCGCGCCGCTCGACCGCTCGTTGTACTCGTTCGCGACCGGCTGGCCGGAGAGGGCGGCGATCGCGGCCATGATCTCGTCGGTCGCCCGGCGGCGGGCCGGTCCCGGCTTGTCGCCGGCCGGCGGCGCAAAGGTCAGCGGTGTGCCGAATCGGACGGTGACCTTGCCCGGCCGGGGGAACGCGGCGCCCACCGGCTGGATCCGCTCGGTGCCGCTCAGCGCGACCGGCACGACGGGGGCGCCCGAGGCGATCGCGAGCCAGGCGACGCCGGTCCGCCCGCGGTAGAGCCGGCCGTCCCGCGACCGGCTGCCCTCGGGGTGGATGCCGAACGCGCCGCCGTTCTCGAGCACCTTCAGCGCCGCCTCGAGCGCCTCCTGCGCCGCCCGGTAGCCCCCGCGTGGCACCGGGATCGCATCGATGCCGGTCATGAACGACCGGATCGCCCACCGCTTGGCGCCGCCGCTCTCGAAGTACTCCTGCTTGGCCAGGAAGGACACCCGGCGCGGGGTCATCAGGGGAATCAGGAAGCTGTCCACGAACGAGAGATGGTTGGCCGCGAGGATGACCGGACCGGTGCGCGGCACGTTCTCCGCGCCGTGCACCTCGGGCCGGAAGGCCATCCGGGAGAGCGGCACCAGGGCCGCTCGCAGCGTCGCGGAGAGCAGCATCGTCAGGCTCCCAGGTGCGCGTCGACGGCCGCCTCGAGCAGCGGCTCCGGCGAATCAAAACCGGTCACCACCTGAAGCGTTCCCCAATGCCAGAGCTGCGCGATACCGTGCAGCGCACCCCAGAGCGCGGCGGCCTTCTCGGTCGGCCGCGCCAGGCGCGCCTGCTTCAGCAGATCCACGAGTACGCCGAAGAGCGGCGTGCTCTCCTGCCGGAGCCCGACGTTGTTCCCGCGAAGCAGATCGTGCCGAAACATCAGCGCGAACATCCCCGGTTCGTCACTGGCGAACGCCACGTACCGCCGGCCGAGCGACATGAGCGCCGACCGAGGCTCCGCCGGGTGATGCCCGATCGTCTCCTCGATGACCGTCGCCAGCCGCCGGTACCCCTGCCGAGCGATCGCCGCGAGCAGCGCTTGATGAGTCGGAAAGTACCGCCGCGGCGCCCCGTGCGAGACCCCGGCCCGGCGTGCGATCTCCCGCAGCGAGAGGGCATCGGTGCCGCCTTCGGCCAGCAGCGCAACGCCCGCCGCGACCAGCCGTTGCTCAACGTCCCCCGGTTGCATAGACAGTGTCTACCAGGTCGCGGTAGACACTGTCTACGCCAGTCGTGGTCGTTAGGCCCGCGCCCGCGTAACCGGCCGGCCCGCGTTCGCGCCCGCCGCCCTTAGCTCTGCTTACCTATGCGCGCGCCGCAGTTCGCCCGCGCGTTCGCGCCCGTCGTCCTTTGCTCTGCTTACCTATGCGCGCGCCGCAGTTCGCCCGCGCGTTCGCGCCCGTCGTCCTTTGCTCTGCTTACCTATGCGCGCGCCGCAGGTCGTCGGCGCGCTCGTGCCCGCCGCCCTTTGCTCTGCTTACCTATGCGCGCGCCGCAGGTCGCCGGCGTGTTCGCGCCCGTCGTCCTTTGCTCTGCTTACCTATGCGCGCGCCGCAGGTCGCCGGCGCGCTCGCGCCCGTCGTCCTTTGCTCTGCTTACCTATACGCGCGCCGCAGGTCGTCGTCGGAATTCGCTCTCGCGTGCCGGTCATGGTCGTATCGTCGGCGCACGCGTTCCCGCGGTGGTGGGCGGGTCAGCCCTCGCATGCCCGCCGTAATGGGCCGGCTTGCCCCTCGCGGCCCGGCCACGGTCGTGCGGCTCGCCCCGGCGAAGTCGCCTGGTCCGCGCCCGCCCCGAGCGTCCGCCGCCACCCCGCCGCGATCATCCGGCCCCCGCCCTTTCGGGTGGGGGTGAAGTCAAGCAGCGACCTACGACAGTTTCGCGGTTTCGTCCACAGGCGCCGGCGCCCGACCCCCACCCTCTTCGGGTGGGGGCAAAGCAAAGCACCCGCCTACGACAAAATCCGCGGCTCGTCCACAGGCGCCGCATCCTCATCCGACCGGCGGCGCCCAATGCGGGAGCGGGATCAAACAGAACGGATGCCCGGCCGGATCGGCGTAGACATGCTCGCCCCCCAGCTCCGTCGCCCCCAGCGCCAGCACCTGCGCATGTGCGGCCTCGAGGTCGTCGACCATCACATCGAGGTGGATCTGCTGCGGCACCGCCGGGTCGGGCCACGTCGGCGGGCGGTGATCGGGCGCGCGCTGAAACGCCAGGCCCGACGTGCGGTCGGTCACGGCGACCACGGCGAAGTCACCGTCGTCGTACGTGATGGGCGTGCCGAGCAGCGAGCTGTAGAAGGCGGCCAGGCGCGCCGGCTCGGGGCAGTCGATGATCGTGTGGTGGAGACGGCCGATGGGCATGGGCACATCCTTGTCCCTGGCCGCTACCTTGTCGCTGTGCGAACCGTGGACGTGACCTCACCCGACGGCGGCCGCTGGCAGGTCCGGGTCCAGTGGGCGCCGAGGTGGCGAGCGCTGGCGCGGCGGTTCGGGGGCTGGCGGTCCAAGCGGAGCGGCCGGTCGGGCGAGGTCGTCGACGGCGCGTTCCAGGTGGCCGACGCGGGAACGAGCGGCGGAGGAGGAGGCGGCGGCGGCGACTGGAGCCTCGGCGACGAGATAGCCGCGATCGTCCTCATCTTCATCGCGTTCATCGCCGCGGCCGCGCTCTTCTGGTGGGTGCTGCTGCCCCTGTTGCTGCTCGCGCTCGACCTGATGATCGTCCTGATCCTGCTGGTCGTGTCGATCGCGGCCCGGGTCCTGTTCCGCCGGCCGTGGACCGTCGAGGCCACCCGGGCCGACGGCGAAACGGTCGTGGCCCGGGTGGTCGGCTGGCGCGCGGCCCTACGTACCCGTGACGACATGGCGGACTCCCTGCGCTCGGTCGACATCGCCGGGATTCGCTGACCTTTTGTCCGGATGGAATCGGTTACGGGACCGATCCCGAGACGGAGAGCGCTCTCTTGTTCCGGAACCTTTAAGGGAAACTTAAGTCGGTCGATATCGGGTTGACCCGATGGTTGATGGGCGGGAACTGTTAACCCACTTTCCGGTTTTCCCCATCCCCAGTTCCGGGAGAATCCCCATGCGCAGACGCGCGCTGTTAGCGGCTTTCACGGCCCTGGTCGCGGGGTTGGGCGCCTTCGGCGTCCGGCTCGTGACCGCCGACGCCGCACCGATCAGTTTCAGTCATCCGGGTGTCTTGGTCAGCCAGGCCCAGCTCGACTTCGTGAAGGGCAGGGTCGCGGCCGGCGCCCAGCCCTGGCTCGCCGCCTACAACCAGATGAAGGCCAGCTCGTACGCCTCGCTCACGCGCACCCCCAAGCCGCGAGCGACCGTCGAGTGCGGCTCCTACTCCAACCCGAACAACGGCTGCACCGACGAGCGCGAGGACGCCATCGCGGCCTACACCGACGCGCTCGCCTGGTACGTCACGGGCAACGCGGCGTACGCGCAGAAGTCCATCGCTCTCATGGACGCCTGGTCGGCCACGATCAAGTCGCACACCAACAGCAATGCCCCGCTGCAGACCGCGTGGGCCGGATCGGTCTGGCCCCGGGCGGCGGAGATCATCAAGTACACCTACCCCAGCTGGCCGAACGCGACCCGGTTCGCGACCATGCTGCGTACGGTCTATCTGCCCGTCGTGATCGTCGGAAGTTCCAGCAACGGCAACTGGGAGCTGTCGATGATGGAGGCGGCGGTCGGGATCTCGGTGTTCCTCGACGACCGTGCCGGTTACGACCGGGCGATCACCCGGTTCAAGGCGCGCGCCGCCGCCTACATCTACATCGCGGCCGACGGCTCGCAGCCGAAGTACCCACCGGTCGGCAGCGTGGACACGACCAGCGAGCTGATCGGCTACTGGCAGGGGCAGAGCACGTTCGTAGACGGCCTGTCCCAGGAGTCGTGCCGCGACTTCACCCACACCGGGTACGGCATCTCGGCCATCAGCCACGTCGCCGAGACCACCCGCATCCAGGGCGAGGACCTCTGGCCGTCGCTGCGGGAGCGGGAACGGCAGGCGCTCGGCTTCCACACCAAGTTCGAGAACGGGACGGCCGTGCCCGCGAACATCTGCGGCGGCAAGGTCACCAAGGGCCTCGGGCCGGTGACCGAGGTGGCGTTCAACGCGCTGCACAACCGCCTCGGCATCGCCATGGCCAACACCCAGCAGTACACCGAGTCGCACCGGCCGCAGGGGACCGACAACCTCTTCGTCGCCTGGGAGACCCTCACCCACGCCAACAACCCGGCCTGAGGAGCAAATTCATGAAAAATCGAAGGATATTGGCCGGTACGTTGATGGCAGCCGTCGTGGGGGCGATCGGCGTCGTGGGAATCACGTCCGCCTTCGCCGCGTCCTCGGGCACGCTCGTGTCGTCACTGAACGGCAAGTGCCTCGACGTCACCAACGGCTCGACGGCGAACGGCAACCAGCCGCAGTTGTGGAGCTGCACCGGCGGGAACCAGAACCAGCAGTGGACCCTCGCCGACAACGGCTCGGTGCAGGGCCGGGGCAAGTGCCTGGACATCGCCAACAACTCGACCGCCAACGGCGCGGTGGTGCACCTGTGGGACTGCTTCGACACGGTGGCGACCCAGAAGTGGACGCTCTCCGCGGCCGGCGCTCTCGTCAACAACGCGGCCGGCAAGTGCCTGGACGTCAAGGACAACAACACCGCGGATGGCGCCAAGCTGCAGATCTGGGACTGCGCCGGCTCGGCCAACCAGAAGTGGACCTTCTCGGGAGGAACGACGACGCCGCCGACCACCCCGCCCACCACCGTGCCGTCCAACCCGAACAACCCGGACCTGGGCCCGAACGTCAGCGTCTTCGACCCGTCGATGTCGGCGTCGACCATCCAGAGCAAGCTGACCAGCGTCTTCAACTCGCAGGTCAGCAACCAGTTCGGCAACCAGCGCTACGCCCTGCTGTTCAAGCCGGGCTCGTACAACGTCGACGCCAACGTCGGCTTCTTCACCCAGGTCGCCGGCCTCGGCCTGACGCCCGACCAGGTGACGATCAACGGCCACGTGCACGTCGAGGCCGACTGGTGGCCGGACGGGTCGCAGAACGCCACCCAGAACTTCTGGCGCTCGGCCGAGGGCCTCAACGTGGTGCCGTCGGACGGGCTTGATCGCTGGGCCGTGTCGCAGGCCGCGCCGTACCGTCGCATGCACGTCCGCGGAAACCTGGCGCTCTCCGACGGTGGCTGGTCGTCGGGCGGTTTCATCGCCGACTCCAAGGTCGACGGGCAGATCCAGTCCGGGTCGCAGCAGCAGTTCATCACCCGCAACTCGCAGATGGGCAGCTGGAACGGCTCGAACTGGAACCAGGTCTTCGTCGGCAGCCCGGGCGCGCCGGCGCAGAGCTTCCCGTCGCCGCCGTTCACCACGGTCGGTTCCGCGCCGGCCATCGCCGAGAAGCCTTACCTGTACGTGGACGGCACCGGCGCGTACCAGGTCTTCGTCCCGTCGCTGAGGTCGAACGCCAGCGGCACCACCTGGTCCGCGGGCTCGCCGGCCGGCACCTCGCTACCGATCAGCACGTTCTACGTGGTCAAGTCCGGTGACACCGCGTCCACGATCAACGCGGCGCTCGCGGCCGGTAAGAACCTGCTCGTCACGCCCGGTGTCTACCACCTGAACCAGACACTGAACGTGAACCGGGCGAGCACCGTGATCCTCGGCCTCGGCCTGGCCACGTTCGTCCCGGACGGCGGCGTCGACGCCATCCACGTCGCCGACGTCGACGGCGTCCGGCTGGCCGGCGTGCTGCTCGACGCCGGCACCACCAACAGCAACATCCTGCTGCAGGTCGGCCCGGCCGGCTCGACGGCGTCGCACGCCGCCAACCCGACCGTGCTCTCCGACGTCTTCGTGCGCATCGGCGGCTCGATCGCGGGCAAGGCCACGGTGAGCGTCGAGATCAACAGCAGCAACGTGATCGGCGACCACGCCTGGATCTGGCGGGCCGACCACGGCAACGGCGGCACGGTGGGCTGGAACGTCAACACCGCCCGGAACGGCCTGATCGTCAACGGCCAGAACGTGACCTTCTACGGCCTGTTCGTCGAGCACTATCAGCAATACCAGACGATCTGGAACGGCAACGGCGGGCGGACCTACTTCTACCAGAACGAGATGCCGTACGACCCGCCGAACCAGGCCGCCTACATGAACGGTTCCACCCAGGGCTGGGCGGCGTACAAGGTCGGCGCCTCGGTCACCAGCCACGAGGCGTGGGGCCTGGGCAGCTACTGCTACTTCAACGTCAACCCGGCCGTCGTGAACGCCCACGCGTTCGAGGTGCCGGCCGTCTCCGGGGTCAAGTTCCACGACCTGGTGACGGTGTCGCTCGGTGGCACCGGCACGATCAGCCACGTCATCAACAACACCGGCGCGGCCGTGAACAGCGGCCACCAGGTGACGAGCATCGTCAGTGGGCCCTGACCCGCGTCAGGGAATGAGGACCGTGCGCTCGCCCGGCTCGTCCGGGCGGGCCCACGCCTGCTCCACCTCGGCAAGCGGCACCGGGCGGGGCGCGACCGCGATCCGCCCGGCGCCGATCTCGCCGATCAAAGCGGGAAGCTCGGCCAGGTACGCCCGGGGGCTGACCGCACCCTGACCGGTGCCCTGGAGGCGGAAGTTGGCCGAGCGCAGCGCCACCGACGGCAGCTCGATCGTCGGTCCGGCCACCGAGCCGATCTGCACCCAGTCGAGCAGCCGGTCCCGCTCTTCCCGGGCGGTCAGCATCGTGACGATCGCCCGCTGGGCCGGCTCGCCCCACAGGTAGTCGAGCACGATGTCGACGTTCGCGGCCTTGCCCACCTCGTCCAGGCCGAGCAGGCCCGGGCCGGGGTTGCGGGCGGCCCCGACCACCTCGCCGGCGCCCAGCAACGTGGCGATCCTCATGGCCATCGAGCCGGCGTTCCCGCCCGCGCCGAGCACAAGCACGCTCTGGCCGGGCCGGATCGGCACGCGCCGGCGCAGCGCGACCCAGGACGACATCGCCGGGTTCATGGCCGCGGCGATCTTCGTGACGTCGGCGCCCTCGGGCAGCTCGATCGTGCGGCGCGGGTCGACCACGGCCTGGTCGGCCATCGTGCCGATCACGTCGTCGTCGGCGACGAAATAGACCACCTTGCCGTCCGGGCGGCGGCCGACGCCGTCGACGCCCGGGATCATCGGCAGCGTGCCGGTGCTGGTGTAGTGCTTGCCGGCGGCGCCGCTGCGGGTGCGCGGGTGCAGGCCCACCGCGAGCACGTCGACGACGATCTCGCCGTCGCGCGGCCGCGGAACATCGAAGCTCCGGTAGTGCGGCGGCTCGTCGAACGAGGTCACGACCGCGGCGTTCATCTCCATGGTGTCCTCCGGTGGTTCGTGTTTAGTTCGTGGCACAAACCAATCTAGTTGGTGCCACGAACTAAAGCAAGTAGTCTGCTCACATGGACACTCTCGGCGCGGTCGACGGCCTGGCTCAGCTCTCGTTCCTCGTGCAGGGCACGCTCGAGCGCCGAGCGGCCGAGCACGACCTCTCGCTCGTGCAGACCCGGCTGCTCGGCGTGCTGCGCGACCGGCGGCCCACCATGAATGAGCTGGCCAAGCTGCTGGGGCTGGACAAGTCGAGCGTCAGCGGGCTGGTCGACCGGGCCGAGCGCCGGGGCCTGGTGGCGCGCATCCCGTCCGCGGCCGACCGCCGTTCGGTGCTGGTGAGCCTCACCGACGAGGGCCGCGAGCTGGCGGCCTCGGCCGGCGCCCGCTTCGAGGCCGACGTCCAGTCCCTGCTGGCGCTGCTGCCGCCCCGCGACCGCGTGGCGCTGGCCCAGCTGGTGAGCCGCTTACTGGTCGCCCACGCCAAGGCCCACGGCGTCGACCTCTTCGACACCCTCGCCCAGCGCTGAAACGGACACCCGGACGGGACCACGCGGGGCCGCCGGGTGGGCTAGTTTGTGGCGCGGGAGGACACAGTGGACACAACCTTTTACGAGCGGGTGGGTGGCGAACCGGCGGTGACCGAGGCGGTCGACCGCCTCTACCGCGTGATCCTCGCCGACGACCGCCTGGAGCCCTACTTCCTGACCGTCGACATAGATCATCTCAAGTCCCACATGGTGGCGCTGCTGAGCCAGGTGCTGGGCGGCCCCGACGACTATTCGGGCCGTGAGCTGCGCACCGCCCACGCGGGCCTGGGCATCGCCCGCGAGCATTACGACCTGGTCGGCGCCTACTTGGTCGGCGTCCTGGCCGGCCTCGGCGTCGACGACGAGGTGCTGGACGCGGTGCGCGGCGTCCTGGCCGCGACGGCCGACGACATCGCGGCCTGACCGCCGCCCTTTGCTCTGCTTACGCATACGCGCGGCGGCTCCGGCGGGCCTCGGGCTCATCGCTCTGCTTACGCATACGCGCGGCGGCTCCCGCGGGCCTTGGGTTCATCGCTCTGCTTACGCATACGCGCGGCGGCTCCGGCGGGCCTTGGGTTCATCGCTCTGCTTACGCATACGCGCGGCGGTTCCGGCAGGCCTCGGGCTCATCGCTCTGCTTACGCATACGCGCGGGGCGGCGGCGGTCAGCGGATCAGCAGCGCGGTGAGCAACTGGGTCAGCCACGCGCGGGCGGCCGCCAGGTCGCCGTCGAGCAGCAGCTGGACCGTCACCCCGTCATAAGCGGCGACCACCGCGCGGGCCGCCGCGGGGACGTCGGCCACTCCGGGCGGCAGGGCGAGACGGCCCTGCACGGCGAGTAACCGCGCCTCGATCGCGGTCCGTAACTCGGCTCGATGGGCGGCGAGCCGGCTCGCCACTTCCGGGTGCCGCGCGGCGTACAGGAGGAAATCGCTCTTGACCAGGAGCCAGTCGCGGTCGAGCAGGAGCGTTGCCGCGGTGCGGGCGATCACCGCGTGGATGGAGGGTTCGAGCGGCGCGCCCTCGTCGGCCGTGAGCGCGGCGGCCACCTGGCCCGAGATGATCGCGGCGCGCTCGTCGTAGAGGGCGAAGAAGAGCTCGTCGAGCGTGCCGAAGTTGGAGTAGAACGCGCCGCGCGTGAAGCCGGCCGCCTCGCAGACGTCGTCGATGCGCGCCGGGCCGAAACCCTTCGCCGCGAACACCTCGAACGCCGCGTCGAGCAGCCGGGCCCGCGTCGCCGCCCGCCTCTTCGTGACCCGCACGCGTCGAACCCTACCCAATACATTCCCGTATCCGATACATTCTTGAATCGTGAATGCGGACGTCATCGTCGTCGGCGCGGGCCTCGCCGGTCTGGTCGCCACCCATGAACTCGTCGCGGCCGGCAAGCGGGTCGCGCTCGTCGATCAGGAGAACGCGGCCAACCTCGGCGGGCAGGCGTTCTGGTCGTTCGGTGGCCTGTTCCTGGTCGACACGCCCGAGCAGCGGCGTCTCGGCGTACGGGATTCGTTCGATCTTGCTTGGCAGGATTGGCAGGGCAGCGCGCAGTTCGACCGCCTTGCTTCCTCGGGCGAGGACGAGTGGGCCGTCCGATGGGCCCGCGCGTACGTCGAGTTCGCGGCGGGCGAGAAGCGCTCCTGGCTCTCCTCCCTCGGGATGAGCTGGCTTCCGACCGTGGGCTGGGCCGAGCGCGGCGATCTGCGCGCGGACGGCCACGGCAACTCGGTGCCTCGCTTCCACGTCACCTGGGGGACAGGCACCGGGGTGGTCGCGCCTTTCGTCGCGTCGGTGAAGCGTGCCGCCGATGCCGGCCTGGTCACGTTCCATCACCGCCACCGGGTGGATGAGCTGGTCGTTTCGGCGGGAGCAGTTTCGGGCGTACGCGGAAAGCTCCTCGCTCCCGACGTTGCCGCGCGTGGTGTCGCGTCGAATCGGGACGAGACCGGCGATTTCGAACTCACCGCCCAAGCCGTCGTCGTCACCACCGGCGGTATCGGGGGCAATCATGATCTCGTACGGCGTTACTGGCCGTCCCGCCTCGGGACCCCACCGAGCAGCATGGTCACCGGCGTGCCGGAGTACGTCGACGGCCGCATGCTCGACATCGCCGACGCGGCGGGCGCGCGCCTGGTCAACCGCGACCGCATGTGGCACTACACCGAGGGCATCCGCAACTGGGACCCGATCTGGCCCGGCCACGGCATCCGCATCCTGCCCGCGCCGTCGTCGATGTGGTTCGACGCGCTCGGCCGGCGCCTGCCCGACCCGTGCCTGCCCGGCTACGACACCCTGAGCACGCTGCGCCATCTGCGCACCACGCCGGACATCGCCGCGTACGACCACTCCTGGTTCATTCTCACCCAGAAGATCATCCGCAAGGAGTTCGCGCTGTCGGGGTCCGAGCAGAACCCGGACATCACCGCCAAGGACCGCCGCGCGTTCATCCGTTCGCGGATCCTGGGCAAGGGCGCGCCGGAGCCGGTCGAGGCGTTCAAGCGCAACGGCGCCGACTTCGTGGTGGCGTCCGAGCTGGACGAGCTGATCGCCGGCATGAACAAGCTGACCGATGCGCCACCGCTCGACGCCGCACGCATCCGGGCCCAGATCGAGGCGCGGGATCGCCAGGTCGCCAACCCGTTCTCGAAGGACTCCCAGATCCAGGGCATCCACAACTCACGCCGCTACCGCGGTGACCGTCTGGGCCGCACCGTGTCTCCGCACCGCATCCTGGACCCGGCCGCCGGCCCCCTGATCGGCATCAAGCTGCACATTCTGACGCGGAAGTCGCTGGGCGGCATCCAGACGGATCTTTCGTCCCGTGCGTTGTCCGCGGATGGGGTCGTGATCCCGGGCCTGTACGCGGCCGGGGAGGTCGCGGGCTTCGGGGGCGGGGGAGTGCACGGGTACAACGCCCTGGAGGGAACGTTCCTCGGCGGGTGCATCTTCAGTGGGCGTGCTGCGGGTCGGTCGTTGGCTCAGTCCCTCTGATCGTCCCTCCCTTTGGCCCGTACCGCGCCGGCGCAGTTTCCGCCGGCCGGCCGCTGGGTCAGGGCAGGGACCACCGTTGGCCGGCGCTGCCGCCGCAGGTCGTGACCGTGACCCCCGTGCCGGAGGCGGTCCCCGACGAAGGATCGGTCAGGCACTTCGCGTTGGACGCGTTGACCACCACCTGGCCGGCGGCGCGCCATTGCTCGGTCGTCCGCCCGTCGCACCCCGTGATGTGCACGGTGCCATCGCCGGCGACGAGCGCACACTTGCCCATCACCCGCAGCGTGCCGTCGGTCGCGAGCGTCCACCGCTGGGCGTCCGACCCGTTACAGGTGAACACCTGAACGTGGTTGAAGTCGACGGCCACCGCCCCGTTGAGATCGAGGCACAGCCCGTTCTGCCCGCGGATCGTGCCGACGCTGTCGCCCGCCGGTTTCGGGGCGAGCGCCGCCGGCGTGGTCGTCTTTCCGCCGTTGCCGGCGGGCGCGGCCGCCGACGTGGTGGCGGACGCTGCCGGCGCGCTCGCGCCGGTTCCATTCGCGCTGCTACCGTTCGCGCCCGTTCCGTTGGCGCCTGTTCCGTCAGCGCCGGATCCGTTCGCGCTCGCCGTCGCGGACGCCCGGTGGCTCGCCGACCGATGCGCCGACGGCGAGGCCGATCCGGCCCCGCTGCTGGGCGGGGCGGCGGGCGGCGCCGGAACCAGCCCGCTCAGTGCCGGGATCGGCGCGTCCGGCAGCGCCGCCGGTCCGGCGGGCCGGGTGTTCGACCGCAGCGCCGCGAACCCGGCCGCGCCCGCGCCGATCAGCAGGAACGCACAGGCCGCGAGCACGACGAGCAGCCGGCGCCGGCCGTTCCGCTCCCGCTTGCGCCTGGCCACCTCCGGCAGGAACAGCACCGCGGTCGGGTCGTCGGCTCCTTCGAGCGCCCGGTGCGACCGCACCTCGCGCGTGGTGGCCGACGGCCAGGTCAGCGTGGATGGATCGTCACCGGGCACGTCGGAGTCGCGGATGTACGGCCGCACGAGCAGGGGATCCCGCTCCTCGCCGTGGTCCTCGTCCGTCACGATTCACCCGCCGCCATCGAGCCCTCATAAGACGATCGACCGCCCAACCTACCCGCGCCGCTCCACGACTCGCCGACCGCCGAAGATTCGACTTTCCGCTCGATGCGGCCTTCGGGGCGTTCCGGGCCGAGAACGGACGCAGTGACCTGCGCCGATGCGAGGGCCGTCCGGACGGCCGCGAGCGGGGTCGGGTAGCCGACAGAAGCCGGCACCGGCGGGCCGGCGATGCCGTGGGCGGCCGGAACCGGCGGGCCGGCGATGCCGTGGGCGGCCGGAACCGGCAACGGAGATACACCGCGACGGCAAACCGAGCGGATCCGCCGCGAACCTACCTTTCTGTACATCCGGGGCGAGATGGGCGCCGGGCGATCAGGAAGGTCACTCATGCCGCTCACCCGTCTGCTCCCGGCCGGCCGCGTATCCGCGGTCGGCCGTGAGTCCGCAACCGGCCGCCTGTCCACGATTAGGCGGGAGTCCGCAACCGGCCGTCCGCAGGCCGCTGACCGTGAGTCCGTAACCGCCCGCCCGCCCGCCCGCCGCCCGCCGCTTCGTCGCGGCCGGCCGTCTGCTCGCGGCCGGAGCCGCGAGTCTCGCGCTGGTCATCGCACCGCAACCGGCGACCGCCGCCTCCCCGCCGACCGGCGCCTCGCCGCCGACCGCCGCCTCCCCGCCGACCAGGGCGAAAGCGGTCACCGGAGAGCGCACGTCGGACGCCGAGCGGCGCCGGGTCGACGCGGTCGCCACGCCGAACCTCCGGTGGTACCCCTGCTACGAGTGGGGCCAGTGCGCGACCGCCCAGGTCCCGCTCGACTACGACAACCCGCACGGCAAGCAGGTCAGCCTCGCCCTGCTCCGGGTCAAGGCCCGCGACCAGAAACACCGCATCGGCAGCCTCTTCGTGAACCCCGGCGGTCCCGGCGGCTCGGGCGTCACCATGGCGCTGGCCGCCCCGTACTTCATGAGTAACGCTCTGCTCGACCGCTTCGACATCGTCGGCATGGACCCGCGTGGCATCGGCTTCAGCGACCAGGTCAACTGCTTCGGCGACGAGGGCCGGCAGTCGCCCACGATGCGGGAGCTCGGCATCGGCTTCCCGGTGGGCGCCGCCCAGGAGAAGGCCTTCATCCGGGCCGCCGGCAAGGAGGCGCGCGCCTGCTCGACCACCGGCCGCGAGCTGGCCGGCGCCATGTCGACCGCCGAGGTCGCCCGCGACATGGACGTCATGCGCCGCGCCGTCGGCGACAGCAAGCTGACCTACCTGGGGTTCAGCTACGGCACCGCGCTCGGCCAGTACTACGCCAACATGTTCCCCGACCGCTTCCGCGCGATCGCCGTCGACGGCGTCATCAACCCGCAGGCCTGGGTCGGCGGCACGAAGACCGGCAACCAGATCCAGGACGACCGCCTCCGCTCGGCCGACGGCGCGTGGAAGGCGCTCTCCGAGATCCTGCGCCGCTGCGGCCTGGCCGGAAAGACGAAGTGCGCGTTCAGCGCGAGCCCGATGCGCAACTTCCGGGTGCTCGCCGAGCGCCTCAAGAAGCGGCCGCTCACCGTCGACAGCGAGACGGTCACCTACGCGCAGTTCATCGGCATGGTGCTGGGCGCCCTCTACGAGCCCGACGCCGGGGCCCAGGTCACCGGGCTGGCGGCCGAGCTCTTCGAGCTGACCACGCCCGGCCACGTGCCGACCAAGGCCAAACTGACCGCGGCGGCCAACCGGGTCGGCCGCATGCGCCGCCAGGCCGAGGGCCGGGCTTTCCCCTACGACAACAGCTTCGACGCGTACGCCGCCGTGATGTGCACCGACGGCCGACACCCCGCCACCGGAGCGTCGTGGCCGAAGGCCGCCGCCCGAGCCGACAAGCGCGCCACCTACTTCGGCCGCGCGTGGGCGTGGGCGAGCGTGCAGTGCGCCCGTGACAACTGGACGGTGCGCGACGAGGACGCCTACACCGGACCGTTCACCAAACACACCAGGTACCCCGTTCTGTTCGTAGGGAGCTTCTGGGACCCGGCCACCAACTACGCCGACGCCGTGACGTCGTCCAAGCTGCTGCCCAACAGCCGCCTGCTGTCCAGCAACAACTGGGGCCACACCGCCTACGGCACGTCGTCCTGCGCCACGGGCATCACCGACCGCTACCTCCTCTACCGTGCCCTGCCCACCGCCGGCACCACCTGCGTGGGCGACCAGCAGCCGTTCCGAACCCCACTGACCGACGACGCCGGCAAGCCGTCCCCGACGACCGCCGACGCTTTCGACCTCGGCACCGCGTCGGCCGCCGAGATCGCCGCCCACGGCCAGCCCGCAACCGGCGCCGCCAAGGTGCTCCCGCCGGTGCGCTGACGCCCAGGGGCCCGCGCGTGATGGGGATGCCCCGCCCTCGCTTCGAGGGCGGGGCATCCGTCGTTCAGCGTTTCCAGAACGCCTTGCGCGACGGGCGTTCGCCGGTTGCGCCGCCGGGCCCGCCCGACGCTTCACCGCCGCCACCGCCGCCGCCGCCACCAGCGCGGCCACCGGCGCCGGTGCTCGGCCCCGACCCCGGTGCTTCGCCGCCGAAGCCGGCCATCGCCTCGAACGCCGCGCCCCACTTCTCATCAAGCGTCCGGTCGCCGTCGTTCAGCACGGTGAGCAGGTCGCGCAGCGGGGCATACTCGTCGCCCGGCAGCGACCCGAGCAGCACGGTGAGCCGGCTCGCCAGGTCGTCGAGCGCATCCCGCCGCTCGTAGGCCGGCCGATCGGCCGCCTCGCGCAGCCGCCCGGCCTCGATCCGGGCGATCTCGCGCACCTGGTCGAGCGACAGCGCGGCCCCGCCCGGAGCGAACGCCTTACTGGCCCGCATCGCTCCCGGAACGGCCGCGAACGTCTGCATCGCCCGGGACCGGGTGGCACGCCCGTCGGCGCGCGCCGGAGCGAACCGGGGCGGCCCGCCCGGAGCGGGCATGCCCGGAGGCATCGCCGGCGCTCCGGCGGCGGGCGGCGGCAGCGGCGCGACCGCGCTCATCCGCATGAGCATGGGAGCGGCGTCCACATCGGCCTCCCAGCCCGACGGCAGCTCGACCGGCTGGGTGACTCGCTTGGTCTCGCCGCCCTCGTTCACAACCCGGCTGTCGACCGCCACGAACGCCGTGAACCGGCACAGCACGCCGTATCGCAGCGAGGTCGCGACGATCCGCCCCTCGAGGCTGCGGTCGCCGGCCGCGTAGGCGTCCTCGAGGTCGCGCAGCCGCGCCCGCGCCCACTGGGCCGTGATCGCGGGCTCGGTGCGCTCCCGCACGTCGATCGTGGTGCGGAACTCGCGGTCGTCCCGGGTCCGACCGGTGACGGTGATGCTGCCGCCGGGCTTTCCGGCGAACCGGCCGGCGACCACGAGCGGAACGCCCGGGTAAAGGCCCGGCAGCCGGGCCGGGGCCCGCTCGTCGTCGAGGAGCCGCAGGCCGCCGCCGGTCACGGCCAGGTCGGTGACGACCGGCGCGCCGATCCGTCGGTGGATGTGCTCCATCGCCTCGTCCAGCCGATCCTCGCTCTCCACCAGCTCGGCCCGCCCGCCGCCGAGCGCCGCGAGCCGGCCCAGGAAGCCTGCGTTGACCGCCCGGTCGATCCCGATCGTGTGGATCCGGGTGGCGCCGATCAGCGGGGTCACGTCGTGGACGATCTGATCCTCGTTGCCCACCTGGCCGTCCGTGACCAGCACCAGCACCCGGTCACGACCCTCGCTGACCTGCAGCAGCTTCAGCCCCGACTCGAGCGGCGCGAGCAGCTCGGTGCCGCCGCGGGCGTCGGCCCGGGACAGGTGCTCGACGGCGCGGAAACGATTGCGGTCGCTCGCCTCGGACAGCCCGTCACCCAGGTCGGCGGGCCGGTCGATCTGATGGTCGAAGGTCAGCACGGCGAAACGGTCGGCGGACGTGAGCGTGTCGACCACGCGGGCCGCGGCCCGGCGGGCGGCCACCATCTTCCAGCCGCCCATGCTGCCGGAGCGGTCGAGCAGCAGCACCACGTCCTTCGGGCGCGGCCCGGCGGTGTCGTCGGGCGGCAGCACGACCAGCTGGTAGACGCCGCCGGGCTCGTCGCCGGACTCGTCGGGCACCGCGATCGCGGTCTCGCCGCCGCCCGCGTAGCCGATGCGCAGCACGAAGTCGCGGTCGGCGCGCTCGCCCGGCGCGATGCTCAGCACGCCCTCGCGCTCGCTGACCGTGTGCAGGCTGGACCGGACCTCGCCGAGCGTCAGGCCGGCCGGGTCGATCTCGACGCCGATGGACAGGCGCAGCGGGTTGGGAAAGCCAGGCAGCAACACAGGCGGCGAGATGCGCGACGCGTCCGGAACGGCATCGGTGTCGGGGGTCTGGCCGTCGCCGACGTAGGGGCCGGGCAGCGGTGTGCCGGGGACGTAGCGCGGGGCCACGACCAGCGGGAACCGGAACGTGGCCGCGCCGTCCTCGAACGGCAGCGGGCCGACCAGGCTCAGCTCGATCACCACGCGCTCGCCGGGCAGGATGTTGCCGACCCGCATGGTGAACACGTCGGGCCGCTCCTCCTCGGCGATCGAGGCGCGCTTGCCGGCGGCGATCGCCTGGTCGTACGCCTCCCGGGCCGCACCCCGCTCCTGAAGCTCGGCCTCGACCGTGCGGTCGTCGGCGGTCATCTTCATCCCGGTGACCGCGGCCCGATCGGGCAGCGGGAAAACGTAGGTCGCCTCGAGCGCGGTGTCGTGGGCGTTGACGAACTCGGTCACCACCACCGTGTGGGCGACCAGGCCGCTGAGCCGGGCCCGCACGTCGAGCCGGTCGAGCGGCAGGTTGCCGCGGTCGGTGGTCAGCCGTCCGAAGCCGGCGTCGGGCAAGATGCGGATGCGGCCCAGCTCGGCCGGGCTCATCGGAGTCACGGAAAGGGTCATGACGTTCTCCCATCGATCAGGCCACGGGACTCGAGCATGGTCAGCAGTGGTGCGGCGGCCGCGGCGATCTCGACGCGGTCGGTGTCGGAGACGGGGTAGGGGAGCAGCAGGACGACGCCGGGGGCGAGCGCCACGCCATGAACCGGAGCGGCGGCGTTGTCGGCGGCCGAGGGAACGGGTATTTCCGGCGCCGAGCTGCCGGCCCTCGCGAGGCGGTCCGCCTTCGCCGGACTGTCGGCCTTTGCCGGACTGTCTGCCCAGAATCGGGGCCGGAACACAATGTCGGGCTTGGCGGCGTCGCCGCCGGCAGCCTCGTCGCCCCCCTCGAGCAGACCCTCGGGGACCCGGGAGGCGTCGGACAGCCCCTCGGGCGTCAGCCAGGCGAAGTCGGCCTGGATCTGCGCGAGACTGCGGCCCTGCGCCTGCCAGCGCTTGATCGCCACCAGTTGCTGCAGGTGGCGCGGGCCGTAGAGCGCGGTGCGCCCACGCATGCCGAGCGGGCGGTCGACGAGGCCGATCGTCGTATACCACCGGATGGCGCGGCGGTCGGGGACGTCGCGGACACGGCCGTTCGGAGCGCCGGAGTATTCGGCCGCCAAGGCCTCCCGCACTCGTTCGACTAGCTCATCCATCGTCCACACGCTGATGAGTCTGACACTGTCATGATGACAGTGTCAATGTTTTGCGAATGGTGCCAGGCTCATTGACGTCACGACGTGCGACCCGATAGTCACAATGGCATGCGACGACGCGAGATCATGGGCGCGGCTGCGGCCGGGCTGGCGGGGGCGATGATGACCGGTGAGGCGGCCCAGGCGGGCGGCCGTGAGGTGCCGAGACTCGATCGTCTGCGCCTGGTCGGCCTCTCCCATGTCAACGACCCGGCCACTACCAACGTCTATCCCGGCGACCCGCCGTTCGAGCTCGAGACCATCGCCACCATCGAGAAGGAGGGCTATTACCTCCAGTTCGTCCGCGAGGGCGAGCACACCGGCACGCACTGGGGCGCGCCCGGCCACTTCAACGCGGGCGAGCCGCTCGCCGACGACCTCGACATCGGCGACCTCTACCTCCCGGCGGTCAAGATCGACGTGCGCCGCCAGAGCGCTCACGACGCCGACTACGAGGTCACGATCGCCGACATCAAGGCCTGGGAACGGCGCCACGGCCGCATTCCCGACGAGTCCATGGTGATCATCTGGACCGGCTGGGACGCCAAGTGGGGCACGGACGCCTACTTCAACTTCGACGCGGACGGCGCCATGCACCAGCCCGGATTCGCCCTCGACACCGTGCAATGGCTGGTCGACACCGGCCGTCTCGGCTATCGGGGCGGCACCGGCACCGACACGTTCAGCCCCGACGTCGGCACCGACACGACCTACGCGGTGTCGCTGCTGGTCTACCAGCGACACCGGATCAGCCTCGAGATCCTCGCCAACCTCGCGGAGCTGCCACCGACCGGCGCCTACGTGCTCTGCGGCGGCCATATCAACAAGGCCGGCGCCGGCTCCACGGCCCTCATCTACGGCATCTTGCCGCCCGGCTGACCACTTACCCGGGCGGCGGTCACGGCTTGCCGCCCGGTTGAGCGGGCGACCGCGATCCGGCTGCGTGGCTGGATCGGTTGCCGCTGCCCGGTCATCCGGCCTGGTTGGCTCGACGTTGCCTGTCTACGCGGCCGGTCGGCTCGACGCTGCCCCCGCGGCCGGGAGCGGCGTCATTCAGCTGAGTGGTTGGGCGGCGGGGTTGGCTTGGCGCCACCGGGCTGCGCGGGCGAGGCCGGCTTGGTGCCGACCGGCTGGACGGGCGGCTTCGTCGTGCTCGGTTGCCCGATCGGCTTGGCCGGGGGCTTAGGCTCGCTGCCGCCCGGCTGGAGGACGGCGTTGACCACGAGACGATAGGGGGCGTACTGCTTGACCTTCTCGGTCGGCTCGTCGTAGGCGACGATGGCGACGATCTTCGGGTATCCCTTGAGGTCGGCGAACTTGTCCACCGGCACGATCCGCGCGCGCTTGCCGTCGATGCCGACCAGCGTCACGTGCCACGCGTGCACCGGCGTCGGCGCGATCATCGTGGGGGAGCGCCAGCCGGTCAGGGTGCTGCCGTCGCTGAGGGTCAGGTCGCCGAGACTGATCTTGCCGATCCGCCAGCCACCGCGGGTGACGGCGCTGTCGGTCGTGTACCTCAAACCCAGCAAGACCTTCTTTCCCGCGTACGGCGTGAGGCTGTAGTTCGTCGTGACCACGCCCCCGCTCGCCCCGCTCAGCGCAGGTCCCGCCGGGCCCGCGATGGTTCGATCGCCCGCGATCGCGGTGTAGGTCTTGCCGCCGTCGGTCGAGACGGTGACGTAGCCGAAGTCGTAGGAGTCCTCGATGTCGTAGGAAGTTTCCAGCTTGAGGGTCGCCTTGGCCGCCGCCGGCACCGTGACCGGCAGGACCGCCTCGTTGTCGAGATCGTTCGTGTTGCCGGAGAACAGGGTCTTGCCGGTGACCGTCCAGCCCGTCGGCAGCGGCGGCAGCGTCGTCGCGCCCTCGAACGAGACGGACTTCAGCGGCGTCGGCAGCGGCACGTAGTCGGCACCGTTCGGCGCGGCTCCCGGCATGTCGTAATCGGACGGGTTGTCCAAGTTGATCGTGGAGCGCAGGCCCGCCGCGGTGACCCGGCCCAGCGGCAGGCCGATCATCTGGCCGCCGCCCTCGCCGACGATCTTGTCGACGAGCGTCATGGTCTGGAAATCGTGCATCACGTCGTAGAGGTTCGTGCCGGCGGGCAGCGCGGCCTGCACTCCCGCGAGGCCGTGCCGCAGCCCGTCCCGGTGCAGCATCGTGATCGCGTCCGGGCCGAATCGATCGCGCAGGTAGAGCATGAACTGGTACGCGTTGCCGTAGTCGGCGAGCACCTCGGTGGGCGCCCCCTCGTCCCAGAGGTTCAGCGAGTTCTGCGGGCCGCCGCATGCGCGCGGGTTGGCGTTGTACTTGGTCTTGACCGATCCCCAGCCCTGGAAGCAGATCAGGTGGTTGTCGTTGCCCCGGTCGTTCACCGTCGCGCGGCCATCGACGTACCCCACCAGTGTCTGGGCAAAATCGGACAGACCCTCGTTGACCCAGCTCTCCTCGTCGGGATCGGCGTAGTACTCGAGCAGGTGCTGCCACTCGTGCGCGAACGTGGCCTCGTACATCCGCGGATGCGCGGGCCGGCTCGTGCACAGATCATCGGTGGGCTCGTCGGCCGGCTCGGCGCCGAGACGGTGCTTCCAGTCGTACGCGTCGATGGTCATGACGTTGCGATCGAAGAGCTCGTTGAGCTGGGCCGAGAAGAACCCGGCGACGTAGGTGACCGCCTTGGGGTAGGTGAAGTAGTTGGCGTCGCGGACGTTGTCGACCAGGGTGACCGTCTTGTCGCCGTCCCCGGTGAAGTCGCCCTTCATCGACGCGTTGGTGCCGTCCCGGTTCGGCGGCGTGCTGAAGGCGGTGGTCTCCTTCGGGTAGATCGTGCCGTCGAACTCATGGATCAGACCGGCGATCTGTACATCGGAAACCTCGACGGCGTTCTTGCGACAGTCGGTCTTGGGGAACGCGATGTCGTCGGCCACCCACACCTCGATGTGCTTCCCGACGGCCCGCAGCTTGTACTTCTTCGCGTAGTACCGCCCGGTCGTGTCCTCGAGGCCGAGCCATTGCCGCTCGGTGCCGACCGTCGGCGTCCCGGCCGCCGCGGCCCGCGACTCCGGCCGGCGCTGGAAGCGGGGGTGATCGGGCAAGGGCTTGCCGTTGAGGCTGAAGTGCGTGCGGCCGAGCTCGCGGGCGTCGGAGCCCGTGTCCGCTTGGCTCGCGGTGGCCGTTACGCCTGCTGTCGCCCGGCCGTTCGCGGTGGCCGTTCCGCCTGCTGTCGCCCGGCCGTTCGCGGTGGCCGTTACGCCTGCTGTCGCCCGGCCGTTCGCCGTGGCCGTTACGCCTGCTGTCGCCCGGCCGTTCGCCGTGGCCGATTCGCCGGCTGCGGCCCGTAGGTTCGTTGTCGCCCGTTCGCGCGGAGCCGCGGAGGCCGGTGCTGACATAAGCGGCGCCACCATGGTGATCACCACAAAAGCTGCGAAGCGGACGCGATCCATGAAACTGGACGCTACCTGCCGCCCGACCAGCGGCAGGCCAACACGCGCTATTCGAACAGTGAGTGGTGCCCGTCCCCCTCGGCCCGGCGACGGGCGCGCCGCCGAAGCTGCACAACAACCATGTCGATCACGGCGACGGCGGCCCACGCGGCAAGCAACCAGCCCGGCACTGTCCACCCCTCGTGGAACAGCCAGATGGCCAGCAGAGTGCACACGACGAACCCGAACGCCGCCAGCACAAGCCGCAGATTCAGCGCGCTGTAGGGCTCGCCGACAGTCCCGCGCCGCCCCGGCGGCTGAGCTCCGATGGGCATGCCGGGCGCGTACCCCGGCACGCCCGCCGCCAAACAAGCCCCTACATGCCCGCACCCGGCACGAGGCTCATCGCCGGCCCAGCCTCGTCGCTGGGTCGAGGCTCATCACTGGCCGAGCCCTCATCGCCGGCCCAGCCTCGTCGCCGGCCGAGTCTCATCGCTGGCCGAGCCTCATTGCCGGCCGAGGCTCGTTACTCGCCGAGCCTCGGCGCTGGCCGAGCCTCGGCGCTGGCCGAGGCTCGTCGCTGGCCGAGGCTCGTCGCTGGCGAGCCTCGTCGCCGGCCGAGCCTCATCGCGTTCCCCTGGGCGGCGTGGCCGGCGGTCCATCGCGGCTCGGTCATGTCACCTCCCGGTGGAGGATCCGCCACGAGCCCAGCAGCAAGGGCAGGGCCACCCACACGGCGACCGAGACAGCCAGCCGGCCGTATTCGCCTGCGGACATGGCCGGTTCGGAAAGCGGGCCGGTCGTTGCGTCGAGATCGAGCCAACGGGAAACGCCGTGCAGTGCGCGGATCGCCTCGCCCAGGACCGACCAGAGAGTCGGCAGGGCGAAGTAGGCGACGATCGCCAGCGGTGAGTTGAGCAGGAGCGCCCCGAACGCCATGCCCATCAGGACGAACACGACCAGCAGGAGCGCGCCCTGCCATACGAGCGACGGCGTCACGCGCCAACGGCCGTCGCCGCCGAGGGTCATGCCCAGCAGGTTCGCCGCGGCGCTCAGCAGCATCGTCGCGGCGGTCGCGGCCAGGGCGACCAGGATGCCGGCCGCCAGCTTCGCGGTGATCACGCGCAACCGCGCGGGTGTCAGCGTGAAGGTGGTCAGGGCCGTGCGCTGCGACCATTCGCCGGTCATCGACAGGATGCCGAGCACCGGCAACAGCGCGGCCGACGGGACCAGGCCGAAGGCGAAGAAGCCGTCGAACGTGAGCTCCTCGTCGGCCGCCCAGCCGAGCTGGATCGCCGCCGTGCCGACCGTGCCGAGGCCGATCAGGATGAGCAGCCAGAGACCGGCTCGTGTGTCGGCCAGTTTGCGGAGCTCGACGACCGTGAGGCGAGCCGGCGAGATCGGCGTGGTCGCGACCGGCGCCGGACCCGCCGTGCGGAGCGCGGGGGATAGGGACGTGGTCATCGGACCGCCTCCCGTACCGACTCGCCGGCGGTCAGCTCGAGGAAGATCTGCTCCAACCCGTCGGCGCCGGCCGGGCGCAGTTCCAGAAGCACCAGTCCCGCCTCGGCCGCGGCTCGTCCGATGGTCTCGGCTTGGGCCCGGACCACCACGCCGCCGTCGGTCGACGGGGCGCCGGTCAGACCGGCCCGGGCGAGCATCGCGTCGAGCGCCACGGGATCGAGCGCCCGGACGAGTGTGCCGGCCGCGGACAGCAGCTCGTCTTGGGCCCCCTGGGCGACGACGCGGCCGCCTCCGATCACGATCAGGTGGTCGGCGACCGCTTCGACCTCGCGCAGCAGATGCGAGGACAGCAGCACCGTGCCGCCTCGGTCGGCGAAATCGCGCAACAGGCCGCGCATCCAGAAGATGCCCTCGGGGTCGAGGCCGTTCGCCGGTTCGTCGAGGATCAGCACCTGCGGATCGCCCAGCAGCGCGTGGGCCAGGCCGAGGCGCTGCCGCATGCCGAGCGAATAGCGTTTCACCCGGCGGCGGCCGGCTGTCGCGTTGAGCCCGACCCGGTCGAGTGACCGGCCGACCTGAGCGGTGTCGACGCCCATGGTGACGGCCGCCAGCGCGAGCACCTCGCGACCGGTGCGGCCACCGTGCTGAGCGGAGGCGTCGAGCAGCACACCGATCAGCCGGCCGGGGTTGCCGAGGCGGCGATAAGGGATGCCGCACACTGTCGCGGCGCCGGACGTGGGCGGGGTGAGCCCGCAGATCATCCGCATGGTGGTGGACTTGCCGGCGCCGTTCGGCCCGAGGAAGCCGGTCACCGTGCCCGGCTCGCAGATGAAGGACACGTCGTTGACTGCGGGGTGACTCCCGTACCTCTTCGTGAGGTGTTCAACCCTGATCATGTGGCTCAGCGTGCCGGGGCGGGCCGTCCGTTCGCGTCGGCCAGAGGTCGACGGCCGGCGGCAAAGGTCGATCCGATCGTCGACTTTGGTCGGTATCGCCGCGGTCGCCGAGCCTCGTAAAGTCGGCGGCACCCAAGGCGGAGAGGCCAGGGCAGAGAAGCAGGCCGGATAAACGTGGGCCGAAGAGAAGCAGGCCCCGGAGAAGCAGGCCCAAGAGAAGCAGGCCCAAGAGAAGCAGGCCCGAGAGAAGTAGGCCCAAGAGAAGCAGGCCCGAGAGAATTAGGCTCAAGAGAAGCGGCCCGCGAGAAGCGGGCCCAGCGCGCCGGCCCAGCGGAGTGGGCCCGGCAAGGCCCGCGGAGTTCAGCGGGCGGGAGACAGCGGCCAGAGTGGCTCCTGGGCCAGCCGTTCGGATTCGCGCAGCACGCGCAGGATGTTGCCGCCGGTGAGCTTGTCGAGATCGGTCTCGGACCAGCCGCGGGCGGAGAGCTCGGTCAGCAGCCGGGGGTAGCCGGATACGTCGCCCATGCCCTCGGGGAGATCGGTGGTGCCGTCGTAGTCGCCACCGAGGCCGATGTGGTCGACGCCGGCCACGTCGCGGGCGTGGTCGACGTGGTCGGCCACCTGGGCGGCCGTGACCGTGGGCCGGGGGTTGGCGGCGAGCCACTCCCGGTAGGCGGGCACGGTCATCGGGTCGGTGGCGACCGTCGGCGGGACGGTGGCCGGGTCCTCGGCCGGGCGCGGGGCGCGGGGCCAGTCACCCAGCGGAGAGGAGGTGAGACCGAGCCGTTGCTGCTCGGCGTCGGAGTCGCGCATCCAGGCGCGGTAGTCGGCGGAGAGGAAAGGAGCCACGAAGGTCAGTTGGAGCACGCCGCCGTTGTCGCGGAGGCGGGTGAGGACGTCGTCGGGGACGTTGCGGGGGTGATCGTGGACGGCCCGGGCGCCGGAATGGCTGAAGATCACGGGGGCGAAGGCGGTGTCCAGAGCGGCTCGCATGGTCACCGGGGCTACATGAGAGAGGTCGACCAGCATGCCGATGCGTTGCATCTCGCGGACCACGGCGCGGCCGTCGTCGTTGAGGCCGTCCACCGCCGGTTCCGCGGCCGCCGAATCGGCCCAGGAGGTGTTGTGGTTGTGGGTGAGGGTCATGTAACGGACGCCCAGGCGGGCGAAACTGCGCAGCACGCCGAGCGAGGTGGCGATGCTGTGGCCACCCTCGATGCCGATCAGGGAGGCGATCCGGCCGGCGGCGATGACGCGTTCGACGTCGTCCGCGCTGTAGGCGATGGCCAGGTCGTCGGGGTAGGCGGCGGCGAGCCGGTAGACGGCGTCGATCTGCTCCATGGTCGCGGCCACGGCCTCGGCCTCGGGCAGGTCGGACGGGACGTAGACCGACCAGAACTGGCCGCCCACCCGGCCGGCGCGCAACCGGGGGATGTCGGTCTGCAGCTCGGGGCGGGGCTCGTTGAGGCCTTCGACCCGGTATCCGAAGCGGCCGCGCAGCTGCATGGGCAGGTCGTTGTGCCCGTCGATGATCGGCATCATGAGGACCTGGCTACCCGCAGAGGGCCGCCCGGCGCAACTAGTTCGGCGATTCTGCGAGCGATAAGCGGCCGAGGGCCGGAGAGCGGAGTGCGAAGAAGCGGCGGAACGAGAGATGCGGCGGCCAGAGGGGCGGCGGTGCGCTGAGGAAAGGCGGTGGGTTGATAAGACGACGGTTGGGATGAAGGGCGCCGGGGCAAAGGGGACGCGGCGGCGGGCCGAGGGGGACGCGACGGCAGGGCGAGGACGACGGCGGCGAACCCGTTGGCACACCACGCTTTCGCCCGGCAAACGCTCGCTCGATGCGGCCGATCACCGGGCGGCCGAGCGACCCGGAGACGGCCCGCGCGGAATCAGAACCGCGGCGGGCGCCGGCTGATCACGCGAGGGCGTGTTCCGTACTGGATTGTTCATGTCTCTTTCACGCGGTTTGGCGCGAGTTTGACCCGTCTCCGGACTCTGTTTGTTCATGTTGAGATGCCCACACGAGGGGCCGCGTTTCCGTAAAGTTAACGGTCGGCCGCCGTACGCGAGGCGGCCCGCGCGAGGCGGAGAGCCGTTGTCGCGTGAGGGAGGCCGCCAGGCCGGCGTGTCGAAGGGAGGCCCCACCATGGCTAAGAAGTCGAAGAAGTCGAAGAAGGACAAGAAGAACAAGAAGAAGAAGTGAGCTTCGAATCTTCTGTGCGGGGCGGGCGCCGGGATCCGGAACCCGTCCCGTGCGCTGTTGTGCCCCGGACGAACGCCGCCAAACAAGCCCGCCTGATAACCCTTAGGTAGTCGCCGGAAAACCCGATTCTGGACTCGACGGGGTGTCAACCGGCGGGGAGGGAAAGGGATGACCGTCAGGCGTCCGCTTCCCGCGGCGATCCTGCTGGTGCTCGTGCTCGCCGGCGCGCTGGCCGCCCTGGCCGGGGCCGCCGTCACCGCCGCCGTCACCACTGCTCTCGCGTTCGGCGCGGCCACTGCCTGCCTGGTCCGGGCCGGGCGGCGCCGCGGACGGGTGCGCGTCGCCTGGACCACGCTCGGCGTCGGCGCCCTGGCCGGCGCGCTCGCGGGCGGAACTCCGGCCGAACCGGCGCCGGGGCACCTCGGGATGATCGCGCTTCTGGTCGCCGGTCTGCTCCTCGTGCCGGTCCCCGCCCGTACGGGAATCGAAAAAGTCCGCGCGGTGATCGACACGCTCCTGATCGCGTCGTGCCTGGTCTCGCTTTCCTTCCACCTCGTGCTGGACGCGTATCGCACGCCCGGCTCGGCCTCGATCGCCTATCCGATCGGCGACATCGTCCTCGGCACCGTCGCTCTGCTCACCCTCTCGCGCCTGCGCCGTGGTGTGCCCGACCTGCGGGCGATCACGGTCACGGCCGGCGCGCTGCTCACGATGGCGGTCTCGGGGAGCGTCGCCTCCGCCGGACTGGAGCGTCTCGCGGCGGCGGGCTGGCTGGGTGGGTTCGGGCTGCTCGTCACCGCCGCGGTGCTGGGGCACACGGGGGCGGACGCCGAGTCCGAGATCGATGAACGGCCGTCGATGACGGTGCTCCTCCCGTACGTCGTGATCGTTATCAGTCTTGTGGTTGGCATTGGCCGCATGCTGCTCGGCGGAACGCCCAGCACGGTCGGTAGCTGGACCCGGTCGATCAGCATCGCGCTCATCGTGGGCCGCCAGGTGCTGCTGATGGTCGAGA
Organism: Actinoplanes sp. NPDC051537; assembly: GCF_055586105.1. NCBI lineage: Bacteria > Bacillati > Actinomycetota > Actinomycetes > Micromonosporales > Micromonosporaceae > Actinoplanes > Actinoplanes sp. NPDC051537. The sequence goes on from NZ_JBVJIU010000004.1 coordinate 60,062, forward strand.
GCCGGCGGCTGGCGCGTCGCCTCGAGTCGCGGGTGGCCGAACGCGCGGCCGAACTGCACGAGCGTGAGCTGCGGTTTCGCGCCCTGGTCGAGCAGAGCACCGACTCGCTGGCGATCCTCGAGGCCGACTCGACCGTGCGCTGGCAGTCCGGTTCGGTCGAGCGGATCTTCGGCTACCCGGCGTCGGAACTGCTCGGCCGGTCCTTCTGCAAGCTCGCGGGGCGTAAGGTCGGCGGACGCGTGGCGCAGGCGATCGACGAGGTGCGGGACACGCCGGGCGCCACCACGGTGTTCGAAATCGTCCTCTGGCACGCGGATGGGAAGCCCCGTCTGGCCGAGATGACCATCACCAATCTGCTCGATGACCCGTACGTCAAAGGCCTGGTTTTCAATACGCGCGACATCAGCGAGGCGCAGGAGCTGCAGGATCGCCTGCGCCACGAGGCCTATCACGATCCGCTGACCGGGCTGGTGAACCGCGCGGGCTTCGCCGACCGGCTCGGCGAGGCGGTCGAGCGCAACCCCCGCGACCGCGTGGCGATCCTGCTGCTCGATCTGGACGGCTTCAAGGAGATCAACGACAGCCTCGGCCATGATGCCGGCGATCATCTGCTCGTGTGCGTCGCGGCGCGCCTGCGCTCGTGCCTGCCCGCCGAGTGGACGCTGGCGCGGGTCGGCGGGGACGAGTTCGCGGTGATCGCCGATGCGTCGCTGACTGCCGCGGAGGACGTCGCGGCCGAGATCTTGGGCGCGCTCGCCGAGCCGGTGCTGGTCGACGACCGGGAGCTGCACGTCAGCGCCGCGATCGGCATCGCCTCGGCCGCCGACGCCGGCGACATCGAGCAGCTGCAGCGCGACGCGGACCTGGCGATGTACCGCGCCAAGGACGCGGGCGGCGGCGGTTACGCCACCTACGACTCGAGCATGCACGACGCTCTGGTGCGCCGGCTCGAGCTCGCCACCGACCTGCGTCTCGCGCTCGAGCGGGACGAGCTCGTGCTGCACTACCAGCCCAAATTCGACCTGCGCAGCGGCGAGATCATGGGCTTCGAGGCGCTCGTGCGCTGGCAGCATCCCACCCGCGGAATGGTGCCGCCACTGGATTTCATCGGCGTCGCCGAGGCCACCGGATTGATCGTGCCACTCGGCCGCTGGGTGCTTACCGAGGCGTGCCGCCAGGCGGTAGCGTGGGGCCGCTCGCTCGTGATGGCTGTCAACGTGTCCGTCCGACAATTCGAGGCCGGCGACCTGGCCGATGTGGTCGCCGGGGTGCTCGCCGATACAGGCATGCCGCCCGGTCAGCTCTGCCTGGAGATGACCGAGTCCGTCCTGCTCAACGACACCGATGAGAACCTCGCCCGCATCGTCAGCCTCAAGGCGCTCGGCGTCATGCTGGCCATGGACGATTTCGGCACGGGGTACTCGTCGCTCGCCTACCTGCGCCGCTTCCCGATGGACGTGCTGAAGATCGACCGCTCGTTCGTGGACCGGCTCGGCGGCGAGTGCGAGGACGAGGCGCTGGTGCGGACGATCGTGCGGCTGGGGCAGCGCTTCGGCATGCGCACGGTCGCCGAGGGCATCGAGAACGACGTGCAGCTCGCGCTCCTGCAGGAGATGGGATGCGACTACGCGCAGGGTTACCTGCTGTCGCGCCCTCTGCCGGCGGGTGAGGCGACGGCGCTGCTGGACAGGGAGATGGCCTTCCCGGTGCCCGGAGCAATCCGCCTAGTCTCCTAGGATGCTCGGCGGGTGGTGAGCTGGGCGATTCGGTTGCGCTTCCTTTGCCGGTACGCGTTTCCGGGGCCAGCGGTGCGCAGGTGACCGGGCGATGGGCACCCGGGAGCGCGAGCCTCGGGGCGGGTCGCGGGGGATGGGGCGCCCAGCAGCGGACACGTCACGGCGTCGAGCGAGATGCCGACGAGCTCACGGCGCTTGTCAGGGCTGCCACCACGGTGTGTCACGCGCGCGCGAGCCGGTGTGTTGCGGTCAGTCGGATTGGCTGGCCGCGACTCCGGCGATCCGCACGTCGCGCCCTCTGTCGGTAGCGACCCACGATGGCGAGCCCCGCACCGAGATCGGCGCGGGGCTCGAGAAGGGGAGCAAACGGGGGCGGCTGCGGGAAGGGGGGCGGCAGGCCCGGATCAGAGGCCTCGCAGGCGATCGGCGCACACCGCGGAGATCCAGAGCATGGCGGTGATGGCGCCGACTGCCAGGGTCAGGGAGCCGGCCTTGCCGCCGGTCATGGCCCACAGGTCGCCGGCCAGCAGGGCCGAGCCGGCGGCGATCGAGGCGAGCCGGCGTGCGCCTCGGTAGCCGCGGGCCAGGACGTAGCAGGCGGCGATCAGGGTGCCGAAGGCGACCGTGCCGCTCGCGAAGTGGGCGTAGCTGTGCCAGGTCAGCACTCCCATGCCGGCGGGGGTGCCGGCCGGGAAACCGTCGGCGGCGTCCATCGTGAACACGCCGGCGGCGAACATGCCGGCGCCGTTGAGGGCCACCAGCCGGGGCGTCCACCGGCTGCGGCCGGTGCGGCGCAGGCCGATCGCGCCGGCCACCGTGAGGACGCCGGCCAGCAGGAAGTTGGTGATCTGGAGCCAGCCGAGCGCGCCGTTGCTCAGCATGCTCAGCGGGTGGCGGGTCAGGTCGAAGCCGTCGCGGGTGAAGGCCTGGGCGAGCGACACCGTGGCCCACAGCGGCGCGGCGACGACGCCGGCGGTCAGCAGGGTGCGGGTGGCGACGCGGGTGGGAGCGGCGGCGATCGTCAGTGCGGTCATTTCGGGTTCCTCCTGGGTTTGTGTTCTCGCCAGGACGTCGAAGTCGCGATGCGACAGGGAACACCGTGCGTTCCCTGTCGCATAAGCTCAGCCGACGCAGTGGTGTCCGCGACACACGAACCTCACCGGAGGAGCACGACATGCGTTTCCTGATGATGCAGAAGCCGACCGACACCGCGCCCGACGAGAAGCTGTTCGCCGAGATGGGCGCCTTCATCGAGGAGATGACCGCGGCCGGCGTCCTGCTCGCCACCGGCGGCCTCGAGCCCGGCGGCGTCCGGATGTCCTCGATCGGCGACGAGATCACCGTGACCGACGGCCCGTTCGCCGAGGCCAAGGAGGCGGCCGCCGGCTTCGCGCTGATCGAGGTCGGCTCCCGCGAGGAGGCGATCGAGCTCGGCCGCCGCTTCCGCAAGATCGTCGGTGACGGGGAGAGCACGATCCAGCAGGTCTTCTGATCGGTTTCGGAAAAATGGACGTCCATCGCACGATCGACGCGGTCTGGAAGCTGGAGTCCGCGCGGATCGTCGGCGGCCTGGCCCGGCTCGTGCGCGACGTCGGGCTGGCCGAGGAGCTCGCCCAGGACGCGCTGGTCGCGGCCCTCGAGCAGTGGCCGGTCGACGGCGTTCCCGACAATCCCGGCGCCTGGCTGACCACGGTCGCCCGGCGCCGGGCCGTCGACCACATCCGGCGGTCCCAGCGGGAGACCGTGGGCGACCACGAGCCGGCCGCCGAGGCCGAGCCGCCCGCGGAGAGCCACGACGACGTCCTGCGCCTGATGTTCGTGTGCTGCCACCCGGTGCTGCCCCGCGACGCTCGGGTCGCGCTCACTCTGCGCATGGTCGGCGGGCTCACCGCGTACGAAATCGGTCGGGCCTTTCTTCTTGATGAGCCGCAGGTGGTCCGCCGGATCGCCGCCGCCAAGCAGATCCTCGCCGACGAGGGGGTGGGTTTCGCCCGGCCGGCGGGCGACGCGATGCCGGGGCGGCTGGGCTCGGTGCTCGAGGTGCTGTATCTGATCTTCAACGAGGGGTACGCGGCGGCGGCCGGCCAGGATCTGATCCGCGCCGATCTCTGTCGCGAGGCGCTGCGCCTGGGCCGCATGCTCGCCGAGCTGGCGCCGGCCGAGGCCGAGGTGCACGGGCTGGTCGCGCTGATGGAGCTGCAGGCGTCGCGTTCGGCCGCGCGCACCGGCCCGTCCGGCGAGCTGGTGCTGCTCCACGAGCAGAATCGCGGGCGCTGGGACCGCCTGCTGATCAGGCGCGGCTTCGCGGCGATGCTCAAAGCAAGATCATTAAAAACGCCGCCCGGCCCGTACGTGTTACAGGCCGCGATCGCCGTCTGCCATGCTCAGGCGCCGACCGCCGAGGCCACCGACTGGCGGCGCATCGTCACTCTCTACGACGCCTTGATCCGGCTGCTGCCCACGCCGGTGGTCCGGCTCAACCGGGCGGTGGCCGTCGGCATGGCGTTCGGCGCGTCGGAAGGGCTGGCCGCGACCGAGCCGCTGCTGACCGACCCGTTCCTGCGCGACTACCACCTGCTGCCCGCCGTCCGTGGCGACCTGCTGGCCCGGCTGTCGCGGCACGCCGAGGCCCGCCGCGAGTTCGAGCGCGCGCTGACGCTGACCCGCAACCACCAGGAGCGGCAGTTCCTGCGCCGGCGCGTGGCCGAGATGACCGCCGTGACGCCGGCCGTACCCGGTCTGGCCGCGGCCGTCGCGGAGTTCCTGAACCGGGACGACCTCGATACGGCCAGTAAGCGGTCCTATCGGCAGACCTTCACCCGGCTGCGCCGCGCCTTCGGCGACAGCATGCCCCTCGACGAGCTGACCCCTGCGGCGGTGGCCGCCGCGTGCGCGACCGCGTGGGGCAGCGCCGCCCCGAAGACCTGGAACCGGCACCGGGCCGCGCTGCGCTCGCTCGCGGCGTGGTCCTCGGTGCCCTTCGCGGACGCGCTGGACCGCCGCCCCGAGACGCCCGCTCCCGCCGCACCTCTTCCGGCCGCGTCGTTGGCCGCCCTCGTCGGGGAGTCCGGGCATCCGTTGCGGGAGCGCACGTTCTGGCTGTTGCTGCACGAGTCCGGCGCCCCGGTCAGCGCCGTCCTGTCCCTGAACGTCGAAGACCTCGACCTGGACGATCGCCGCGCCCGCGTGGGCGCCCGCTGGATTGCGTGGCGCTCGGGTACGGCCCGTCTCCTCCCTTTGCTCATCGGCGGGCGCACGGCCGGGCCGCTGTTCCTGACCGATCGCCGTCCCGCTCCGGGCGCGGTGGCCGACCGTTGCCCGCTCACCGGGCGGGCGCGGCTCTCGTACGAGCGCGCCGAGCATCTCTTCAAGCGGGCGGCCGGCGGCTTCACCTTGCGCAGCCTGCGCGGTCGCTAGGGGTGGCCGGTCGGGTGTTGCGCCGCGGGCCCCTCCGTCGGCGCGCCGGCCCGGGCCCTGCTCGGTAGGGTGCCCTGCGTGAGTGAGTCGCCGTTGCGGTTGGTGCGGGAGTTCCATGAAGTGTTCGGGCTGGCGCGAGCCGACCGCCCGCGGCCGATTCCCCCGGAGCTGGCCGCCGTCCGGCAGCGGTTGCTCGACGAGGAGGTCGGCGAGGTCGCGGAGGCGTCGGCCGCCGTGCAGTCGGACCCGTCGCCGCAGCGGCTGGCGTCGCTGGCGCGGGAGCTGGCCGACGTCGTGTACGTCGCCTACGGCACCGCGATCTCGCACGGCATCGACCTGGACGCGGTGATCGCCGAGGTGCATCGGGCCAACATGAGCAAGCTCGGCGAGGACGGCCGCCCGGTGGTCCGCGACGGCAAGGTGCAGAAGGGCCCGAACTTCCGCCCACCCGACCTGGCGGCGTTGTTCGACCGCTGAGCCGGGGACCGCCTGTGGATGGGGCGCGGAAATTGTCGGGGGTGGGTGCTGTAATTGGCCCCACCCAGAACGGGTGGGGTGGGCCTAACCGCGGTGGCCTCGGCATCGCCCCTGTGAGCTGCCGACTTGAACGGCATCACCCTGCGCGAGGTCATGGGCGCGTTCCTGGTCTTGGCCGTCCTGATCACGCTGAGCGGCGTCAGGGGACTGCTTGAGCGCTGAGTTCGGCGACGCCTGTGGACGGCGCGCGGAAATTGTCGGGGGTGGGTGCTTTACTCGGCCCCACCCAGAACGGGTGGGGTGGGCCTAACCGCGGCGGCATCGGAATCGGTGTCGGCCTGGGCGGCTGGCCTGGGCGGGACGGCTGCGGCGTCGGCCACCGCGGGCGGGGTCGACCGGATGGCGGCGTCGTTCACAGCGGGCACGGCAGACGGGCCGGCGGCGGCGTCGGCCACGGCGGGCGCGGCGGGCTGAACAGCGGCGGCCGCACCGGCGCCGGCCCCCCGCCGGATAGCCCCCGTAGCGACCGCCGTCACCAGCCCGGCCACCAGCCCCCAGAACGCCGACCCCACCCCCAACAGCTTGATCCCCGAGGCGGTCGCCAGGAAGGTGACGACCGCGGCCTCCCGCCAGCGGTCCGTCGACAGCGCCGACGTCAACGACGAACCGATCGTGGCGAGCAGGCCGATCCCCGCGATCCCGAGGACCAGCGCGGCGGGGAGGGCCGTCAGCAGCGAGCCGACCGTCGCGCCGAGCGCGCCGATCGTCAGGTAGAAAACGCCGGCCCACACGCCGGCCACATAGCGGCGGCGGGGGTCCGGATGGGCCTGCGGGCCGGTGCAGATGGCGGCCGTAATCGCGGCCAGATTGAGGCCGAACGCGCCGAACGGGGCCAGCACCAAGTTTGCCAGGCCGGTCCAGGTGATCAGCGGGGAGACGGGCACCCGGTAGCCGTCGTTGCGGAGCACGGCCACGCCGGGGAGGTTCTGCGAGGCCATGGTGACCACGAACAGGGGAAGGGCGACGCCGACCACGGCCTGCCAGGAGAACTCGGGCGCGGTGAAGATGGGCTTGGCGAAGGCCAGCCGTACGCCGTGCAGGTGCAGCGCGCCGGTGAGGGCGGCCACCAGCACGCCGGCGGCCAGGGCGCAGAGCACGGCGTAGCGGGGGAGCACGCGGCGGCACAGCAGGTAGACGCCGAACATCGTGAAGACCAGGGCGAAGCTGTGCTGCATCGACGCGAACAGGCCTGTCCCGAACTGCACCAGGACGCCGCCGAGAAGGGCGGCGGCCAGGGGTACGGGAACGCGGTCCATGACGCGGGCGAACAATCCCGTGACGCCGCTCAGCGTGATCAGGGCGGCCGAGACCAGGAACGCGCCGGTGGCCTCGCGCAGGGTGAAGCCGTTCAGGCCGGTGGCCAGCAGGGCGGCGCCGGGGGTGGACCAGGCCGTGATCACGGGAGCGCGGAACCGCAGGGACAGGCCGATGCAGGTGAGGCCCATGCCGACGCCCAGCGCGAGCATCCAGGAGGCTAGTTCCGCGTCGTCGGCGCCGGCCGCCCGGGCGGCGCTGAAGACGATCGCGGCCGAGCTGGTCACGCCGATGACCATGGCGAGCAGGCCGGCGGTGACGGCGGAGAGGGGCGCTGCCCGAGTCAACCAGGTCATGCGCGGCGATGCTAACGGAAGGAGCCCCGCGCCTGGTCGGCGCGGGGCTCCGGTATCACTGGGCGGTCAGGTCGTGGTCAGGTCGTAGACCGTCGTGCTGCCGACCGTGGTGGCGGTGTAGTGGGCGGCGACCCACTCGGCGATCTGCGAGGAGTCGGAAGACGAGCCGCCGCCCCCGCCCATGCCGCCGCCCGAGATGAAGTAGTGGATCTGGCCGGCCGCGACGTAGGCCTGGAACTCGGCGAGCGTCGGGCTCGGGTCGCTGCCGTTCCAGCCGCCGAGCGCGATCACCGAGGTGCCGCTGGCGAGCTCGAGGTCGGCCGCCGAGGTGGCGCCGCTGATCGCCGCCGACCATTTGGTGGTGCTGGCCTTCAGCAGGGCGGTCAGCTCGCTGTTGCTGGTCGATCCGCCGCCCGGGCCACCCGTCGCACCCGTTGTCGGGGCCGAACCACCGAAACCGCCCATCTCACCCATGCGGCTCCCACCCGTACCGCCGCCCATGGAAGCGGAAGCCGACGGGCCGGAAGCGGGAATCGAACCGGTGTGGGCCACCGAGGCCGTCGATGCCGCGTAAGCGGCGCCGGAAGCACCGGCCGAGAGAATCGCGGCGACCAGCGCGACCACCGCGAACCGGCGAAGGCGAACGGCCGGCAAGATCAACACCAGCGCCAGGAGTACGCCGAGAGCGAGCGACCCCCATCGCAGACCGGGCAGCCACCCCGCCCGTCCCATCAGCACCGACCCCCAGACGGCGGTCGCCACCAGCATCGAGGCCAGCACCAGCCGGCCCCAGAGCCGAGCGCGGTAGAGCCAGAGGATCCGCCCGCCGATGGCCACGAGCGCGGCGATGGCGGGGGCCAGGGCGACCGTGTAGTACGGGTGGATCGTGCCGCTCATGTAGGAGAACGTGATGCCGGTGACGAGCAGCCAGCCGCCCCACATGACGATCGCGGCCCGGGCCCGGTCGGTGCGCGGCGCGGTGAACGTGCAGGCCAGCACCGCGACCAGGCCGATCAGGGCGGCCGGCAGCAGCCAGGAGATCTCGGTGCCCATCGAGCTGCCGAAGAGCCGGCCGATGCCGGTGGCGCCGCCGAAACCGGTGTTGCCGTTGCCGCCGCCCCCGCCGCCGTTGCCGGTGCCGCCGAAGATCCGGCCGAGGCCGTTGTAGCCGAGCGCGAGCTCCCACAGCGTGTTGTTGGTCGATCCGGCGATGTACGGGCGGGACGACGCGGGCCACAGCGAGACCAGCGCGACGTACCAGCCGGCGGAGACGACCAGGGCGAGGCCGGCGATCAGCAGGTCGCGGACGCGCTTGCCGAGGCCGGTCGGCGCGGCGATCAGGTAGACCAGGGCGAACCCGGGCAGGACCAGGAACGCCTGCATCATCTTGGTGAGGAACCCGAAGCCGAGCAGCACGCCGGTGAGGGCCAGCCACTTCCAGGACGCCTTCTCCACGGCCCGGGTCGTGGCGTACGCGCCGGCGGTCATCAGCAGCACGAGCAGCGCGTCGGGGTTGTCGTAGCGGAACATCAGCACCGCCACCGGGGTCAGCGCGAGCGCGGCCCCGGCCAGCAGACCGGCGTTCTGGCCGAACCAGCGCTTGACCGACGCGTACAGCAGATAGACGCTCGCCACGCCCATCAGCGCCTGCGGGGCCAGGATCGCCCAGCTGTTGACGCCGAAGAGGCGCGCGGAGAGGCCCATCACCCACATGGCGGCGGGCGGCTTGTCGACCGTGATGGCGTTGCCGGCGTCGAGCGAGCCGAACAGCCACGCCTTCCAGCTCTGCGCGCCGGCCTGGGCGGCGGCCGCGTAGAAGCTGTTGCCCCAGCCGGACGCGCTCAGGTCCCACAGGTAGAGGGCCGCGGTGGCGGCGAGCAGGACCAGGACCGGCCATCGGCGGGCGCGGCCCGGCGGGCGCGGTGCTTCGTGGCGCGGCGAAGCCACCGGTGGGCGTTCCATCAAGGTCGTCATGGCTCTTACGGTCGGCCGGGCGGCTACGGCCCGTCTGTGGCCGGCCTGTGCGGTGTCTATGAGCCGCGCGGCGGGTTGCCGGCCGATCCGGGCGGAGGGTTGAACTGATCGGTGACGGGCACCGTTTCATGCCAGGATGAGGATGAGAGTCCGGGTTCGAGCGAGAGACAAGGCCAATGAGCGAACACGTTTCCGACAGCGGCGAGTGGCAGGTCCTGCAGGGCCATGCGGAGAAGTTCTCGGCCGTTCACCTGCGCGACCTGTTCGGCAGCGACCCGGGGCGCGGCGAGCGCCTGACCGCGACCGTCGCCGACCTGACCGTGGACTACAGCAAGAACCTGGTGACCGAGGAGGTCATGACCGCGCTCGTGGCGCTGGCGGCGAAGGCGGGGCTGACCGGGCGCATCGCCGCCATGTTCGCGGGCGAGCACATCAACGTCACCGAGGACCGGGCCGTTCTGCACACGGCGCTGCGCTTACCCCGTACGGCCGAACTCGTGGTTGATGGTCAAGATGTTGTCGCCGAGGTGCACGAGGTCCTCGACCGGATGGGCGCGTTCAGCGACAAGGTGCGCTCGGGTGAGTGGACCGGGCACACGGGGCAGCGCATCAAGACGGTGGTGAACATCGGGATCGGCGGCTCCGACCTGGGGCCCGTCATGGCGTACGAGGCGCTCAAGGCCTTCAAGGCGCCCGAGATCGAGTGCCGGTTCATCTCGAACATCGACCCCACCGATCTGTACGAGAAGACGCACGACCTCGACCCGGCGACCACGCTCTTCATCATCGTGTCGAAGACGTTCGGCACCCAGGAGACGCTGACCAACGCGACCGAGGCCCGCAACTGGCTGCTCGCGTCGCTGAAGGACGACGCCGCGGTGGCCAAGCACTTCGTCGCCGTGAGCACGAACGCCCAGCGCGTGGCCGACTTCGGCATCGACACCGCCAACATGTTCGGCTTCTGGGACTGGGTGGGCGGCCGCTACTCGCTGCCGAGCGCGGTGGGCCTGTCGGTGATGGTGGCGATCGGCAAGGAGCAGTTCGCCGACATGCTCGCCGGCTACCACGCCGTCGACGAGCACTTCCGCACCCAGCCGATCGAGTCGAACGTGCCGGCCCTGCTCGGCCTGATCAACGTCTGGTACGACACGTTCCTGGGCGCGCAGTCGCACGCGATCCTGCCCTACTCGCAGTACCTGCACCGGTTCGCCGCCTACCTCCAGCAGCTGACCATGGAGAGCAACGGCAAGTCGGTGCGCCTGGACGGCAGCCCGGTCAACTTCCAGACCGGCGAGGTCTACTGGGGCGAGCCCGGCACCAACGGGCAGCACGCGTTCTACCAGCTCATCCACCAGGGCACGAAGATGATCCCGGCCGACTTCATCGGCTTCGCGCAGCCCAACCACAACATCGGCGGCATGCACGACCTCTTCATGTCCAACTTCTTCGCGCAGACCGGAGCGCTTGCTTTCGGCCGTACGCTCGAGCAGGTCGAGGCCGAGGGGACCAGCCCTTCGGTGGCGCCGCATCGGGTCATGCAGGGCAACCACCCGACGACCACGATCCTCGCCGACAAGCTGACGCCCTCGATCCTCGGCCAGCTGATCGCCCTCTACGAGCACATCACGTTCACCGAGGGCACCATCTGGCAGATCAACTCGTTCGACCAGTGGGGCGTGGAGCTCGGCAAGGTGATGGCCAACCAGCTGGCGCCCAAGCTGACCGGCTCGACGGCCGAGGCCGACGACGACTCGTCGACGAACAACCTGATCCGCCTCTACCGGGCCGCCCGCGGACGCTGAATCTGTCGTACCCAGGCTCTAGGGTCGTCGCATGGATGGACGGACGGCCCTGGGGCTGCGGCTTTCGAGCCTGCTGTTGCGCGGCAACGCGCCCGCGTCGGTGGGCGAGATCGTGTCGTGGTTCGGCGCGATGCAGTCGCAGGATGCCAACAGCATGCTGTGGTCCCTGGGCGCGCGGCTGCCCGGGTGGACGCTCGGCGACGTCAACGAGGCGCTGGAGAAACGCGAGGTCCTGCGCACCTGGCCGATGCGCGGGACCGTCCACCTCGTGCCCGCGGCCGATGCGCACTGGATGCTCGACCTCATGGGCGTGCGCGTGCTCGCCGGCGGGGAGAAACGCCGGGAGCAGCTGGGGCTCGACGTCGCGACGTCGGACCGGGCGGTCGATCTGCTCGGCGCCGCCCTCGCCGGCGGCGGGCGTCTCACGCGATCCGAGTGCCTGGCGACGCTGAGATCCGGCGGCATCGAGGTGAGCGGTCAGCGGGGCTACCACCTGCTCTGGTACGCGTCACAGCGCGGCGTGACGGCGATCGCTCCCCACGTCGGCAAGGAGCAGACGTTCGTGCTCCTCGACGAGTGGGCGCCGGCGCCGGCCCGGCCGTCCCGGGAGGAAGCGCTCGGAATCATCGCGCTGCGCTACTTCCGCGGTCACGGGCCTGCCACCCGGAAGGACTTCGCGGGCTGGACGGGGCTGACCATGACCGACTGCAAGACCGGGATCGCGGTCGCCGGGGAGGCGCTGTCGGTCGTGGACGTCGACGGGGTCGAGATGATCATGTCGGCGGCCGCGGAGGATCGGGGCGTGGACGGATGGCTCGCGCTGTCCGGGTTCGACGAATACATGCTCGGCTACAAAGACCGGTCGCTGATGGCCTCGCCGGGCGACCTGGCGGCGATCATCCCGGGTGGGAACGGGGTGTTCCAGTCGACTTTGGTGCGCGACGGCCGGGTGGTCGCGACCTGGAAGCGGGTGCTGAGCGCGCGGGGGGTGACGGTGACCGTTCTGCCGCTCGGCCGGCTCACCGCTCGTGATCATCGAGAGATACAGAAAGCCCTTTCCCCGTTCGCTTCGTTCCTGGGGGTGCCGCTGACTGTTAAGAACCCTTGATATTTACGAATGTGAACTCCATGATGTGAGTGTCGTGGGTCACGTTCGTTGATTGAGGGGTGCGCCATGGGCGTCCGTCGTCGGTTGTTAGCGCTGGTCGCAGGGGTGGCGGTGACGGCCGGAGGCGTGGCCGTGGCCATCGCCGGGGAGGGCACGTCGTTCGCGGCGGTGGCCTGTTCGGGCACGGTCTGGGCCGAGGGTGTGACGTATACGGCCGGGCAGCAGGTGACCTACAACGCGCACCTGTACCAGGCGCTCGTGACCCACACGGCCTATGTCGGCGCGGGTTGGAACCCGGCCGCGACGCCGTCGCTGTGGAAGGACCTCGGCGCGTGCACGGGCGGCACGACGACGCCGCCCACGACGGCCCCGACCACGCGCCCGACCACCACGCCGCCGACGACCACACCGACGACGCCGCCGACCACCCGGCCCACGACGCCGCCGACCACCCGGCCCACGACGCCGCCGACCACGCCGCCCACGACGCCGCCGACCGGCTCGACGTGCGCGGTCAAGTCGCGGCCCGGCGGCAAGGTGCTGCAGGGCTACTGGGAGAACTGGGACGGCGCCTCGAACGGCGTGCACCCGGGGCTCGGCTGGATCCCGATCAATGACAGCCGGATGCTTCAGCACGGCTACAACGTGATCGCGGCGGCGTTCCCGGTGATCCGCTCGGACGGCACCGTGCTGTGGGAGAACGGCATGGACGCCGGCGTGAAGGTGTCGACGCCGGCCGAGATGTGCGCGGCCAAGGCGTCCGGCGCCACGATCCTGATGTCGATCGGCGGGGCCGCGGCCGGCATCGACCTGTCGTCCTCGGCGGTGGCCGACCGGTTCGTCGCCACCATCGTGCCGATCCTCAAGCAGTACAACTTCGACGGCATCGACATCGACATCGAGACCGGCCTGACCGGCAGCGGCAGCATCGGCACGCTGTCGGCGTCGCAGTCCAACCTGATCCGGATCATCGACGGGGTGCTGGCCCAGATGCCGTCGAACTTCGGCCTGACCATGGCGCCGGAGACGGCCTATGTCACCGGCGGCAGCGTCACCTACGGCTCGATCTGGGGTTCGTACCTGCCGATCATCAAGAAGTACGTCGACAACGGGCGCCTGTGGTGGCTGAACATGCAGTACTACAACGGCTCGATGTACGGCTGCTCCGGTGACTCGTACTCGGCCGGCACCGTGCAGGGCTTCACGGTGCAGACCCAGTGCCTGAACAACGGTCTCACCATCCAGGGCACGACGATCCGCGTGCCGTACGACAAGCAGGTCCCCGGCCTGCCCGCCCAGTCCGGCGCCGGCGGCGGCTACATGGCGCCGTCCCTGGTCTCCCAGGCCTACAACAGCGTCAGCGCGATCAAGGGCGTGATGACCTGGTCGATCAACTGGGACGGCTCGAAGGGCTGGACCTTCGGCGACAACGTGAAATCCCTCGAGGGCCGCTGACTCTCCACGCCGGGCCGGCGGGTCCTCCGCCGGCCCGGCGAGCGGTTCCCTACCTCAGCTTGGCCAGCAGATCCGAGAGCGCCCCGCGGACGGCGCCGGGCCGCTCGACGTGCGCGAACTGGTGCGTGGCGCCCTCCAGGACGCGGTGCTCGCCGTCGGTGACGGACGCCGCCATCGACGCGTGCAGCTCGCGGATGCCGTCCAGCGCCTTGCGGATCAGCTCGGGCGATCCGAACGAGGACCACGCCGGGTTGCCGGCGCCGGCGGAGAGCACGATCGTGGGCACGTCCGGGAGCGGGCCGCCGCCGCGGACCTCGTCGTAGACCGCGGACTCCAGGTTGGCCGTCTCGTGCAGGGCCGTGCGCCAATCCCGCAGGTGGTAGGCGATCAGCTCCTCGCGCACGCCGGCCGGCCACGCGGCGAGCAGCGACTCATAGGCCTCCCGGGCGGCCGACAGCTGATCCGGCGTGAGGTCGGGCAGCTGCGCGGGGTCGGGCTTCATCCGGTCGTTGAGCGCGGCCGCCTCGGGTGGCAGGTGCGCGAAGAGGTCCTCGTGCCCGGGATCGAGCAGCAGCATGCCGGCCACCGACGCGGGGAACAGCTGCGCGAACCGGCGGGCGTAGACCGCGCCCATCGAGTGCGCGACCAGGACGTGCGGCCCCTCGCCGGCCACCGTCCGCAGCTCGTGAGCCACGTCGAACGCGCTGCGCGGCAACGGGACCGGTGCGCTCCAGCCGGTGCCACCGCGGTCGTAGAGCAGATGCCCGGCCGACGGCACCGACGTCAGATTGAGGAAGTCGAGCCCGACCAGCCCGGCGCCGGGCAGATAGACGACGCTCGGCCCGGGCCCGCCGCTGCGATAGGTGGCCACCCCGCCGACCATTGTTCTCATAGCTGCGAACATTATCAGGTGTGCGAACATAGCGGAATGGACCCGGTCGAGCTTCTCCTTCATCCGGTACGGCTGCGGATCGTGCACGCCCTCTCCGGCGGCCGGACCGTCACCACCGCCCGGCTGTGCGCCCGCATGCCGGATGTCTCGCAGGCCACCGTCTATCGGCACGTGGGGCTGCTCGCCGACGCCGGCATCATCGAGATCGCGGGGGAGCAGCGCGTCCGCGGCTTCGTCGAGCGCAGCTACCGCCTGCGCCCGGCCGCCGCGACCATCGACCCCGCCCGGGCCGCCGCCGCGACCACCGACGACCACCGCCGCATCTTCGCCACCGCAATGGCCGTGCTGATGGCCGAGTTCGGCGCCTACCTCGACAGCGAGGAGGCCGACCCCGCCACCGACCAGGTCGGCTACCGCCAGCACGCGATCTGGCTGACCACAAAGGAGCGCGACACGCTGATCGCGGCCCTGCGCAAGGCGATCGTCCCCGCCATCACCAACGAGCCGGGAAACGGTCGCTCGCCTTACCTGCTGAGCCCGATCCTGTTCCCGATGGCCGACGCGCGGTCGCCCGACGGCGACTGAGAGGGCGGCCGGGGCGAGGGCGGCGGCTCAGGCGCGGCCGAGCAGCCCGAGCACGATGGACACCACATCGTCGGCGCAACCCCAGGACAGCGACACCCCGGCCCCGCTGTGGCCGTAGTTGTGGACGATGTAGCCGTCGCCGAGAGGCTCGTGCTCCAGGCGGATCATCGGGCGGGAGGGGCGGATGCCGCCGCGGTGGCCGAGGATCTCGGCGTTGCGGATCTCGGGAAAGATGTCGCCGCAGCGTTTGACGATGGCCTCGGCCACCAGCGGGTCGGGGTCGGGGTCGGCGATGCCCTCCTCGGCACTGCCGCCCAGCAGCAGGATGTCGCCCTGGGGCAGCAGGTAGATCATCTCGCCGAGCTGCTCGGTGTGCTCGGCGAAGAACTCGCGGTGGCCGGGATTCGCGATCGCCACCAGCTGGCCGCGGATCGGCTTCACCGACGGGTCGGGGACCAGCTCGCGGGCGCCCGCCCCGCTGCAGTTGACCACGATCGGGGCGTCGGCGAAGCCGTCGGCAAGCGACGTCATCCGCGCGCCGAATCGCAGGTCGGCGCCGGGCGCGCGGACCATCGCCTCGAGCGCGGCCAGGTACGGCGGCATGTCGATGATCGGGGCCGTGTAGTGCCAGCCGTGCACGAACCCCTTCGGCAGCTCCGCCGGCGTGCACTCGCGGAACCCGGGCAGGAACCGCGCCCACTCCGGCGACGCCATCGCCTTCCGGGACGCCTCGACGCCGTCGACCAGGCGCACGCCGGGGAAGCCCTCGCGGGCCATCGTGGAGAAAACCTCGTAGCTGCGCGCGGCCCACGCGCCCACGCGGGGGTGCTCGGCGTAGATCGGATCCCAGATCGCGCCGGCGGCGGCCGAGCTGGTCGCGCCGGGGGCGGCCTCGGCGCGGATCCGGACGCGCACGCCCCGCTCGGCCAGTCGCACGCCCGTGGTCAGCCCGGAGACACCGGCGCCGACGACGAGCACATCGGGTCGGTCCATCGTTCGAAGCTAACGGTGATCGATGCTCCGACGCGGGGGCGATGCCACGTGAGGAACGTGAATGTGCGGACAATGCGCACTTCGGCATCGTGGGGTTGAATCACCCGGCCGCCGAGTGCTATGCGCACCGAACGCAAAGGATCGATCACCCACGGTTGCATTCCGAAAGTCTTTGGGGTGGAATCGACACGCTGGCGTCATGCGGGCGGGGACGCGCCGCTGGGGCGCGCGTAGACGGTCATCGACGACCCACCCACCCTCAGGTCCCCGCGCCGTCGACTGATGGGGGGCCCTCGTGCTCATCGTGGGTGAGGTGGACACCGGACTGTTGCGCGGCCGCGACCCGGCCGGCGATGACGGGCAGAGCCTCGTCCGGCTCGTGGCGGGTGAGCGGGTGCTGGTCTCCACCCGGCCACGGTCCTATGTGCGCTCCCCGGAGCGGCCGGTCGGCGTCGACTGTGCACTGGGGGGAAACCAGGTGCGGGGAATCGGCACGGCGCTGCAGCGCGCGGCGATCACCGACAACGAGGTGGTGCAGGGATCGGCGTACGCGCAGATCGTCTCCTCCGACCACACCGCCCGGCGTCCGTGGTCCCACTACCTCGCCCGCCCCGGCCGGATCGAGACCATCGGCCGCCCGAAATGGGACGACATCGCCGACGCGCTGGCCTCGACCGGACGGTCCCGCACGACGCTCGACCTGGGCGCCGTCGCCCAGCGCGCCACCAACGAGGTGCAGGGCGCCACGAACGGCGGCGCCGAGGAGTTCCGGGCGGCGCGGTCGCGGCTGAAGTGGGTGGCGGAGAGCGGCGGCGACGGGATCTCGAAGGTTCGCTTCGAGGTCCACGACCGCAAGGTGCGGCTGCTGCGCTTCCGGATCGGCGACGACGCCGGTGAGGCCGACCCCGGCCACGACCCCGGCCGGCTGGCCGCGGTCTGCGAGGACGTAGCGCTGCACGACTGGCTGCTCGGCACGCTGATCGAGAACGTCCGCAAGGCCGCGATCGGCCTGGTTCCGCGCGGCGACACGCTGAGACGGCTGGGGCCGGCCATCGACCGCCTGCTGCACCTGTGGATGCCCGCCGCCCGCGCCGACGAGCTCACCGAGACGATGTGGACGGTGCTGGAGCGCGGGGCCGGGTTCAGCCGGCAGTGGACGACGCTGGCCACGCGCGTCCGCGACCAGTTCTCGGTCGCGCTGGCCGAGTCCCTGTCCGCGGCGACCCGCCGGTGAGCGCCGAGGTGCGGGCGGCCAACGCCCGCGAGAGCGTGGTGAAGACGGCGCTGCTCACGGTCGCCTCCGGCGGCGTGACGTTCCTGGTCACCAACGGGCTCGACCAGCCGCAGGCGATCTGCATCATCCTGTCGATCCTGATCGGTGGCATCGCGCTGATGGTCCGCTTCCTGGTCGACTTCGAGAATCGGCTGGCCGCGGTCGAGCAGCTCGAGCGGGACGGGATGGCGGACATGAAGAAGCTGGTCGGCGACGCGTTCTCGGAGATCAGCGAGGCGACCGCCCTGTTCGGGCTGATCGAGGCGTCGGCGCTGCAGACCGACCTGGTCACCCAGCTGGTGCGCAACTCGACCAACATCTCGCCGGACTCGCCGCCGATCGTCTACAAGTTCGTCCAGAACAAGATCAAGGAGATGTCGGACTTCCTCAAGCAGCTCGCCGAGGGCGGCACGGTCACCTACTACGGCGAGGACCGGGACTGGCTGCTCGGCCTCACCCGCACCGCGACCGCGAGCGTCGACGCGATCAGCCTGGCCGCCGTCGACCACGACCTGTGGCACAGCGAGATCGGGCAGCGCTACCTGGACGCGCAGCGGCGGGCGGCCCGCGACGGCCGGCGGGTGCGGCGGATCTTCGTGCTGGAGACGCCGGACATGGAGCACGATCCGGAGCTGCGCCGCGCGTACCAGGAACAGCGGTCCATGATGATCGAGGTGCGGCTGCTGGACCGGATGGCGGTGCCGACCCCGCTGCAGGTCCAGGTGCGCGATCTCATCCTGTTCGACGACATCCTGGCGTACGAGACGACACCCACCACCACCGATCCGAGCAAGGCCCAGGTCGCCGAGACCCGGCTCGTGCTCACCGAGGGCCGGGTCAAGGAGTGCTCGCAGCTGTTCCGCGAGCTGTGGGACGTCTCGCGGGAGCTGAGCCCGGTTCAGACGAACAGGTAGTCGATCCGCTCGGTCGCCTCGGCGGGCAGCCGCAGTCCCTCGTCGGCGGCGCGGGCCAGCACCTGGCCCGACACCAGGGGGTCGATCCCGACCTGGTTCAGGATCGTGCGTACGGCATGCTCGATCGCCAGAAAACGCCGATCAAGAACGTTGAAGGTCCGGTACGCCCGGAGCGCCGCCGCCTTCGGGTTGAGCTGGACGATCGCCGGCATCTCGTCCCATTCCGGCGGCAGCTCCTGGGCCGGGACGAGCACCGGCGACGCGACCGGCTCGCCCAGGTTGCGCAGCAGCCCGAGCCGCTGGAGCTGCCAGACCGCGGCCAGGAACGGGCACGACCACTTCCGGCCGCCCGGCTCCTCGCTCCACAGCTCGACGTCCACGAAGATCGAGTGGTTGCGGACGGCGTTCTCCCGCGGCGGCGCCCACTGGCGCGGCGCCGACATCGCCGAGGCGGCCGTCGACGGCGACCGCTCGCCGTTGGTCAGCCAGCCCGACACGCTGGCCGGCGGCCGGCCCCCGTTGGCGCCCGGCGGCGGCTCGTCCACGATGTGCGCCTGCACCAGCGCGGCCAGGTCGAGATCGCCGATCCGGGCGCAGCCGGACTCGCGGGCCACGTAGTCGATCTCGACGTCGGCCGCGGCGGCGGCCTCGACCAGCGCCGGCACCACCTCGCGCGGCGACGAGAAGCGGGTGAAGTAGTCGTCGATCAAAAAGCACGTGCTGATCCGCGGGCGCGCCACCGTGACCTGCTCGGTCGCCACCCGGGCCCAGGGCGCCACCCGCCGGAAGTGGTCGTGCAGCCGGTCCGGGCCGAGCTTGTAGTCGTCCATGTAGAGGTGGCCGAGCTCGATCGACAGGTGGGAGAGGGCGACCGACCGGACCGCGGGAACCGCGCTCAGCTCGGTGAACGTCACAGACCCTCCCACGCGCTCTCGTCGACGATCTTCTTGGCCAGCTCCTCGAGGGCGTTGACGGTCCGCTCGTTGGCCGTCCGGTACATCCACACGTCGTCGTTGGACAGCAACTGCTCCTGCCACTGGAGAACCGGGTCCAGCGGCACCTCGCCGAGCAGCTTCGCCTGACCGACGCCACTGCGGCTGGCCAGCTCCTGCAGGCGGCGGTTGCACACGTCGAGCCACGCGAGCTGCTCGGGCCGGAGCCCGGCCTGCTCCGGCGCCGACGGGTCGAGCACCGCCGTACGGACGAACCTGATGTTCTCGGAGAGCTCGGCCTTGACGTGACCCTTCTGCTCGCCGGTCTCGAGGATGCCCTGCGGCCCCTGCACCAGGCTGCTCGCCGCGATGATGTGCTGCCGGGTCCACCGGTGGAAGACGATCCAGCGGGCCAGCACCCGGTCCTTCATGGCCGCCGACGCCGTCGCCTCGAGCACGATCTCGGTGGCGTAGGAACGCCCGGCGCTCAGGTCGACGAGCACCAGGTCGTACTCCTCGTCCAGGCGCAGCAGCAGCTCGGTGCAGCGGTCGACGATGCCCGGCCCCGAGCTGAACTCGCCCCGGCCGCGATCGCCCGGCAGCAGGGTCAGCTCGCCGGTGCCGCCCGGCCGCGACCGCAGCGCCTCCCGCTGCGACGACGCCCAGATGTTGATCTCGCGCGGCTCGGTCTCGCCGTCGATCAGGTAGCTGTGCAGGCCGCCGCCCGCGACCCCGGCCAGCGCGTCGGGCAGGTCGAAGATCGCGCCGGCGGTCGGCGAGCCGAAGTCGAAGTCGAGGTAGCAGGCGTCCTTGCCGCCGAGCGCGAACCGGTAGGCCAGGTTGCAGGACGTGACCGATCGGCCCGTGCCGCCTTTGTCGGACGTTGCGAAGATCAACATCACGTCACCCCGCTGTCGGCGCGGCGGGCGGCCGAGAGGCGGTCGAGCCGGCGCAGCACCTCTTCGGCGAGCGCCACCGCCACGCCGGGACGGCCCGGTCGCACCGTACGGGCCCGGCGCAGCTCGGTGCCGATCCGTTCCAGCTCGATCCGCAGCGCCTCGCCCCGGGTCGTGGTGCCGTTGAGCAGCTCCCGGTCGTAGAGGTACTCCGCCTCGTTCAGCAGGTCCTCGGCGACCCGGCCGAGCAGGTCGCTCGGCGGCGACGGCTCCTGGATCATCTGGGCGGCGGTGACCAGGCAGTCGACCACGCGCTTGGTGTAGTACCAGGACACCTCGCCGCGATCGTCGTCGGCCCCGGCCAGGTAGGTGAACGCGCCGGCCGGCCGGTCCCACAGCCCGCGGTCCTCGCCGTCGGTGATCAGCCGGGACCGCACGTGGTCCCAGATCGCGTTGGACAGCTCGATGAGCCGGCTGCGGGCCACGCCGTCGGTGAGCATCTGGGCCAGGTTGAGCGTGCGGCGGAACAGCACCGGCGAGATGTCGGCGACCGTCCACGCCAGCGTCGGCCCGCCCACGTCCTCGCTGCCCTCCAGCGGGAAGTGCAGGCCGGGGTAGTGGACCTGGATCGCGCTCTCGGGCTCGGTCGAGCGCCGGGTGATCCGGCTGCGGTTGGCCAGCTCCTCGAGCACGGCCGCGACCCGGCGGCGCTCGGCGTCCGACGTGCGGGCGACCTGCATGTTCTGCATGACCATGCCGCTGATCAGCATGGTGAAGTAATCGAACTCGATGCCGTCGGTGGTCCGCCAGGGCATGTCCTCCAGCGGCCAGCGCCCGGCGCCGAAGGTGGCGATCGTCGCCCAGTAGGACCGGGTCAGCTCGAAGCGCAGCTGCAGCGACTGGGAGAGACGGGCCTGCTCGGGGTCGAGCAGGCCGAGCAGCCGGGTGCGCTCGGAGGAGAGCGCCTGGATGGCGTCCAGGGCCACGGTGGTGAAGTACAGGTAGGGCGCGTTCTGCGCGACGCCGGGCTTCTGCACGCCCACGCCGGCGTCGGTCTGGATCTCCGGGGCGTCCCGCACGACGCCCCACGACCAGCCACACTCGAAGAGCCGGTTGGGGTTGTCGAGCTCGCTGCCCTCGGCGGCGCCGGAACCGATGGTGACATCGTCGCGGAGCCGGGCGTTGATCTCCCGGAGCGCCTCGCGCAACTCGTCGACCACCTGCGGGATCGGGCGTTGCTCCTGATTGACCGTACGGATGAGCTCGCGGCCGAAGTCGCTGTCGGCCGAGAAGACGTTGACCGCGAAACTGCGCAGCAGCCCGGTCATCGCCGCCGACAGCCGCACGTTCGCCTTCTGCTCCAGCTGGGTGACCTGCTCGATCAGCACCGGGCGGGTGATCACCTGCCGGAAGATCTTGGTGAAGCCCACGATCGCGAGCATCAGCGTGATCGAGATGGAGAACGAGTCCACCACGTCCAGGTCGCGCTGGGCCTGCTTGATCTCCTCGCCGTCGATCTCGGAGCGGAAGTAGCCGCTGCCGGAGAAGACGGGCGTGCCGTCGGGGGCCGTGTACCGGTCGATGTAGTCGGTCAGCGCGCGGATCAGGCGTACCGGAATCTGCCGGTTGTCGCCCAGGCCGCGCAGCTTCTCGAGGACGTCGCTCGCGACGGCGTCGGGCCGGTCGAGCCGGAACAGCGGAATCGCCGTGGCCGGGGCCATGATGCACAGAAGCTGTTCCGCGTCGGAGATCGAGTTGCCGCCGTCGCGGCCGTCAGGAATCCACTCGCCGTCGCGATAGGACACTCGGGCGGTCGCCTGCCAGATATCGAGCAGTTGTTGCCGCGGCTGGATCTGCATAGGTGTGCCGTCACCTACCCGTCCGTGGGCTGTGCTACCTCTTCCATCCAGTCGCCACGATCATGCCGCTGTAACCATCGCGGAGCCCGTGGCTCTCCACCATCTCAATCTGATGGATGTGCGCCACCGGGGCAAGACACTCGGCCACGTCCTTTTCGGTGACAGCACAGGCGGGGAAGAAGTCGTCGCCCACCGAGTAGCCCTTGGACTCGCGCATGAACGCCGCCGCGAACGGCCCCCACGGCCGCAGCGACCCGACGAAGTGGCGGGTGGCGCGCTCGAACTCGTCCTTGCGGGTGGTGATCGACTCGGCCACGAAGAACATCGTGCCGAGGTCGTACTGCCCGGGGCGGAGCTGGAAGACGTTGCCGGGGGTGACCCGGGCGAGTCCGCCGAGGACGTCGAGCGGGTCGCGGAACCCGTGGTACGCCGGGCGGCCGCGCGCGATGCGCTCCCAGAACTCGCGCCACGAGTCCTGCGGCTTCTCCAGCGAGGTCGACAGCCAGGCGCGGTTGGTGAAGCTTCGCTCGAAGAGGGTGACGCTCGACGAGTACGGCATCATGGTCAGCGCCGGGTAGAGGTTGGTGCCCGAGCCGACGTCGATCGCGTGACCCAGCACCTTGCGCGGCCCGTGCGCCTTGAAGAAGTTCGCGACGATGTCGATGATGCGGGCGTCGTCGCCCCGCAGGCGCGCGTAGTTGTGCAGGTAGTAGTCGGCCGAGTCGAACGAGTCCCACGGCGCGTCGTCGTTCGTGACAGGGGGCTTCACCGCCCCTCTCAACGCAACGCTTCCGGTCACGGAGACTCCTCCAGCACAGGCTTCTTCACTCTACGTGTTCCTCTAGTCACTGCGCATCAGCCGTTCGGCGCAAGGAACGAGGACGAAGATTAGGACATGGTCCCCCGTTTCGCACTAGTCCACACGTGCGATTCCCGTTTTTGGCCACATCCAGTTAAAGGAGCGCACCCGGTCCGGCGACGCTCGATCGGGTGTGACCCGCGCCGCAGCGCAGATCCTTTAATTTTGAAATACTTCTCCGGCCGGGCGCGTTGTGGCGGCCAGAACCACGAAGCCAGAGGGAGCGGGCCATGCAGTTCGGGATCTTCAGCGTCAGCGACATCACCACCGACCCGACCACGGGCCACACGCCGAGCGAGCACGAGCGCATCACGAACATCGTCACCATCGCCAAGCACGCCGAGGAGGTCGGTCTCGACGTCTTCGCGCTGGGCGAGCACCACAACGAGCCGTTCTTCTCGTCCTCGCCGACGACCACGCTGGCCTACCTCGCCGCCCAGACCTCCTCGCTGCTGCTGAGCACGGCCACCACGCTGATCACCACCAACGACCCGGTGAAGATCGCCGAGGACTACGCGATGCTGCAGCACCTCTCCGGCGGCCGCGTCGACCTGATGATGGGCCGCGGCAACACCGGGCCGGTCTACCCGTGGTTCGGCAAGGACATCCGGGCCGGCATCCCGCTGGCGATCGAGAACTACGCGCTGCTGCACCGGCTGTGGCGCGAGCACACCGTCGACTGGCAGGGCAAGTTCCGCACGCCGCTGCAGGGCTTCACCTCGACCCCGCGCCCGCTCGACGACGTCCCGCCGTTCGTCTGGCACGGCTCGATCCGCAGCCCCGAGATCGCCGAGCAGGCCGCCTACTACGGCGACGGCTTCTTCGCCAATCACATCTTCTGGCCGGCGTCGCACACCCAGCGCATGATCGAGCTCTACCGCTCGCGCTGGGCGCACTACGGCCACGGCGACCCCGACCAGGCCATCGTCGGCCTCGGCGGCCAGGTCTTCATGCGCAAGAACAGCCAGGACGCGGTGAACGAGTTCCGGCCGTACTTCGACAACGCGCCCGTCTACGGTCACGGACCGTCGATGGAGGACTTCACCCGGGAGACGCCGCTGACCGTCGGCAGCCCGCAGCAGGTCATCGACCGCACGCTCGGCTTCCGCGAGTACGTGGGCGACTACCAGCGCCAGCTGTTCCTGATGGACCACGCCGGGCTGCCGCTCAAGACCGTCCTCGAGCAGCTCGACCTGCTCGGCGAGGAGGTCGTGCCGGTGCTGCGCAAGGAGTTCGCGGCGCTCAAGCCGGCCCACGTCCCCGACGCTCCCACCCACGAGTCCCTGCTCGCTTCGAAGGCTCAGGTAAAGGCATGAACACGCGCACTCTCGTCGTCATCTCGGCCGGCCTCAGTCAGCCGTCGTCCACCCGCCTGCTCGCCGACCAGCTGTCGGCGGCGGCGGTGGCCGCCTTCCCCATGGACGTGCGCGTCATCGAGCTGCGCGAGCTGGCTCACGACATCGCGAACAACCTGCTCACCGGCTTCCCGCCGGCCGCGCTCAAGGAGGCGGTGGACGCCGTCGCGGCGGCCGACGCGGTGATCGCGGTGACGCCCATCTTCACGGCCAGTTACAGCGGCCTGTTCAAGTCCTTCGTCGACGTTCTCGACAAGGACGCGCTGGCCGGCAAGCCGGTGCTGATCGCGGCGACGGCCGGCACGGCCCGGCACTCGCTCGCCCTCGAGCACGCGTTGCGGCCGCTCTTCGCGTACCTGCGCGCGGTGGTCATCCCGACCGCCGTCTTCGCGGCCAGCGACGACTGGGGCGCCGACTCGGCCGAGGGCACGCTCCGGTCGCGCGTCACCCGGGCGGCGGACGAGCTGGCCCGCGAGCTCGAGCGGCGCGATCCGGTAACGGTGAGTGACCCCTTCGCTCTCCAGGTCAACTTCGAGGACCTTTTGCCCGTACGGGATTGAGCCTTTGTCCGACCTGCCCGGACATCGACTCGGCTGAACGGCCGACCACGATGTCGATCAACCCGACCGCGATGGGGCTGCGAGGGTGATGCACCTGAGGCTGGTGATCCCTACGGTCTGGTCAGGAGCTTTAACTGACCGGCAACGGGGAGTTCACGTGACCGCCCTCGACACCCTCCAGGAAGCCCTCGAAGAGACCACCGCCGTCGCGGCCGACTATCAGGTGCCCGAGCACCGGGTGCGCGTCCACGAGGAACGTGTCCGCGAGATGGCTGTCCGCGACGGCTTCCTGCCTGCCACCATGCAGCGGACCATCCTGGACGTCGCCGCGCAGCACCACGCCGAGTGCGACCGCCCGAACTGCCGCACCTGCGACACGATCCGTTACGGACTGACCACGACCCTGGCCGCCCTGCGCGTGGCGATCGCCGCCGAGCGCGCCCCCCGCCTGGTCCGGCGGGCCAGCTGATGGGCCTCGACGACGCCCTGCGCCGGATCGCGACCCTCACCGAGCAGTACGAGGTGAACGACCGCGTCGTCGCCATCTTCACCGACCAGGTGACCAGCGCCCCCGAGACGGAACGCCCCGCCGTCGCCCAGCACCTGCTCCTCGACATGGTCCTGGTGGCGGCCAGCACCCACCGGCGCACCTGCCCCGGCTTCTGCCCCACCTGCAAGACCTTCCAGACCGCGATAGCCCAGGCGGCCGGCGTCGTCCGGGCCGAGGCCGACCAGCGCCTCAACGCGATGCTCGCGGCCTGACCGATCAGCTGGACTGCTCGGTGGCGTGCGCGGCGCGCATCAGGGGGACCACGTTCAGCGGCGTCAGATAGGGCTGCAACCGGCGTACGTAGCCCGCCTGCGCCAGCACCGTGGCGCGCAGCTCGATCAGCGTGCTGGCGTCGCTGCGGACGTTGGCGGGCGTGCCCAGCGCGGCGCCCAGCACCAGCGCCGGGAGCTTGGCCGTGAAGCGGACCGTGCCGATGTCCTTGGCGACGATCGTCGTCACCGCGCGCTCGGCCGGGTCGAACATTATCTGGTAGTTCAGGCTCTCGCCCGAGTACCGGATCAGCGACGGACCGGCTCCGGCGGGACCGGACAGCCCGAACTCCGACACCAGGAAGCGGAACGCCCGCTCCACCTCGGCCTCGAACGATTTCACCACGCTTGCGCCCACGATGACCCCCGATCCGCCGGAAGCCTTCCGGTCGCCTGACGACCACCGGATTAGATCGACAAAAGCAGATGGACTGGCCGCGCGCAACGGGTCCGGTGTGACGATCTTGACGCGGTTTCGCCGGGCACATCCGAAGCGGCGCGGGGCGCGGCACGGTAGAAAGAAGACATGGCGGAGATCGTGCTGATCCGGCACGGGCAGACCGAGTGGAGCGCGACGGGGCGGCACACGTCGTACACCGACCTCGACCTGACCGTGGAAGGCGAACGGCAGGCGCGCGTGGCCGGCGAGCGGCTGGCCGGGCGCGGCTTCGCCGCGGTCATCTCGAGCCCGCGCCGGCGGGCCCTGCACACCGCGGAGCTGGCCGGGCTGACCGTGACCGAGACCTCGGAGGACCTGGCCGAGTGGAACTACGGCCGGTACGAGGGCATCACCACCGCGACCATCCGCGAGACCGACCCGGGCTGGTCGCTGTGGACCGACGGCGCGCCCGGCGGGGAGTCGCCGGACGAGGTCGGCGCGCGGCTCGACCGGGTGCTCGCACACGCGTCGAGCTTCCTCGACCGCGGCGACGTCGCGCTGATCGCGCACGGCCACTCGCTGCGGGTGGCGGGCGCCCGCTGGATCGGCCTGCCGGCGAGCGGCGGCGGCAAGCTCAAGCTGGGCACGGCGACGCTGTCCACGCTCGGCTTCGAGCACGGCAACCAGGTCATCGACTCCTGGAACGCCTGACGTTCGGCGCGGTTCCTTCCGGCCGGGCACTTCCGCTGCGCGTACGGATGAGGAAATGATCTAGGAATGGAACGTGGCGCGCGCCGGCTGGCCCTCTTGGTGGCCGGCGCGTACTTCATGGAGATCCTGGACGCCACCGTCATCTCGCCCGCGGCCCCGCACATCGCGGCCGATCTCGGTGTCGCGCCGGTCACGATCAACGTCGCCATCACCGCGTACGTGCTGACGCTCGCCGTCCTGATCCCGATCAGCGGCTGGCTCACCGAGCGTTTCGGCGCGCGTCGCGTCTTCGCGGTGGCGATCGCCATCTTCACCCTGGCCTCCGCCGGTTGCGCGGCCGCCGAGAGCCTCCCGATGCTGGTGGCGACCCGGGTCCTGCAGGGCGTGGGCGGCGCCATGATGGTGCCGGTCGGCCGCCTCGTCGTCATCCGGACCACCGCCAAGACCGACCTGGTCCGGGCCGTCGCCTACCTCACCTGGCCGGCCCTGGTGGCGCCCCTCGTCGCGCCCGCCCTCGGCGGGATCCTCAGCACGTACGCCTCCTGGCGCTGGATCTTTTTGATCAATCTCCCGCTCGGCCTCGCCGCGCTGCCCCTCGCGCTGCGCCTGGTCCCCGCCGTCCGCTCGGCGACCCCCGGCCGGCTCGACCTGCGCGGCTTCCTGCTCGCCGCCCTCGGCATCGCCGCCCTGGTCTTCGGCCTGGAGGGGGTGGCCGAGCCCCGCCCGCGCTGGCCGCTCGCGATCGGCGCCCTGATCGTCGCCGCCCTCGCCCTCGGCGGGACGATCGCCCACCTGCTGCGCGCCTCGCGCCCCCTGGTCGACCTCCGCATCCTGGCCGTGCGCACCTACCGCGTGACCGCCCTCGGCGGCTCGGTGTTCCGCGCCGTCATCACCGCCATCCCGTTCCTGCTCCCGCTGTTCTTCCAGATCGGCTTCGGCTGGAGCGCCGCCCACGCGGGCCTGCTGGTGATCGCGCTGTTCGCCGGCAACATCGGCATCAAGCCGGTGACCACGCCGCTGATGCGCCGCTTCGGCATGCGCGCGGTGATGCTGGGCGCCGTCATCGCGTCCGGGGTGTGCCTGGCCGGCATCGCGCTGCTCCAGGTAACCACGCCGCTGCCGCTCCTGCTGGGCCTGCTGGCGCTGAGCGGGATCTTTCGGTCGATCGGCTTCACGACGTACAACACGGTGGCCTTCGCCGACGTCCCCGCTGCGCGCATGACCAGCGCCAACACCTTGATGTCGACGGTCCAGGAGCTGGGCGGCGGCCTGGGCGTGGCGGCGGGCGCTCTGCTGGTCCGCCTGGGCGCGGGTGTCGGGCTGGCCGATGAGAGCGCTTATCGTTTCGCCTTCGCGCTGCTGGCGGTCCTGTTGCTGGTCCCGGCGATCGAGGCGTTCGTGCTGCCGCGCTCGGCCGGGAACGTGGTCGCCGGCCGGGCCTGATCCGGGCGCCTTTGCTCTGCTTACCTATGCGCGCGTCGCTGGGTTGGTGTTGTCGCTCTGCTTACCTATGCGCGCCTCGCTGGGTTGGCGGTGTCGCTCTGCTTACCAACACGCGCGGCTTTGGCTCTGCGGGCCCAGCGCGGCGGTTGGCCGGCGCTGGGTCGGGTGGGCGAGCGTCGGGCGGGCGGGGGTCGGGCAGGCGAGGGCCGGGCGGGCGAGGGCCGGGCGGGGTCGGGCGGGCGAGGGTCGGGCGGGCGAGGGTCGGGCGGGCGAGGGTCGGGCGGGGGCCGGGCGAGCGCGGGGTCGGGCGGGGGCCGGGCGAGCGCGGGGTCGGGCGGGGGCCGGGCGAGCGCGGGGCCCCGGGCGAGCCTCGATTGCCACAGTGGGTCGTCTGACGGTCCTAGCTGCACAAACAGATGATCAACCGGGCGACCATCGGCCAGGGTGGAGCGCCGGGTTGGACGACGGCTCGCGACCGGATGTGGCGTTAGCTTCACGTGATCTTTGTGGTGCGGTTGAGGAGGCGGCGCGTGGAACTGGTCGAACGCCGGTGGTTCCGGCGGATCCTGGGCTTCCTGAGGCGCACGCCGCGGGCCGCCGCGACGACCGGGCTGCTGGCCGCTACCCGCGATTGGGAGCGCGAGCAGCCGGAGACCGAGCGCGCCGGCGCCTCCGGTGTGCACGCCGAGCTGACCGCCGCCGCGCGGCTCGACGACACGACCGACGCCTGAGCGGGAAACCGGCTTCAATGTCGGTGTGAGTGGACGCGACTGGGTGGGATGGCACGCCGACTACGAGGTGCCGGGTTCGTCGCTGGCCCGGCGGCTCGAGGTGGTGCGGGGCTATCTGCGGCGGGCACTGGCCGAGTTGGGCGACGGCGGCCTGGTCGTCAGCATCTGCGCCGGCGACGGGCGGGACCTGCTGCCCCTGCTGGACGGGCCGCGGGCGGTGCTGATCGAGTTCGACCCGGAGCTCGCCGAGCGCGCCCGGCGTAACGCGGGCGGCGGCGTCGAGGTGCGGGTGGGCGATGCGGGGGACCGGCGGACCTACGACGGGATCGGGCGGGCCGATCTGTTTCTGGCCTGCGGGGTCTTCGGGAACGTCAGCGACGACGACATGCGGCGGACGATCGCGGCCCTGCCCGCGCTGCTGAGACGCGGGGCAACGGTCGTGTGGACCCGCGGGAAGGGTGACGACGGGCCCGACCGCGGCCAGGAGGTGCGCGAGGAGTTCGGGCGGGCCGGGTTCGTCGAGCTCGACTACGCGGCGCCGGCGGATGCTCGGTATCGAGTCGGGATGTGCCGGTGGGTGGGTGGGGACGGCGGGGAGCTTCCGGAGCGGCTCTTCACGTTCAGCTGACGATCGCGCGGACGTCGCCCAGGCCGCGGGCCACCAGGAACTCGCCGCCGTCGGCCAGGCGGGACCACGACGACGTGGCGGGATCCCAGCGGCGCCACAGGCGGGCGTCGGTCTGGACCACCACGCGGGCGGACTCGCCGGGGGCCACGCGCACCGCCGTCCAGCCGACCAGGCGGATGGGCTCGTCCTTCTCCACCGGGCGCAGGTAGACCTGCACCACCTCGCGGCTCGGGCGGGCGCCCACGTTGCGGACGGTGGCGGTGATGGCGGGGGCGTCGCCGGTCACCAGGCGGACGTCGCGGTACTCCCACTTGCCGTACCCGAGGCCGTGACCCAGCCAGAAGGCGGGCTCGGGCGCGCGGCCCGCGTGGTGGCCGCGGTAGCCGATGAAGGTGCCCTCGGTGTACGGCAGCTTGCCGTCGACGGGGGTGACCGACCAGGCGGGCGCGGCGCCGTCGGCGGCCGGGAACGTGGTGACCAGGCGGCCGGCCGGCTCGATGTCGCCGAGCAGGGCGGCCGCTACGGCGTGGCCACCCTCCTGGCCGGGCAGGCCGGCCCACAGCACGGCGTCCACCCGGGACAGCCACGGCATCAGGACCGGGGTGGCGGCGTTGACGACCACGACCGTGCGGCGCGCGGCGCCGGCCACGGCCTCGACCAGGGCGTCCTGGGCGCCGGGCAGGGCGAGGGTGGACTTGTCGGCGGACTCGGTCTCCTGCTCCTCGGTGAGGCCGACCACGACCACGGCCACGTCGGCGGCCGCGGCGGCGCGGACGGCCTCGTCGATCACGTCGACGGTGGACCGGGACGCGTGGTGGGCGATCAGGCCGAACAAACCCATGTCCGAGGCGAGGGTCACGGTGGCGGTGAGCGTCGCGCCGGGTGCGACCGAGAAGCGGTCCGTACGCAGCGGCGGCGTGAGCACCTCTTCACCGAACCCGTGCCCGGAGGCCCGCAGCGAGAAGTCCAGCGTGGAGAAGCCGGACACCGCGACGGTCCAGTCCCCGACCCCGATCGGACCGAGCTCCACCGCACCGGACGCGGAGGCGACGACCCCGGTCAGCCGGGCCGACGCGACCGGGCCGTCGAAGTCGTCGTCCATGCCGATCATGGTCGAGGACTGCGGGCAGAACCGCTCCTCCAGCACCTCGCCGGCGGCGTCGTACAGCGTCACCCGGATGCCGGCCTGCCCGGTCTCGGGGTCGGTCAGGAAGCCGTCGCGCGCGGGCACCGGCCGCTCCCGCACGTCGACGCCGTCCACGACGGTGACCGCGGAACCGAGCACCGCGGTCAGGCCGGTGGCCACACTCACCTGATGCGGCGGGTTGACCTGGGCCGAGCCGCCGCCCATGTCGATCGTCTCGAGGGCGTGCCGGCCGATCAGCGCCACCGACCCGGCGCGCGCCAGCGGCAGCACGTCACCGGAGTTCTTGAGCACCGTCATCCCGGAAGCGGCAAGACGGGTGAGCTGCTCCCGGCGTACGGCCGAATCGGGGTCCGGAAGCGACGACGGCCAGGAACGCCCGGCGCCCAGCGCGCCCACCCGCCGGGCCAGCAGGAGCAGTCGCGCGAGGTGGTCGTCGATCGCCGACTCGTCGACGTCGCCGTCGCGGACCGCCCGCACCAGCGCGTCGCCCCACGGACCGGACGGGCCGGGCATGACCAGGTCGAGGCCGCCGTTCGCCGCCTCCGCCGCCGTCCTCGTGGCGAACCAGTCCGACATGATCAGGCCGTCGTAGTCCCACTCGCCCTTCACGACCTCGTTGATCACGTGATGCTGCTCGGTCGCGGCGACCCCGTTGACGTCGTTGTAGGCCGCCATCATCGACCAGGCGTTCGCGTCCTCGACGGCGATCTCGAACGGCAGCAGGTAGAGCTCGCGCAGCGTCGTCTCGTCCACGATGCTGTCCATCGTGTTCCGCTCGGTCTCCGACTCGTTGGCGACCAGGTGCTTCAGGCACGCCGCGACGCCCTTTTCCTGCATTCCGCGGACGTACGCGGCGGCCAGCCGCCCGGTGAGCAGCGGGTCCTCCGAATACGCCTCGAAGAGCCGGCCCCCGAGCGCGGTACGGTGCAGGTTGATGGTGGGACCGAGCACCACGTGGATCTCCTGGGCCATCGCCTCCTCGGCGAGCAGGGCCCCGACCTCGTACAGCAGGCGCTCGTCCCAGGAGGAGGCGAGCAGCGTGGCGTTGGGGAACAGCGAGACCACCCGGCCGCCGGAGAACTTGAGGCCGCGCACGCCGGTGGGTCCGTCGGAGAAGCGCATCTCGCCCAGCTCGATCGCGGGCGCGGTGGCGAGGGTGAACGCGGAGGCGCCGGTGAGCAGGCGCACCTTGGCCGGCAGGTCGAGAGACTTGACGAGGGCGGCGAGGTCGTCGGTGGTCATGGCCTCATGGTTACACGTGTAAGTAAGCTTGTCACCATGAGCGAGCACCCTCGCCGGGTCACCAGCGCCGACGTCGCGGAGCTGGCCGGCGTCTCCCGCGCCACGGTCAGCTACGTCCTCAACGACACACCGCGGCAGACCATCTCGCCCGGCACCCGCACCCGGGTCCTGGACGCGGCCGCCCGGCTCGGCTACGCGCCCAGCGCCGCCGCCCGCACGCTGCGCACCGGCCGCTCCGACGTGGTGCTCTGCCTGCTGCCGGACTGGCCGATCGGCCCCGAGGTGGGCTCGATGCTGGGCAACCTGTCGACCGCGCTGGCCCGGCACGGCTACACGTTCGTCGTGCATCCCGGCAACCGGGAGGACCGCCCGATCGGCGAGATCTGGAAGGCGATCACGCCGGCCGCCGTCATCGCCTACTCCGAGTTCACCGAGGGCGAGATCGCGGCGATGCGGGCGGCCGGGGTGGCGCTGGTGGTCGCCCTCCTCGGCAGCGACCACCACGACGGGCGGCGCGAGCTCGAGATGCCGCAGCAGCTGGTCGGTCGCCGGCAGGCCGCGCACCTGGCCGGCACCGGTCACCGCCGGATCGGTTACGCCTACCCCGACGACGAGCGGGTGCGGATCTTCGCGGAGCCGCGGCTGGCCGGGGTGCGGGCCGAGTGCGCGGATCAAAACCTCGGTGGTCCGGCGATCGAGACGGTCGCGCTCGATCCGGTTCAGGCTTCCCATGCCGTACGCCGCTGGCAGGCGGCGGGCATCACCGGTGTCTGTGCGTACAACGACGAGGTGGCGCTCGCGGTCCTGGCCGGCGTGCGCCTGCTCGGTCTGCGCGCGCCGGCCGACCTGGCGGTGATCGGCGTCGACGACATCCCGCCCGCGCGCCTCGCCGTCCCCGCGCTGACCACGGTGACGACCGACCAGATCGCGATGGCCGCCTACCTCGCGGCCACCGTCGTCGCCGCCGTCAACGCCCGGCCCGGACCGGAGGTGCCGACGTCCGACCTGATCCGGCTGGTCCGCCGGGAGAGCGCCTGACCCGTACAGAGAACGCACAGGCCCGGCACACGAGGGCCTCAGGCTGCGGGCGAATGGTGAAGGGACATCACTGATATCCGCACAGGGGGACCGCGCCATGCTCGTGCAGCTCAACCGCCACACCGGTGCCCGTGACTTCAGCGCCACGGCGACCGACCTGCCGCTCAACCCGGCGAGCCTGCCCGCCTCGACCGGACCGCGCCCCGTCGTGGCCGTGTTCGGGCCGCGCAGCCGGGTCGGCGGCCTCGACCAGCATCTGCCGCACGGCTGGCTGGTCCGCTACCCCGGCGACCTCGACGAGGTCGTCCCCGACGAGCTCGTGCTCTTCGCCGGCGCCGCGGTCCGCGACGTGGCGCTCGCCCGCCGCCTGCTGCCCGGCCGCACCCAGATCGTCGCGCTGGTCGACGACGCCGCCCCGGCCGAGCTGGTGGCCGCCGTGCTCACCGCCGGCGCCGACGCCTGCGTGCGCGGCGGGCAGCCCGCGATACTGGCCAGCCACCTGGTCGCCTGCCGCCGCCGGCAGCTCGCCGGCCGCTGGGCCGCGGTCAACCACCAGGACCGCCACTGAGAACGCCGCCGGGCCGCCCGCGTCGCGCCGGGGGGTGCGCGTCGCGAGCGGCCCGGACAACGGGCCGCGCCGCCGCTGCCGTTACGGGGGGATACGACAGAGGCGGCGCGGAGCTTCTCTAGGCGGTGGGCGTCGCGCCGGCCTGCGGCTGCAGCACCTTGCAGGTCTCCATCGCCTTCTTGACCGTCGGGTCGGTGGTGTTCAGCGGCGTCTCGCCCTGAGTCACCCCGTGCTGCTGGAGGCAGTTGCGGTAGGCGGCGTTCGCCCCGTTCCCGCCGTTGCGGTTGCCGCCGCCGAACGACGGCCGCACCGACGCGCACGCGTCCTGCGCCTTCTGCCAGGTCGCGTCGTCGACGCCGTCCGGCTTCTGCAGGAATCCGCCGCCGCCCGGGAACCCGTTGCCGTTGCCGCGCGGGAAGCCGCTGCCGGAGGGCCGGGGCATGCCGGACGGGAAGCCCTCGCCCGGTGCGCGGGAGGCGCCGTCGGCGCGCGGGGCGCGGGACGGCAGCGTGATCGTCACGCCGTTCTTCTTCATGCAGTCGATGTACGCGGTGAACGCCTGGTTGTTGCCGCCACCACCGCCGTTGCCGGTGCCGTTCCCGCTGCCGCCGCCCGAGGAGTCCGAGCTGCCGCCGCCGCAGGCCGCCACGAGCAGCACGGCGGCGGACGCCACGAACAGCGCCGCCGCGCGGCGGGGCGCCCTGGAACTGACTGTGCGCACGATGCCTTCTTTCCTCGGCCGTAGGTGTCGCACCACCCAAGCCCGGCTGCCTCCAGAGAACATCGGACGTTCCTCAGAGTTCGCTCGGAGCGGTCCGGTGCTCCGAGGGAACTCCGAGGTGGGACCGAGGCGGCGGCGAGTTGCTTTCGGAACACTTCCCGGCCATGGGTGAAGCTCTGGCCGGTCGACGGCGCTGGATCTGGGTCGCCGCGGCTGTCGTCGTGCTCGCGCTGATCGTGTACGGGGTGGTGCACGCGCTGAACGCGAGCGCCACCGAGAAGCCGAAGGCGGCCGCCACCGCGGCGGCCGACCGCGGCGCGGTGACCACCGAGGTGGCCACGACCGGGACGTTGCAGCCGGCGCAGACGCGCAGTTTGTCGTTCGCGGTGGCGGGCACGGTCGAGAGCGTGTCGGTCCGGGCCGGCACCACGGTCACCGCCGGGCAGACGCTGGCCAAGGTCGACGACTCGGACGCGACCGAGACCGTGGACAACGCGCAGGACTCGCTGGACGACGCCGAGGACGCGCTGACCGAGGCCAAGGACAACGCGGCCAAGGCGACCAGCTCCACGACCACCGGCACCGGGTGCAACGTGGCCGCGGCGTACACGTCGCCCTCGGTCTCGCCCTCCGCGACCGCGACCGTCTCGCCCACCCCGACCGCCTCGCCCACCAGGACCGCCACCCCGTCCCCGACGAAGACGACGACGACCGCGCCGACCCGGACCGCGGCGCCGACCACGACCGGCACGACCGGGGGCGGCCGCACCGGCGGCGGCACCGGCACCGGCACCGGAGACGGATCGTGCACCGGTACCGGCAGCGGGAGCGGCAGCCAGCAGGGGAGCGGGCAGCAGAGCGGCGGCGGCACCGACCAGATCCTCAGCGCCGAGCAGCGGGTCAACCAGGCCACCACCGCCCTCGAGAAGGCCGAGGAGGCGCTCGAGGGCGCGACGATCACGGCGCCGATCGCGGGCCGGATCATCAGCGTGAGTGGCAAGGTGGGCAGCCAGGTCGGGGCCGGCTCGACCTTCATCACCCTCGCCGACGTCTACGACATGCAGATCAGCGCCGACTTCCCGGAGGCGGACGCGGACCGGCTGGCGGTCAAGCAGAAGGGCGTGATCACCCTCGCCGACCGTCCGGGCACGGAGTTCAAGGCGACCGTCGTGCAGGTCGACCCGACCGGCACCAGCGACGGGACGATGGTCCGCTACGGCGTGCTGCTCGCCTTCGACGAGGCGCCCGAGGACCTGCTGGTCGGTCAGAGCGCCAACGTCAAGGTCACCACCGGATCGAAGACCGACGTGCTGCGCGTGCCCAGCACCGCGGTGCACGACGTGCACGGCGACAGCGGCACGGTGCTCGAGGGCGGCGCCCAGACCAAGGTCGGGGTCGGTCTCCGGGGTGACCAATACACCGAAATCACCTCCGGTCTCACCGAGGGTGACCAGGTCGTACGGTCGTGGTGATCGCCGCGGGCACAGCTCGCTCCCGCGGTATTCATAGGGAATTCAAAGGTAGCGTTGATATCCCTTTCGAGTGCTATCTGATTCCCGTACCTCCGTCGCCCTCGGCGAGCCCCCGGCCCGGGCCGCCGCCCGGGTCCTGGTCGTCGACGACGAGCCGAATATCTCCGCCCTGCTGAGCGCCACGCTGCGGCTGGTGGAGTTCGACGTGCGGGTGGTCGACTCCGGCCACCGGGCGCTGGTGGCCGTCGAGGAGTTCGAGCCCGACCTGGTCGTGCTCGACGTGATGCTGCCCGACCTGGACGGCTTCGACGTGGCCAAGCGGCTGCGCGCCAACGGCAGCCGGGTGCCGGTGCTGTTCCTCACCGCGCGCGACGCGGTCGAGGACCGCATCTCGGGGCTGTCGGCCGGCGCCGACGACTACGTCACCAAGCCGTTCAGCCTCGAGGAGGTCGTGCTGCGCATCCGGGCGATCCTGCGCCGCAGCCAGCCCGAGACCGCGGCCGCCGACCACCCGGGCGACGCGGGCGTGCTGCGCTACGCCGACCTCGAGCTCGACGAGGACGCGCACGAGGTCCGCCGGGCCGGCCGGCTGATCGACCTGTCGCCGACCGAGTTCAACCTGCTGCGCTACCTGATGATCAACGCGGGACGGGTGGTCAGCAAGGCGCAGATCCTCGACCGGGTGTGGAAGTACGACTTCGGCGGCGACGGGCGCATCGTCGAGTCGTACGTCTACTACCTGCGCCGCAAGATCGACAAGACCGACCCGCCGCTGATCCACACCGTCCGCGGCGTCGGCTACGCCCTGCGCCTCCCACGCGGCGGCGAGGAGTGAAATCCCGGCTCCGCTGGCGACCGCGGCGGTGGGGCCACTGGACACTGCGCGCCCGCCTCGTGCTGGTGGTCGGCGCGCTCGCCGCGGTCGCCCTGATCGTCGCCAACATCGCCGGCCTCGTGCTGATCCGGACCTATCTGCTGGGCCGCATCGACGACCAGCTGCGGGGGATGACCCGCCCGTTCGCCGACCGGCCGGCCGGCGTCACCTACGCCCCGCGCGGCCGCTTCCTGCGGATCGGCCCCGACCAGGTGATGTACGTCTACCACGCGGACGGCTCGCTCGACCCGCTGCGCAGCTCGACCACCGACGCGACCCGGCCGCCGGTCGAGCGCGTCACCGACGTCCAGGCCCGG
Source organism: Actinoplanes sp. NPDC051537 (assembly GCF_055586105.1). NCBI lineage: Bacteria > Bacillati > Actinomycetota > Actinomycetes > Micromonosporales > Micromonosporaceae > Actinoplanes > Actinoplanes sp. NPDC051537. The sequence continues at coordinate 96,909 of NZ_JBVJIU010000004.1, forward strand.
GCGGCGACCGGCCAGCCGTACACGATCGGCGCGACCGACGGCAGCGCCGACTGGCGGGTGATCGCCGTGACCGACGGCGAGGGCGGCGGCTACGCGGTCATCGGGCTCTCCCTCTCCGAGGTGCAGCAGACCACCGACCAGCTGATGCTCATCGACGCCGGCGTCTCCCTGCTGGTGCTGGCCCTGCTGGCGGGCGGCGCCTGGTTCGTGGTGCGGCTCGGCCTGCGCCCGCTCACCGACATGGAACGGCTGGCCACCGACATCTCGGCCGGCAACCTCTCCGGCCGCGTCGCCGACACCGACCCGCACACCGAGCCCGGCCGGCTCGGCGTCGCGCTCAACTCGATGCTCACCCGCATCGAGGCCGAGGTCGACGCCCGCACCACGAGCGAGCGCCGGCTGCGCCAGTTCGTCGCCGACGCCTCGCACGAGCTGCGCACCCCGCTCACCTCGATCCGCGGCTTCGCCGAGCTCTACCGCCGCGGCGGCGCCCCGCCCGGCCCGGCCCTCGACGAGACGATGAGCCGCATCGAGGGCGAGGCCGGCCGGATGGGCGTGCTGGTCGAGGACATGCTGATGCTCGCCCGGCTCGACCGGCAACGGCCGCCCGCGCTGCGCCCGGTCGACCTGCTCGAGATCGCCGCCGACACGATCCGCGACGCGCACGCCCGGGTGCCGAGCCGTCCGGTCCGGCTGGCCGGGCTCGAGGACGACACCGACACGTTCGAGCCGGCCACCGTGCTCGGCGACGAGCACGGCCTGCGCCAGGTCGCCACCAACCTGGTCGCCAACGCCCTGCAGCACACGCCGGCCCGGTCCCAGGTCACCGTCCGGGTGGGGCGCCTGCCGTCCCGGCCGCCGCGGTCCAGCACCGTGCTCTCCGGCCCGGCCACGGTTCGTCCCGGCCTGCCGCTGGCGGTCTTCGAGGTCACCGACGACGGCCCCGGCGTGCCCGACGCGCACGCCCCGCGCGTCTTCGAGCGGCTCTACCGCGCCGACTCCAGCCGCACCCGCGGCAACGGCGGCGGCTCGGGCCTCGGCCTGTCGATCGTGGCGGCGATCGTTCACGGTCACGGAGGGTGGGTGGAGCTCGACGCGCCCCGCGGCGGAGGGGCGGTTTTCCGCGTCCTGCTGCCGACCTCCGGTGACGCGCCGTGAGATTCCGAGCTGGCTCCGAGGTTCCGACGAAGATCCTCCCAGGCCGCCGCATCACAGTGTCCGGCATGCCAGCGCGCCTTAACCTGCGACGTCCCACGGTGGCGGTCAACGCCGCCCTCGTCGTCGCCCTCGTCGCCGGTGCCTTCTGGGCATACGAGACCCTGTCAGGACCGGACACCACGACGGCCGCCAACGCCTCGGTGCGATCGGTCGCGGTCCAGCAGGGCACGGTCACCAAGACCGTGACCGCGGACGGGACCGTGGAGAGCGCGAGCACGGCGAGCGCGAGCTTCGTGACCGGCGGAACGGTCACCGCGATCAACGTCAAGGTCGGATCGGTGGTGAAGAAGGGGCAGGTGCTCGCCAAGGTCGATCCGGCCGACGCGCAGCGCACCCTCGACTCGGCCAACGCCGACCTGGACGCGGCGAACGACTCGCTCACCCGGGCCGAGGACGCCGGCTCCGACACGTCGAGCGCCGAGAACTCGGTCGAGCAGGCCAAGCTCGCGGTCGCCGAGGCCGACGCCGGCGTCGACGGCACGGTGCTGACGGCGCCGATGGGCGGCACGGTCACCGCGGTCAACGGCACGCTCGGCAGCTCGTCGTCCGGCTCCGGCTCGTCGTCGTCCGGCAGCTCCAGCGGCAGCGGCAGCCAGGGCGGGAGCCAGGGCGGCGGCTCGACGGGGTCCTCGTCCTCGTCGAGCTCGTCGTCCTCCTCGTCCGGCTTCATCGAGATCGAGGACCTGACGAAGCTGCAGGTCACGGCCGCCTTTGCCGAGGCCGACGCGACCAAGCTCAAGGAGAAACAGGTCGCCGGCGTCACCTGGAACGCCCTGTCGGGCACGACGGCGACCGGCAAGGTGGCGGCGATCGACCCGTCGGCGATCACGTCCAACAGCGTGGTGACGTACGGCGTGACGCTGAGCCTCGACAAGGTGCCGACCGGCGCCAAGGTCGGCCAGACCGTCTCGGTCTCGGTCACCACCGGCAGCGTCGAGAACGCCACCTTCGTCAATTCGGCGGCCCTCACGACGGTCGGCAACCGGCACACCGTGACGGTGGTCAGTAACGGTCAGCAAGAGGTCCGGCAGGTCGAGATCGGACTCGAGGGCGACCAGGCCACCCAGATCACCTCGGGCGTCACGGCCGGCGAGCAGGTCGTGCTCAAGACGACGTCGACCAGCACGAGCGGCAGCAACGGCTTTCCCGGCGGCGGCGCGGGCTTCCCCGGCGGCAACCTCGGCGGCGGCGGCAACTTCGGTGGCGCCAACCGCGGCACCGGCGGCGGCACCCGATGAGCCGGCCGGTCATCGAGGTCCGCGACCTCAAGAAGATCTACGGCGAGGGCGAGGCGACCGTGCACGCGCTGCGCGGGGTGTCGCTCGTCGTCGAGCGCGGCGACTACGTGGCCATCATGGGCTCGTCCGGCTCCGGCAAGTCGACCCTGATGAACATCCTCGGCGCCCTCGACGTGCCCACGCACGGCAGCTACCACCTGGACGGCGTCGACGTGAGCAAGCTGGCCGACCGGCAGCTGGCACTGGCCCGGAACCGGCTCATCGGCTTCATCTTCCAGGCGTTCAACCTCATTCCCCGTACGTCCGCGGTCGCCAACGTGGAGCTGCCGCTCGCGTACGCCGGGGTGAAGCAGCGCGAGCGCCGCCGCCGTGCCCTCGCCGCGCTCGACGTGGTCGGCCTCGCCGACCGTGCCCGGCACGAGCCCAACCAGCTCTCCGGCGGTCAGCAGCAGCGCGTCGCGGTGGCCCGGGCGCTGGTCACCGAGCCGGCCCTGCTGCTCGCCGACGAGCCCACCGGAAACCTCGACAGCCACTCGACCGAGGACGTGCTCAACGTCTTCGACCAGCTCAGCAGCTCCGGCCGGACGATCGTGATCATCACGCACGAGCCCGAGGTCGGCGCCCGCGCCAAGCGGCTGATCCGCCTGGTCGACGGCCAGGTCGTCGAGGACACCCGGCAGTCGCCCCTTCACCTGCCGCCTGTGGGCGCCTTCGCAGGACGGCACGCCGGATGAGTTTTCACGAGGTAGTGCGCTTCGCGCTGCGTGGCCTGTCGGCCAACAAGTTGCGCTCGTCGCTGACCATGCTCGGCATTCTGATCGGCGTGGCCGCGGTGATCCTGCTGGTCGCCGTCGGCAACGGCTCGGCCAAGGCGATCAGCGACCGGATCGAGGCCCTGGGCACCAACACCATCACGGTGATGAGCACCAACCGCGGCGGGTCGAGCAATACGGCGCTGACCGCCGAGATGGCCGACGCGCTCGACGACCAGGCCATGGCGCCCGACGTGCGGTCGGTGTCGCCGGTGGTCAGCTCGTCCGCGACCATCACCTACGAGGGCACCGACCACGACGTCAGCTCGTTCGTCGGCACCACCCCCGGCTGGTTCACCGCCTCGAACACCCCGGTCGGCACCGGCGCCGGCTTCACCGCCGACGACGAGACGCAGGGCCGGCGGGTGGTGGTGCTCGGCCGGACCGTGGTCGACGAGCTGTTCCCCGGCGTCGACCCGATCGACAAGCAGGTCACCGTCGGCGGCGCGCTGTTCACCGTGGTCGGCGTGCTGCAGGAGAAGAGCTCCACCGGCTTCCAGGACGCCAACGACACCGCGATCGCGCCGCTGAGCGCCGTCCGCCAGGTGCTCACCGGCTACGGCGCGCTCAACTCGATCCTGGTCGAGGCCAAGAACCCGGACAAGGTCGACGCCGTCGAGTCCGAGGTCTCCACGATCCTCAACCAGCGGCTGAACGTCTCGGCGACCAGCACGGCCACCTCCGGCAGCGGGTCGTCCAGCACGCCGTACCGGATCCAGAACGCGTCGCAGCTGCTGGCGACGCAGACCGAGACCGCCGACACGTTCACCACGCTGCTCGGCGCCGTAGCAGCGATCAGTCTGCTCGTCGGCGGCATCGGCATCACCAACATCATGCTGGTCACGGTCACCGAGCGAACGCGGGAGATCGGCATTCGCAAGGCACTCGGCGCGCCCCGGCGGGTGATCCTCACCCAGTTCCTCATCGAGGCCACCCTGCTGAGCGTGATCGGCGGCGCCCTCGGCGTCGCGGCCGCGCTGATCGGCAGCAGCTTCGAGATCGTCGGGGTCAAGCCGGTGATCGTGCCCAGCTCCATCGGGCTCGCCCTGGGCGTGTCCATCGCCATCGGACTGTTCTTCGGCGGCCTGCCCGCCAGCCGCGCCGCCCGCCTGCGTCCCATCGACGCGCTGCGCTACGAGTGAGGACCCCCGCTGTGACCGGAATGAATGACGACACCGCCGTGCTGCACGCCATCCCGGCCGATCCGTCGGACGACGACCCGCGCGACGACGGCCTGGCGCAGGAGCTGGCCAAGGCGGCGCCGAAGAAGTGGTGGAACAAGGCGACGATCGTGCTCGGCGCGACCGTGCTGCTGATCGGCGGGTTCGTCGGCGGTCTCCAGGCCCAGAAGCAGTGGGGCACGAGCGCGACCTCCACCGGCAACCGGTCGGCGGCGTTCCCGGGCGGCGGCACGGGCTCGGGCCGCTACGGCGGCGGCTCGGGGGCGTACGGCTTCCCGGGCGGCGGGAACTTTCCTGGCGGCGGCACCGGGGCTGCTCCCACGGCCGCCGCGGCCGCAGCCGGCACGACCGGCACGGTGAAGCTGGTCGACGGCGACACGATCTATGTGCAGACCGCCGACGGCAACGTGGTGACGGTCAAGACCACCGGCAAGACCACGGTGTCGACCGCGAGCAAGGGCAAGGTTTCCGACGTCAAGGCCGGCCAGAGCGTCACCGTCCAGGGCGCCACCGGATCGGACGGCACGGTCACCGCGACGTCGGTGACGGCCCAGAAGAAGTGAACAAGAAGGCAGATATGTGACAAGATCAATACCTTGTCATATGTGAACCCATTGATGACCACCCTCCAGGTTCCTAGGCTGGGGTCCAGCTGAAGACCTAGGGGGTGACTCGCGTGCCGTCCGACGCGACCCTCCGCGGCCGCGGCGCGCTCCTCGCGGCGATCGAGCATCGCCTCGGCGTCGGGGGCGGCGTAGCCCTGCACGGGCCGGCCGGCATCGGCAAGACCGCGGTCCTCGACGCGGTCGCCACCGCCGCCGGCGCGCGGGGCGAGATCGTGCTGCGGTCGCGCCCGGTGCGCACGGAGCGCTCCCTGCCGTACGCGGGAATCGCCGACCTCGTGGCCCAGTTGCCGGAGGAGGCCGCCCAGGCCCTGCCACCCGCCCAGCGTGCCGCCCTCGCCGCCCTGCGGCAGGGCCTGCCCCCGCGCGTCGGCACCCCCGCGCTCGCCCGCCGCCTCGTGCTCCCGCTGCTGCTCGCGCACTGCGCCCGCCGCCAGGCCGTGCTGCTGGTGCTCGACGACGCCCAGTGGCTCGACGCCGAGTCGGCCGAGCTGATCGGCTTCGCCATGCGCCGGCGCCCCGGCCAGCGGGTCCGGGTGCTCGCCGCCCAGCGCCGCCCCGACCCGGCCGGGAAGCGCCGCGCCGCCCGGCTCTGCCCCGCGCCCGTGCTCGAGCTCGCCGTGCCGCCGCTCGAGGCCGACGACCTCACCGTCATCCTCGAGGCCCGCGGCCTGCCCTGCCGCACCGCCAGCCGGATGCACGAGGCCAGCGCCGGCAACCCGTTCCTGGCCCTGGCGCTCGGCGCCGCGGTCGCGCCCGGACCGCCCTGGCGGCCCGCGCCGATCCCGGAGGCCGCCCGCGAGCTGCTGCGCGACCGCCTGCTCGCGCTGCCCGCCGGGGTGCGCGCCACGCTGCTGATCGCCGCGCTCGCCACCGAACCGACCACCACCGTGCTGCCCCGCGCCGGCCGCGACGACGCCGCCCGCGACCTGCGGCTGGCCGCCGCCGGCGGGGCGATCGAGCTCGACGGCGAGGCGATCCGGTTCACCCCGCCGCTGCTCGCCCAGGTGCTCACCGAGGAGGCCACCGCCGCCGAGCGGCACGCCGCGCACGCCGCCCTCGCGGCCGGCGCGCTCGACCCGACCGAGGCGCTGCGGCACCGGGCCCTGCGCACCGGCCGGCCGGACGCGGCGGTGGCCCGCTCGCTCGGCGCCGCCGCCGACCGCCGGGCCGAGCGCGGCGCCGGGCGGGCCGCCGCCGAGCTCTACCTGCTGGCCGCCGACCGCTGCCCGCACACGCTGGCCGGGCAGCGCCTCGACTGGCTGGTCGCGGCCGCCCGGGCGGCCACCACCGGCGGCGCGCCCGCGCTGGCCGGCCGGGCCGCCGAGGCGGTGATCGCGGCCGAGGACGCGCCCGCCGGGCACCGGGTGCGGGCCCGGCTCGTGCTGCTCGACCTGGCCGGGCAGGGGCTCGCCGAGATGGGGGAGACCTTCGCCGCGGCGCTGGCCGAGGCCGGCGACGACCCCGCCCTGCTGGCGCCCGTGCGCCTGCGGCTGACCTGGCTCGCGTTCCTCACCGGCGACCCGGACCGTGCCGCCACCGAGGCCGGTCGCACGGTCGACGCCGCCCGCCGGGCCGGCGACCCGACCACCGAGGCCATGGGACTCAGCCTGATCGCCCAGGTGCAGCGGCTGCGCGGCGAGGCCCGCTGGGCCGACACGCTCGCCCAGGCCCTCGAACTGCCGGCCACCCCGGCGCCGGACTGGCTGCACTACGGCCCGCGCTACATGGCGGCCCGGTTCGCGATGGTCGACGACCGGCTCGACGAGGCCCGCGACGAGCTGCTCAAGCTGCTGGTGGTGGCCGAGCACGACCGGATCGGCGAGGCCCGGGTCGAGGTGCTGCGCAGCCTGTCCGAGGTGGCGACCCGGGCCGGACGCTGCCGGGAGGCCCTGCAGTACGCGCACCGTGCCGTGCACGCCGCCCAGCACGCCGGGCTGAGCCCCGGCCCGACCTGGTACACGGCGGCGGTGGCCGAGCTGGCCGGCGGGAGCCTGGCCGCGGCCGCCGGTTTCGCCCGGCGCGGGGTGCGGGCGTCCGAACAGGAGAGCGACAGCCTCTACCTGCGACGCAACCTGCACGCGCTGGGCCAGGCCGAGCTGCGGGCGGGGGAGACCCGGGCCGGGGTGGCGGCGCTGCGCCGGCTGCGCGACCTCGAGGCCGAGTCCGGCGGCGCCGACCCGATGATCGTGCGCTGGCACGGCGACCTGGCCGGCGGCCTGGCCTCGCTGGGCGAGCACGCCGAGGCGGCGGCCACCCTGGCCGAGGCCCGCGCCGCCGCGCACCGGCTGGGCAACACCCCGGGCACGGTCGGCTATCTCGACCGGGCCACCGCCGTGGTGCTCTCGGAGAGCGGGCAGGCCGACTCGGCGGTGGTGCTGTCGGCCGCCGCCGCCCGGCACTTCGAGCAGCTGCACCAGCCGATCGAGCAGGCGCACGCGCTGCTCGTGCAGGGCGGGGCCGAGCGGCGCCGGCGGCGGTACGCGGCGGCCCGGATGGCGATCGGGGCGGCGCTGACGATCTTCCTGGCCGCGGACGCCAAGCCGTGGGCCGAGCAGACCGAGCGCGCGCTGGCCCGTACGGAAGGCAACTCGGCGTCCGGCATCCCGCCGCTCGACCTCGGCCTCACCTCGACCGAGCTGCGCATCGCCGGGCTCGTGCGGGACGGCGCCAGCAACCGGGAGATCGCCACCCAGCTCTACCTCAGCGTGAAGACCGTCGAGGCCACGCTGACCAGGGTCTACCGCAAGCTCGGGGTGCGGTCGCGCACTCAGCTCTCGTCACGCCTCGCGGTGTCCGACATCACCTCCACCGCCTGACCAGGTCTTTGGCCACTGTGAGTGACGGCGACCACTGATTTGCCGTAACCGGGATCACTTCCGTCGCGAGAGTTTTACCTGGTCGTTTTGGGGATGAAGCGTGCCCCGTGCATTGTTGTACCGGATGCAAGAACACTACGATCCGTTGAGGAGACACAAGGTCATGCAGCTCTCGTCAAGGCTTCGCGACGTCCGCACGGCTGTGGCGAACCGCCGGACCATCCGCGTCGCCCACCGCCGGCTCTCCAACGAGCTGGCTTCGTTCCGCACCACGGCCGAGCGGGCCGAGCTCGACGAGCTTCTGAGCCGCCACTCGGCGGAGGAGACCCGGGAGATCCGGGCCATCCTCTACCGTCAGGACGTCGAGCGTCAGCAGTCCGCCATCCGGCAGACCGCGGGCCTCGGTGGCTACATCGGCTGACGTTCCTCGCCTTTCGGCGAGTCGGCCTTCGAAGATCGGACCCGGACACTGCCCGCGTGGGCCTTGGTGTCCGGGTCTTTCCGTACCTTGATCAGGCTCGCCACCGTGGTGACGACCAGGACCAGCACGATGACCGTCAGCGAGAGGCCGATGCTGACCTCGGGCACCGCGTGGCTGATGTCCTTGTGCGCCCAGTGCAGCACCAGCTTGACGCCGATGAACGCCAGGATGAGCGACAGCCCCGTGGACAGGTAGACCAGGCGGTCGAGCAGGCCCTTCACCAGGAAGAACAGCGCGCGCAGGCCGAGCAACGCGAAGGCGTTGGCGACGAAGACGATGTACGCCTCGTCGGTCACCCCGAACACCGCGGGAATCGAGTCGAGCGCGAACAGGATGTCCGAGCTGCCGATCGCGATCAGCACCAGGAACAGCGGCGTGAACATGCGCCGGCCGCCGACCCGGGTGATCATCTTGCCGTCCACGTAGTCGTCGGTGAGCGGCAGGAACCGGCGGCCGGCCTTGACCAGCACGTTGTCGTCGATGTCGGGATCTTCGTCGCGGTGCCGGAACAGCTGGATCGCGGTGAAGATCAGCAGCAGCCCGAAGATCAGGAACATGAACGAGAACAGGTTGAGCAGGGTCGCGCCGAGCGCGATGAAGATGACCCGCAGGATCAGCGCGATGATGATCCCGAAGGTCAGCACCTCCTGCTGGTACTTCTCCGGCACCGCGAACGTGGTCATGATGATCACGAACACGAACAGGTTGTCGACCGAGAGGCTCTTCTCGACGATGTAGCCGGCGTAGAACTGCGCGCCGAAATCCCAGCCGGCGACGCTGCCGAACACGGCGCCGAAGGCGACGGCCACGGCTATGTAGAAGGCGGACCAGAGTGCCGCCTCACGGAACCCGACGGCGTGCGGGCGCAGCACGCCGAGAGTCAGATCGAGGGCGAGCAGGGCGACGATGACACCGATGGTCAGCGTCCAGCCGAGCGCGGTGACCTCAAGCAACGGGGAACCTCCGGGCTTCTAAGCGGGGATGATTCCTTTGAATTGTCCCCGCTTACCCTGGGAAGTTCCTGACCGCAGTGGTCAGACCACCTGGAACGAGCGCTTCGCGAGGCCCATCCAGAAGCCGTCGATGGGCTGCTCGGGCGCCCGCTCGGCGTCGTCGGCCGCGCCGAGCGTGAGGAACATCGGCGCGAAGTGCTCGATCGTCGGGTGCGCCCACGGCATGCCCGGCGCCCGGTCGCGGAAGTCGGCGAGCTCGTCGACGGCGCCGCGGGCCAGCGTCTCGGCCGCCCAGGCGTCGAACTCGCGGGACCAGCCCGGCGCCGGCGCGTCGGTCCGGAAGTCGCGCAGGAACGGCAGGCCGTGCGTGGTGAACCCGGAGCCGACGATCAGCACGCCCTCGTCGCGCAGCGGAGCCAGGCGGCGGCCGAGCTCCAGGAGCCGGTCCGGCTCGAGGGTGGGCAGGGACATCTGGAGTACGGGGATGTCGGCGTCCGGATACATGACGGTGAGCGGCACGTACGCCCCATGGTCGAGGCCGCGCGCGGTCCGGGCGACATGCTCGCCGTCGGGCATCAGCTTCTCGATGCGGGCGGCCAGCTCGGGCGCGCCCGGGGCCGGGTACTTCACCTCGTAGTAGCGGCGCTCGAAGCCCCCGAAGTCGTAGACGAGCGGAACGGTCTCGGTGGCGCCGAGCATGAGCGGGGCCGACTCCCAGTGGGCGGAGGCCATGAGGATCGCCTTGGGCCGCGGGAGGCCGGCCGTCAGCTCCTGGAGCTGCGCGACCCAGCGCGCGTCGTCGACCAGCGGCGGGGCGCCGTGGCTCAGGAAGAGGGCGGGCATGCGACTCACGGGGGACCTCCGTTGAAGCTTCAAGTATCAGTATCCGATGGTACGCCGACTTATTTGCGCCGTCAACGAAATTTGGATTGCGCCGCGTGGTGGGGCCTGTGCGTTCCGTCGCGATGCCGCCCGGCCCGGGGCGGGGTGGTGACGCCGGGTGTGGGTTGATAGGGGTCTTTGCGGCCTTTGCGGCGCACTCCTCTTTGGACCTTGAAGAGTTTGTGCGCCGTGCGAGCACGAACTCTCCAAGATCGCGGCGAGGTGCGGCGCAGCGGGGGGCAGCGGGGAGCGCAATGGCTCGGCGGGCGGTGGTGCGGGCGGGGCGGGGCGGGTGGTGCGGGCGGGGGGCTGCGGTGGGTGATCGGCGTGCTGGTGGTGACTTGCTGTCGGTGGGGTGCCGGAATTCGTATGGATGCGAACGATTCGGTTTTGGGCGGCCCGGCGGGATTCTTGGCTACTCAGCGTATAAGTTGATCTGGTTCGATACTGTCCGTTATCGCATGATTGCTACCGGCGGAACGCATCGGTGTCTATCTACTTGATCGGGTGCGGTCGCTCGAACGTGGGTTAAATTCGTTTTACATCGAATGAGTGACATGTATGAAAGTGCTGGTCAGAAGCGTTCGTAGAAATGCATTTCCGGATCGGACGGTGCGCGTCCGAACTCTCTCCCCAAAGGACATTGCATCCGGCCTGGCGCGCTGGCATGCTACGCGATGTTGCGCAGGGGGGCGCTCAACGTAACGGATGGCGATGACTGACCGGGTTCACGGTTAGTAGTCGCCATGGGGAGTCAATAAGGAGGGCCCGCAGTGGCGTCGTCGCCGCAGCTTCCCCTCGCCGATGATCTGTTCTTGACCGCCCACGACACGGTCAAGGGCAAGTCGTTGCTGACCCCGGCCACTCTTGGCCTGGGTCTTGCGGCGGCGCTCATCGGCGAACTCGTGTTCTGGCGGCGGCTGGATCTGATCGACGGCAAGCTCGCGTTGATAGACGATCGGCCGACCGGTGATCCGGCGACCACCGCCGTCCTCGACCAGTTGCTGCGCGAGGGTCACCATCGCGCGGTTCGTGACTGGATCTCCTTCCTGGCCACCGGCATCGCGACCGACCTGGTCGAACGCCGCCTGTCCCGGGCCGGCCTGCTGCATCGGCAGGAGAAGCGCGGCCTGCTCGGCACCAAGGTGGCGTTCGTGCCCGCCGACTCGATGGTCGCCGGCTGGCCCGCGACCCGCATCCGCACGTTCATCGGCCGTGGCGAGCTCCTCGACGTCTCCGACCTCGTGCTGGCCGGCCTGATCCTGGCGACCGGCCTCGACCAGCACGTCTTCATCACCCTTGACGCTCGCGGCCGCGAGCAGCTGTTCGACCAGTTCCGGCGCCGCCTTCCGGCCATGCTGCAGGAGCTCGTCGCGCACGCCGAGGCCGCGGTGGGCGATGCCGTCATGGCTCGGCGCGCCTAACACCCCTCACCCCCTCAACCCCCTCCTGGAGACCCTCGTGTCCACCACCGCATCACCACCGAACAGCCAGCTGTCATCGGCACTGGCTCGCGACCGCCTCGGCGTCGCCGCGGTGGTCTTCTTCGTGATGTCGGCGGCCGCGCCCCTCACCGTGGTCGCCGGCGTCGTGCCGACCGGTCTCGCCGTCACCGGCCTGACCGGCGTCTCGATCGCCTTCGTCGTCTTGGCCGTGGTTCTGGCGATCTTCGCGGTCGGCTACGTCGCCATGGCGCGGCACATCGCCAACGCCGGCGCGTTCTACGCCTACATCTCGCAGGGCATCGGCCGGCCGTTCGGCGTCGGCGGCGCCTGGCTGGCGCTGCTCGCGTACAACTGCTTCCAGATCGCCGCCTACGGCGGTTTCGGCGCGATCGCGTCGCCGCTGTTCAAGGACTGGTTCGGCCTCGACATCCAGTGGTGGGTGCTGGCGCTGGTCTGCTGGGCGATCACCGCGATCCTCGGCGTGCGGGACGTCGCGGTCAACGGCCGGGTCCTCGCCACCCTGCTGGTCGCCGAGATCATCCTGGTCGTCGTGTTCAGCTTCGCCGACATCTTCTCGCCGAACTTCCACCCCTCGAGCGCGCCCGTCGACCTGGGCAGCCTGGTCGGCACCGGCTCCGGCGCGCTGCTGGCGATGGCGATCACCGGCTTCGTCGGCTTCGAGCAGTCCGTGGTCTTCAGCGAGGAGTCGCGCGACCCGCGGCGTACCGTGCCGCGCGCGACGTACATCGCCATCGCACTCATCGCGATCCTGTACGGCTTCGCCTCCTGGGCGATGATCTCGGCGGCCGGTGACGACGTGATCGCCCGGGCCGGCAACGAGGGTCCGGACCTGTTCTTCAACGTCGCGTCCGACCAGCTCGGCTCCGCCGCCGTGCACCTCGGCCACGCGCTGTTCCTGACCTCGCTGATCGCCGCGATGATCTCGTTCCACAACATCATCTCGCGGTACACCTTCTCGCTCGGCCGCGAGGGCGTCCTGCCCCGTGCCTTCGGCCGCACGGTGCCCAGCACCGGCGCACCCCGCAACGGTTCGCTCGCCCAGTCGGCGCTCGGCCTGATCGTCATCGTTCTCTACGCGGTGATGGGCTGGGACCCGCTGGTCCAGATGTTCTTCTGGGGCGGTTCGGCCGGCGGCATCGGCGTCCTGCTGCTGATCACGGTCACCTCGGTCGCGGTCATCGGCTACTTCGCCCGCCACCCCGAGGGCGAGGACTTCTGGCACCGCATCGGCGCCCCGGTCCTCGGCACCGTCCTGCTGCTGGTGATGAGCTACCTCACGCTCACCAACATCGCGACGCTGTTCGGCGTCGAGCCCGGCAGCGGGCCGACCTGGGTCGTGCCGCTGGCGTTCGGCGTGGTCAGCCTGGCCGGCATCCTCTGGGCGCTCGTTCTGCGCAGCAACCGTCCCGACGTCTACCAGGGCATCGGTCTCGGGGCCCGCAGCGCTACCACCGGAACGGGCCGCGGCGGGTTCGCCGCTGCGCTCGCCGGAGACCAGGAGGGCCAGTGAGCTTCGAGATCCGTCCGGCCCGCGAGGACGAAATCCCCGCCGTAGGTCACCTGATCAGCCTGTCCTTCTTCGACCTGGCGGCGGACGCCTACCTGGTGCCGCCGCTGGACGACCGGCTGCCGGTCATGGCCGACTTCTTCGCGATGCTTTCCGAGCACGCGTACAAGTACGGCCGGGTCGACGTGATCGACAACCCGGCCGGCGACGGCCTGGCGGCGACGGCCGTGTGGTTCGACTACACGACCGAGTCGCCCGAGCCGGAGAACTACGAGGAGCGCCTGCGGTCGCTGGCCGGGGAGTACCTCGACCGGTTCATCGCGCTCGACCAGCTCTTCGAGAAGCACCACCCGCACGACCCGCACTGGCACCTCGCGTTCCTGGCCGTCCACCCGGACCACCAGGAGCACGGGCTGGGCAGCAAGCTCATGAAGCGGACGCACGACGAGCTCGACGCGGCGGGCGTTCCGGCATACCTCGAGGCCACGAACGAGAACAACGTGCGCCTCTACCGCCGGACCGGCTACGTCGACATGGAGCCGTTCGAGATGCTGCTGCCGGACGGCACGCCCTTCTTCCGGATGTGGCGCGCGGTCTGACGGTCAGTAGTCCGAGGTGAGAAGGCGTGGCCACCGTCCGGCCACGCCTTCTCCTGCGTCGCCATCGACCGCCCCCACCCTCGTTGGGTGGGGGTAGGCAAGCACGGGGATCTGACAAAAACGCGGCGTTGTCCACAGCGGGCCTACCACTCGAACTCCGGGCCCTGGGCGCTGCCGCCCGGGATCAGGGGGCGCTCGGTGTACTGCCACGTCTCGACGACCACGTAACGGTGGCCGCGGGGCGGGGTCAGGTCGGTCGGGCCGCAGTCGTGGCGGAACGCGAAGTCGGTGAACATCACGGCCTTGCAGGTGAACGGGCCCGCGGCGATCTGGTTGGTCTTGACGTCGCGCACGCTCAGGGCGATGTCGGCCTGCACGCCCGGCGCCGCCTCCATCTGGCCCATCACGCGGATCGACGGGCCGACCGCATGGCAGGGCCGGGCCAGAACCGGATGACCCAGGTCCCAGCTGTACGCGTCACCGCAGCGCCAGGGTCCGAACTGGGCCTTCGCCCGGCCCTTGACCCCGCCGGCGCCGGCGCCCGCGCTCACCCCGGTCCCGGCCGGCGTGCCGGCGATCGCCGCCTCGCCCTCGACCCGCTCGGGGAGCGCCCCGGGACCGCCGAGGGCGGGCGGCTGGGCGCCGGAAATCTTCGACGGGAGCTGCCCGGCCGTGGGCGCGGACGGGGTGAGGCCGGTGGGGCCGCCGCTCGCGGGGACGGCGCCGGGGACGACCGCGCCGGGGAGCCGGGCCTGCGTGGTGGCCTGCGGCTGGCGGCCGCCGCCGATCAGGTGCCAGGCGTTGTAGCCGCTCAGGCCGGACACCGCGATCGAGGCGGCGACCAGCGCGACCATCATGCCGGGGCGGCGCCACACCCAGGAGCGGGGGCCGTTGCGGGGGCGCCGGCGGGCCGGCGGGCGGCGCGACGGGTGCGGCTGTCCCAGGTGCGCCGTGATCCCGTACGCGAGCTCGGGGTTGAGGGTTGCCGAGGTCAACGCGGGACAGCCGGTCATCCGGCGGGCCAGCTCCCGCAGCGCGACCCCCAGCTCACCGGCCGTCGGGCGGCGGGACGGGTCCTTGTCGAGGCACCACTCGATCAGCTCCCAGACCGGCAGCGGCAGGCCGGGCGGGCGTTCCGGCGTCTCCTCGACGTGCCGTCGCAGCACCGCGAGCGGCTCCCCACCGTACGGCGGATGGCCCGTGATCAGCTCGTAGAGGACGATGCCGGCCGAGTAGACGTCGGAGGCCGGCTCCGCCTCGCCGTGGATCGCCTCCGGCGCCATGTAGTGCGGCGTGCCGACGATGGCCTGCGGCGTGGTGAGGCCGGCGGCGTCGAGCACCCGCGCGATCCCGAAGTCGGTGAGGCGTACCTCGTGGTGGTCGCCCTCGGGAACCTCCTGCAGCAGGATGTTGTCGGGCTTGACGTCCCGGTGCACCACGCCGAGCTCGTGCGCCTGGGTGAGCGCGGCGGCCACCTGGGCGAGCAGGCTCGCGGCCTCGGACGGCGGCAGCGTGCCCGCCGCGATCAGCCGGTTGCGCAGCGAGCCGCCGCTCACGTAGTCCATCACCAGCGCGAGCGAGCCGCCGACGCTGAACAGGTCGTGCACGCCGACGATGTTCTCGTGGCGCATCATCATCAGGATCGTGCGCTCCTGCACGAACCGGATGACCAGCTTGGGCTGCCGCAGCAGTCCTTCGTGGAGCAGCTTCACCGCCACCGGCTCGCCGGTCGAGCGGTCGATGCCGCGCCACACCGTCCCGGTCGCGCCGTGCCCGACCGGGCAGACGAGCACGTAGGAGTTGCCGACGCAGCGGCCACTCAGGTCTGCCGTGGCGGCCTCGCTCGGCTGCACGCCACTCATCGAGAGGGATGTCCGCACGCGACGATCGTGCGGATCGGCCGGGCGGCGGGCAACTCCCGGCGCCCGTTCTGTCATGGACGGCGAGTCACGAGAACTCGCCGTAACTTCTCATATTCTGAGTCGTTCGTCCGACAAAGCCCGTTTTTCAGCCCGCCGAGAGATTCAGCTCGAAGCTGTAGCGACTGGCCCGGTAGAGGTGGCTGCCGTACTCCAGAGCGCGGCCGCCGCCGTCCCAGGCGGTGCGGGTCATCGTGAGCAGGGAGGCGCCACGCTTCTCGGCGAGGGTGCGGGCCTCGGCGGCGGAGGCGGTGCGGGCGCCGATCACCTGGGTCGCGATGCGGGGAACGTGGCCGGCCCGGCGGAGCAGCTCGTAGAGGCCGTGCGTGGCCAGGTCGGCCTCGGTCACCTCGAGGACGTCGAGCGGGATCGCGTTGTGCATCAGGGCGAGGGGCTCGCCGCCGGCGAAGCGCAGGCGCTCGATCCAGGTCACCTGCGTGCCGGGGGTGAGCGACAGCGCCGCGGCGATCTCGTCGGAGGCGGGGACGACCTCGAGGTCGAGCACGTCGGTCCGCGGCGTGCGGTCGCCGGCGACCAGGTCGTCGTACAGGCTGGAGAGCTCGACCGGACGCCGGACCTTGGGGTGCACCACCTGCGTGCCCACCCCGCGCTTGCGCACCAGCATGCCGCGCTCGACCAGATATTGGATCGCCCGCCGCGTCGTCGGCCGGGACACCCCGAGCCGCTCGGCGAGGTCGACCTCGTTCTCGATGCGGTCGCCGACCCCGATCTCACCCTTCTCGATCAGCTCCTGCAACCGGGTCGCCACCTGGTAATACAGCGGCACCGGGCTGGTCCGGTCGAGGTGGACCGGACGGACCGAGGCCGGGTCGGTTGTCACGGCTATCTCTCCCCCTGAAGATCTGGTTCAGATGGTGCAAGTCAGTTTGTCAGGACAAAGTATTGACGTACGAGCCCTCACGTTATTACATCGAGGGCAGCAAACATAGGGTCGCCGGTCGATTACCGAAGGCAGACAACGCTTCTTCACCGCGCCGTAACGAGCACGGCATCCGGCACGCACGGCGTGTCCCCTTTCTTTTTCTTGTGCGTGCAATCGACGAGGGAGACGCATGCCTGCCGACGAGGTACTGACGATGGGACGCATAGGCGTCGACCTGTACCCACAGCAGATCGGCGTCTCGCTGCGCGAAGTGCGCACCTTCGCCAAGTTCCTGGGCGGCAGCGCCTCCAACGTGGCGGTTGCCGCGGCCCGCTACGGCCGCCGGGTCGCCGTCATCACCCGCACCGGCGACGACCCGTTCGGCGAGTTCCTGCACGACGCGCTGCGCGGGTTCAACGTGGACGACCGGTTCGTGACCCCGGTGGCCGGCCTGCCGACCCCGGTCACGTTCTGCGAGATCTTCCCGCCGGACGACTTCCCGCTGTACTTCTACCGCTTCCCGAAGGCGCCCGACCTCGAGATCCGCGAGTCCGAGCTGGATCTCGACGCGATCCGGTCGGCCGGCATCTTCTGGATCACCGGGACCGGCCTGTCCCAGGAACCGAGCCGCACCGCCACGCTCGCCGCGCTGAAGGCCCGGGCCAAGTCCGGCATCACCGTCTTCGACCTCGACTACCGCCCGATGTTCTGGGAGTCCCGCGAGGAGGCCGGCCGCTGGTACGCCGAGGCCCTGCCGTACGCCACCGTCGCGGTCGGCAACCTCGACGAGGCGGAGACGGCGGTCGGCGTCCGGGATCCCTTCGAGGCGGCGCAGAGACTGCACGCGGCCGGGGTCGAGCTCGCCGTCATCAAACAGGGGCCGGCCGGCGTGCTGGCGTCAGACATGAAACACCAGGCCGAGGTGCCGCCCGTCCCGGTGCAGGTGGTCAACGGGCTCGGCGCCGGCGACGCGTTCGGCGGCGCGCTCTGCCACGGCCTGCTCTCGGGCTGGGATCTCGAGGCGACGATGCGCTTCGCCAACGCCGCCGGAGCCATCGTCGCCTCGCGTCTGGCCTGTTCGGACGCGATGCCGACGGAGCCCGAGGTGCGCGAGCTGATCGCCGAGGGGGCCGGCCGTGCCTGACTTCGCCGACCTGCTGGAGGCGCGCACCCGGCGCCCGGACGCGATCGCGACCGCCGCGGCGGCCCGCCGCCGGCCGGAGAGCCTGCTCGGCTCGCACGGCAAACTCATGATCATCGCGGCCGACCACCCGGCCCGTGGCGCGCTACGGGCCGGCAAGGACCCGCTGGCCATGGCCAACCGGGCCGACCTGCTCGAGCGGATCCGCACGGCGCTGGCCCGGCCCGGCGTCAACGGCGTGCTCGGCACCCCCGACATCCTGGAAGACCTGCTGCTGCTCGGGGCGCTCGACGACAAGGTCGTGATCGGCTCGATGAACCGGGGCGGGCTGGCCGGCACCACGTTCGAGATGGACGACCGCTTCACCGCGTACGACGCGGGCAGCATCGCGCTCGCCGGCTACGAGGGCGGCAAGATGCTGCTGCGCATCGACCCCGACGACGCCGGCACCGTGGCCACCCTGCAGGCCTGCGGCAACGCGGTGACCGACCTGGCCGCACACCGGCGGATGGCGATGGTCGAGCCGTTCATCTCGCACCGGGTCGACGGCCGGGTGCGCAACGACCTCACCGGCGAGGCGATGATCCGGGCGATGACCGTGGCCGCCGGCCTCGGCACGACGTCGGCCTACACCTGGCTGAAGGTGCCGATCGTGCCCGACATGGACCGGGTCATGGCCGCGACCACGCTGCCCGCGCTCATCCTCGGCGGCGAGGTGACCGACGACGCCGACGGCGCCTACGACGGCTGGGCCCGGGCGCTGCGGCTGCCGACCGTGCAGGGCCTGGTCATCGGCCGGTCGCTGCTCTACCCGGCGAACGGGAGCGTGGCCGACGCCGTCGACCGGGCGGTGGGTTTGCTATGAGAAACCAGATGGCCCGGGTCAACCCGCTCATGCGCCGGGGCAGCACCGCGGACAGGCCGTTCGACGCGGTGGTGACGCCGGAGAACGCCGGCTGGCGGTACAGCGGCCTGCGCGTGCTCGACCTGCCGATCGGCGCCCGCGCCCGGTTCGTCACCGGCGAGGACGAGATGCTGGTGCTGCCGCTGTCCGGGGGCTGCGACGTGACCTGCGACGACGAGCGGGTCACGCTCACCGGGCGGCGCTCGGTCTTCTCCCGGGTGACCGATTTCGCGTACGTGCCGAGGGACTCCACGGTCACCGTGCGGGCCCCGAACGGCGGCCGTTTCGCGCTGCCCGCCGCCCGCGCCGACCGCCGGCTCCCGTTCCGCTACGGCCCGGCCGAGGACGTCCCGGTCGAGCAGCGCGGCGCCGGCCAGGCGAGCCGGCAGGTCAACAACTTCTGCACCCCGGAGAGCTTCGAGGCCGACCGCCTGATCGCCTGCGAGGTGCTGACGCCGGGCGGCAACTGGTCGTCGTACCCGCCGCACAAGCACGACGAGGCGGGCGACGGCGAGTCCAGCCTCGAGGAGATCTACTACTTCGAGGTGGCGCCCTCCCCGGCCGGCGGGCCGGGCAGCGGCTTCCAGCGCGTGTACGGGCACGCCGACCGGCCGATCGACGTCTGCGCCGAGGTCCGCACCGGGGACATCGTGCTCATCCCGTACGGCTGGCACGGCCCGTCGATGGCCGCCCCCGGCTACGACCTCTACTACCTCAACGTGATGGCCGGGCCGGGCGCGCGCGAGTGGATCGTGCGCGACGACCCGGCGCACGGCTGGGTGCGCGCCTCCTGGACCGGGATGCCGGTCGACGATCGGCTCCCGCTGACCACCTGCAAGGAAAGGACGCGTCCGTGAGACTCACCGTGGGGCAGGCCGTCGTGCGGTTCCTGGCCAACCAGTGGACCGAGCGGGACGGGGTGCGGCAGCGCGCGATCGCCGGCTGCTTCGGCATCTTCGGCCACGGCAACGTCGCCGGCCTCGGGCAGGCCCTGTTGCAGGCGCAGCGCACCGGCGAGGCCGACCTGCCGTACCACCTCGCCCGCAACGAGCAGGGGATGGTGCACGCGGCGGCGGGCTTCGCGCGGATGCGCAACCGGCTGTCCACGATGGCCTGTACGGCGTCGATCGGCCCCGGCTCGACCAACATGCTCACCGGCGCGGCCCTCGCCACCGTCAACCGGCTGCCCGTGCTGCTGTTCCCGTCGGACGTCTTCGCCACCCGGGTCGCGGCGCCGGTTCTCCAGGAGCTCGAGGACCCGGGCTCGTACGACGTGAGCGTCAACGACGCCTTCCGCCCGCTGTCCCGCTTCTTCGACCGGGTGTGGCGGCCGGAGCAACTGCCGGCCGCGCTGCTCGGCGCGATGCGGGTGCTGACCGACCCGGTGGAGACCGGCGCGGTGACCGTCTGCCTGCCGCAGGACGTGCAGGCCGAGGCGTACGACTTCCCGGACGCCCTGTTCGAGGAGCGGGTGTGGCACATCGCCCGGCCGCTCGCCGAACCGGCCTTCGTCGAGCGCGCGGCCGAGGCGATCCGCAACGCGTCGCAGCCCCTGCTGATCGCCGGTGGCGGCGTCATCTACGCCGAGGCGTCGGCCGAGCTCGACCAGTTCGCGCGGGAGACCGGCATCCCGGTCGCCGACACGCAGGCCGGGAAGGGCGCGCTGTCCTGGGACCACCCGAACTCGGTGGGCGGCGTGGGCTCGACCGGCACCCCGGTCGCGAACCGGCTGGCCCGCGACGCGGACGTGGTGATCGGGGTGGGCACCCGCTACAGCGACTTCACCACGGCGTCGCGCACGGCGTTCCGGAACCCGGACGTGAAGTTCGTGAACATCAACGTGGCCGCCTTCGACGCGGTCAAGCAGTCGGCGTTCCCGATCGTCGCCGACGCGCGGGCCGGGCTCTCCGGGCTGCTGTCGGCGCTGGGCGGCAAGCGGTTCCCGACCGACTACCGGGCCGATGTGGCGTCCTGGCAGGAGACGGTCGACCGCACGTACCGCGGCCAGGAGGCCTTCAGTCCGGTCACGGGTGGTGGCGGGGTGGTTGGAGGGGGTCCTCTGCCCGCCCAGGCCGAGGTGATCGGCGCGGTGAACGAGGCGGCCGGCGCGCGCGACGTGGTGGTGCAGGCGGCCGGCAGCATGCCCGGCGACCTGCAGCTGCTGTGGCGCGCGCGCGACCCGAAGCAGTACCACGTGGAGTACGGCTACTCCTGCATGGGCTTCGAGATCGCCGGGGCGCTCGGCATCAAGATGGCCGACCCGTCGCGCGAGGTCTACGCGCTGGTCGGCGACGGCTCGTACCTGATGATGGCGCAGGAGATCGTCACCGCCGTCTCCGAGGGCATCAAGCTCATCGTGGTGCTGGTGCAGAACCAGGGCTTCGCCTCGATCGGCGCGCTGTCCGAGTCGCTCGGCTCGCAGCGGTTCGGCACCAGCTACCGGTTCCGCGGCGCCGGCGACGACTACGACGGCGGGTACCTGCCGGTCGATCTGGCCGCCAACGCGGAGAGCCTGGGCGCCTCGGTGATCCGCTGCCGGACCATCGCCGACCTGCGGGACGGGCTGAAGCGGGCCCGGGAGGCCGACCGGCTGACCGTCGTGCACATCGACACCGACCCCCTCTCTCCGGTGCCGTCCTCCGAGTCGTGGTGGGACGTGCCCGTACCGGAAATCTCCGAATTGTCATCCACGCGCGAGGCCCGCGAGCGCTACGACGCGGCCAAGCGCGACCAACGGCAGTACCTCTGAGGACGGAACTGAAATGGCAACCATCGAGCACTGGATCGGCGGCGAGTTCACCGCCGGCGACTCCGGCCGGCGAGGACAGGTCTTCAACCCGGCGACCGGCGAGCAGCAGCACGAGGTCGTGCTCGGCTCGGCCGCGGACATCGACGCCGCGGTCGCGGTCGCGGCGCGCGCCTTCGAGGAGTGGAGCCAGGCGTCGCTCAGCAAGCGCACGAAGGTTCTGTTCAACTTCCGCGAGCTGGTCAACGCCCGGGTCAAGGACATCGCCGAGCTCATCTCGGACGAGCACGGCAAGGTGCTCTCGGACGCGGCCGGCGAGGTGCAGCGCGGACTCGAGGTGATCGAGTTCGCCTGCGGCATCCCGACGCTGCTCCAGGGCTCGTACTCGGACCAGGCCTCCACCGGCGTCGACGTCTTCAGCTTCCGCGAGCCGCTGGGCGTCTGCGCCGGCATCACCCCGTTCAACTTCCCGGCCATGGTGCCGATGTGGATGCACCCGGTCGCCATCGCCTGCGGCAACGCGTTCCTGCTCAAGCCGAGCGAGCGCGACCCGTCGGCGTCCAACTACGTGGCCCAGCTGTGGCGCGAGGCGGGGCTGCCGGACGGCGTCTTCAACGTGGTGCACGGCGACAAGGAGGTGGTCGACGCGATCCTCGAGCACCCCGGCATCGCGGCCGTCTCGTTCGTCGGCTCGACGCCGATCGCCCGCTACATCCACGACCGGGCGAGCGCCACCGGCAAGCGGGTGCAGGCGCTGGGCGGGGCCAAGAACCACGCGATCGTGCTGCCCGACGCCGACCTCGACTTCGCGGCCCAGCACCTGACCGCGGCGGCGTTCGGCTCGGCGGGGGAGCGGTGCATGGCGATCTCGGCCGCGGTCGCGGTCGGCGCCGCCGGCGACGCCCTGATGGATCTGGTGTCGCGCAAGGCCGGCGAGGTGGTGGTCGGCCCCGGCCGCGACCCGCGCAGCGAGATGGGCCCGGTCGTCACGGCCGCCGCCAAACAACGCATCGAGGACCTGATCGGCACCGGCGAGCGGCAGGGCGCCAAGCTGCTGGTCGACGGCCGCGGCGTGCGGGTGCCGGGGCACGAGAACGGGTTCTTCGTCGGCCCGACCGTCATCGACCAGGTGCAGCCCACGATGGACGTCTACACCGAGGAGATCTTCGGCCCGGTGCTGTCGGTGGTGCGCGCCGACGACGTCGACTCCGCCATCGAGCTCATCAACAGCAACCCGTACGGCAACGGCACCGCGATCTTCACCTCCAGCGGCGAGGCCGCGCGCCGGTTCCAGCGCGGCGTCAAGGTCGGGATGATCGGCATCAACGTGCCGATCCCGGTGCCGATGGCCTACTACTCCTTCGGCGGCTGGAAGGACTCCCTGTTCGGGGACAAGCACATCCACGGGCCCGAGGGGGTCTCGTTCTACACCCGCGGCAAGGTCGTGACCTCGCGGTGGCCGCACGTCTCGCACGCGTCCGGTGCTTCGTTGCACTTCCCTACGGCGAGCTGAGCCCGTCCGACCACCCCGGCCACCACCCCGTGACTCGACTGAAGGCGGTTTGAATGGAGATCCGTCACCTGCAACTCGGCAGCTGCCCCGACTCCTGGGGCGTGTGGTTCGCCGACGATCCACGCCAGACGCCGTGGGACCGGTTCCTCGACGAGATGGCCGCGGCCGGTTACCGCTGGCTCGAGCTCGGCCCGTACGGCTATCTGCCGACCGACCCGGCGCAGCTGCGCGACGAGATCGCCAAGCGGGGTCTCTCCGTGGCCGGCGGCACGGTGGCCGGCGTCGGCGGCCCGCACAAGAACTTCGACGCGGTGGTCGCGGAGAGCCGCAAGGTGGCCGAGCTGACCGCCGCCCTCGGCTCCGAGAACGTGGTCTTCGTCCCGGTGCCCGGCTACCGCGACGACAACACCAACGCCTACCTCGAGCCGGCCCAGCTCGACGACGACGCCTGGCGCGCCCTGGTCCGCAACTCCAACACCCTCGGAAAGATCCTGTTCGAGGAGTACGGGGTCCACATGCGCTTCCACCCGCACGCGGACTACCAGGTCGAGACCCAGGAGCAGGTCGAGCGCTTCCTGGCCGACACCGACCCGAGTTTCGTCTCGCTCTGCCTGGACACCGGCCACCTCGCCTACCGGCGCGCCGACGTGCCCGGCCTGATCCGCAAGTACCCGGCGCGCGTCGGCTACGTCCACATCAAGCAGATGGACCCGGCCATCGCGACCCGGGCGGTCGAGGAGGACCTGGCCTTCGGCAAGGCGGTGGCGCAGGGCGCCAGCGTCGAGCCGCCGGCCGGCGAGCCCAAGATCCCGGCGGTCATGGAGGCCCTCGGCGAACTGGACGCCGACATCTTCGTCGTCGTCGAGCAGGACATGTACCCGGTCGAGTTCGACGTGCCACTCCCCATCGCCACGCGCACCCGCACCTATCTCAACTCGGTCGGCCTGCACTCCCGGCCCGCCGTCCTACCCCCAGGAGATAACCGATGATCAGTCCTAGCCGCACCCTCAAGGTCGCCGCCGCCCTGTCGGTCGTCGCCCTCGCCGCCACCGCCTGCTCGGGCGGCGGGCGCGAGAAGACCACCGACAGCAACTCGGGCGGTGGTGGCAACGCCGCCGGCAGCTCCGGCTACACGATCGCGATGATCACGCACGAGACACCCGGCGACACGTTCTGGGACAAGATCAAGAACGGCGCCCAGCAGGCGGCCAAGGACACCGGGGTCACGCTCAAGTACTCCAACGACCCGGACGCCACCAAGCAGGCGGGCCTCATCCAGAGCGCGGTCGACTCCAAGGTCAGCGGCATCGCCTCGACGCTGGTCACCCCGGACGCCCTGGCCGGCTCGATCAAGGCGGCCACCGACGCCGGCATCCCGGTCGTCGGCTTCAACTCCGGCATCGACCAGTACCAGAAACTCGGCGCGCTGATGTACTTCGGCTCCGACGAGACCCTGGCCGGCACCGCCGCCGGCAAGCGGATCGGCGAGGAGGGCGCCAAGCACCCGCTCTGCGTCATCCAGGCCCAGGGATCGGTCGCGCTCGAGGCCCGCTGCGCCGGCGTCAAGAGCTCCGTGCCCGGCACCGAGAACATCCAGGTCAACGGCGCCGACGACGCGTCCGTGGTGACCACGCTGCAGGCCAAGCTGGCCCAGGACAAGTCGATCGACTACATCGTGACGCTCGGCGCCCCGATCGCCATCGACGCGCTCAAGGCCATGGACCAGGCCAGCAGCAAGGCGAAGCTGATCACCTTCGACCTCAACCAGGAGGCGGCCCAGGACATCAAGGACAGCAAGATCGAGTTCTCGATCGACCAGCAGCCGTACGTCCAGGGCTACATGGCCGTCACGTCGCTCTACCTGTACCTGAAGAACGGCAACGACATCGGCGGCGGCAAGGCCGTGCTGACCGGCCCGTCCTTCGTGGACAAGAACAACATCGACAAGATCATTCCGTTCACCAAGAACAACACCCGATAGGCGGGGTGAGGTCATGACCACCACTGTCGATGCGCCGGCGCCGCCGTCCAATCGCGTACGCCTGAGCCTGTCCAACCGTATCCTGGCGCGTCCCGAGATCGGCGCCCTGGTCGCCGCCATCATCATCTTCTTCTTCTTCATCGCCTTCGCGCCGTCGTTCCGCTCGGCCGAGTCGTTCTTCACCGTGCTCTACACGTCATCGGTGATCGGCATCGTCGCGGTCGGCGTCGGCCTGCTGATGATCGGCGGCGAGTTCGACCTGTCGGCCGGCGTCATCGTCTACACCGCCGGCCTGGCCAACTCCATGTTCTGCTGGTACTTCGGCGTCAACATGTGGGTCGGCGCGATTCTCTCGCTCGCGTTCTGCCTGCTGATCGGCTTCCTCAACGGGTTCCTGGTGATGAAGACCGGCATTCCCAGCTTCCTCATCACGCTCGGCACGTTCTTCGTGCTCCAGGGCGCCAACCTCGGCGTCACCAAGCTCGTCACCGGCACCGTCTCCACCCCGGACGTCAGCCAGATCGCCGGGTTCAACTCGCTCGCGAAGATCTTCTCGTCCAACTTCAAGATCGGCTCAGTGACGGTCTGGGGCTCGGTGATCTGGTGGATCATCTTCGTCGCGCTCGCGGCGTGGACGCTCCAGCGCACCCGGACCGGTAACTGGATCTTCGCGGTCGGCGGCAACCCGGACAGCGCCCGTGCGGTCGGCGTTCCCGTCGTGCGTACGAAGATCGGGCTGTTCATGACGGTCTCGTTCCTCGGCTGGTTCGTGGGCATGCACCAGCTCTACCGGTTCAACACGCTCCAGTCCGGCAGCGGCGTCGGCAACGAGTTCCTCTACATCATCGCCGCGGTGGTGGGCGGCACGCTGCTCACCGGCGGTTACGGCAACGCGATCGGCGTCGCCATCGGCGCGTTCATCTTCGGTATGACCAGCCTCGGCATCGTCTACGCCGGCTGGGACCCCAACTGGTTCAAGGCCTTCCTCGGCGTGATGCTCCTGCTCGCCGTCCTGGTGAACCTGTACGTGAAGCGCATGTCCACCATGCGAAGGGCGGAGTAGCCATGACCGACACCCTGGCCGAGCACGCCGACAGCCATCTGCACAAGGGCGACCTGCTGATCGAGATGGAGGACGTCGGCAAGTCGTACGGCGCCATCCGTGCCCTGCGCGGCATCAGCCTGCGGGTCAACGCCGGCGAGGTGACGTGCGTGCTCGGCGACAACGGCGCCGGCAAGTCCACGCTCATCAAGATCATGTCGGGCCTGCATCCGCACAACGAGGGCAGCCTTCGCGTGGACGGCAAGGAGGTCACCTTCTCGTCGCCACGCGAGGCCCTCGGGCACGGCATCGCCACGGTCTACCAGGACCTGGCCGTCGTCGGGCTGATGGAGGTCTGGCGCAACTTCTTCCTCGGCAGCGAGCTCACCGCGGGCAGCTACCCGCTGGCCGGCCTCAAGATCAAGCAGATGCGCGAGATCGCCGACCAGGAACTGCGCAAGATGGGCATCGTCGTCAAGGACATCAACCAGCCGATCGGCACGCTCTCCGGCGGGCAGCGGCAGTGTGTGGCGATCGCCCGGGCCGTCTACTTCGGCGCTCGGGTGCTGATCCTCGACGAGCCGACGGCCGCGCTCGGCGTCAAGCAGTCGGGCGTGGTGCTCAAGTACGTGGCCGCGGCCCGGGACGCCGGACTCGGCGTCGTCTTCATCACCCACAACCCGCACCACGCGTACATGGTGGGTGATCACTTCGTGATTTTGAAGCTCGGCCGGACCGCCCTGGACAAGACCCGCAAGGAGGTCGGCCTGGACGAGCTGACCCAGCAGATGGCCGGCGGGGACGAACTGGCCGAGCTCTCGCACGAGTTGGGACGCAAGTGATGCTGAAGGTCGGAGTCATCGGGACCGGCATGATCGGCCAGGACCACATCCGGCGGCTGACCACGGTGCTCAACGGGGTGACGGTCACGGCCGTCGCCGACGTCGACACCGCGGTCGCCGCCGACGTGGGCGGCCGGATCGGCGCCGCCGTCCATGCCACGGGCGAGGAGGTGGTCGCCGACCCGAACGTGGACGCGGTGCTGGTCTGCTCGTGGGGGCCCACGCACGAGCAGTACGTGCTGGCCGCGATCGCGGCGGGCAAGCCGGTCTTCTGCGAGAAGCCGCTCGCGACCACGCAGGAGGCGTGCCTGCGGATCCTCGACGCGGAGGTGGCCCACGGCACCCGGCTGGTGCAGGTCGGTTACATGCGGCGCTTCGATTTCGCGTACCGGCAGCTCAAGATGGTCCTCGATGCCGGCGAGGTGGGCCGGCCGCTGATGATGCACTGCGCCCACCGCAACGCGAGCGTGCCGCCCTTCTACCAGGGCGAGATGGCGATCACCGACACCGCGGTGCACGAGATCGACATGGTCCGCTGGATGCTCGGCACCGAGATCGCGGCGGTGCGGGTGCTCGTCCCGCGCCGCAGCAGTCACGGCGGCGAGCTCCAGGACCCGCTCTTCCTCATCTTCGAGATGGCGAACGGGGTCCTGGTCGACGTCGAGACGTCGGTGAACGTCCGCTACGGCTACGACATCCGCGGCGAGATCGTGGGGGAGGACGGCACGGCGTCGCTCGGTTCGCTGTCACCCGTCACGGTGCGCCGGGAGGGAAAGGCATCCGCGCCGGTTCCGGCCGATTGGCGGGAGCGCTTCCTTCAGGCGTACGACGTGGAGTTCCAGGAGTGGGTTCACCAGTTGGCCGGTGGCGGGCAGCCACTGGGGCCGAGCGCGTGGGACGGCTATGCCGCGGCGGTGGTCTCGGATGCGGGCGTCGCCGCACTCCGTACCGGAAACCGGGTTGAAGTCTCGCTCGTCGACCAGCCGAAGCTGTACGCGGAGGCCGCGCCGTGAAGATCGCCCTTGATCCCTACATGCTGCGGAAGGTTCCGCTGCTTTCCCTTCCGCGGGTCGTCGCGGACCTTGGGTACGAATATATTGAAATGTCGCCCAGAGACGACTTCCTACCGTTTTTCCTTCACCCCCGGATCGACAACGCCGGCGTGGCCGCCTTTCGGAGAGAGCTGGCCGCCGCAGATGTCAATGTTGCGTCCGTTCTGCCGCTGTACCGCTGGTCGGGGCCGGACGAGGACGCGCGGCAGGCGGCCGTCCGGTACTGGAAGCGGGCCATCGAGATCACCGTCGATCTCGGCGTGGACGTGATGAACTCCGAGTTCAACGGGCGCCCCGATCGGCCGGACGAGAGCGAGGCACAGTTCTGGCGCTCGCTCGAGGAGCTGCTGCCGATCTTCGAGCGAGAGGGCGTACGGCTGGTGCTCGAACCGCATCCCGACGATTTCATCGAGGATGGGATCGCCGGGGTGAACATGGTCCGCGGCATCAACTCGGACCGGGTGTCGTTCCTCTACTGCGCGCCGCACACGTTCCATCAGGGCGGCGACCTGGCTTCCGTCATGAAACATGCCGGGCCGTTGCTGACACAGGTGCACATCGCCGACTCGTTCGACCACCGTGGGTCGTCCGGGCTGCGGTACATCGTCAACCCGCCGGGCTCGACCGCCCGGATCCATCAGCACCTGGACATCGGGCAGGGCGAGGTCGACTGGGACCTGTTCTTCTCGACGCTCACCGAGGTGGGTTTCGACGGGATCGCGACGGTGTGCGTCTTCGCCTGGGAGGAACGCGCCGAGGACAGCGCCCGGTACAACCTTTCCCAGGTCAACCAGTACCTTTCCAAGACCGTGGGTTGATCAACTGTAGGCTGGGGCGATGAGCGAGCGCGTGACGAACTGGGCCGGCAACATCGTTTTCGGCGCGCGGGAGCTGCATCGCCCCGCCTCGGTCGACGAGGTGCGCTCGCTGGTCGCCGCCGGTGGGCCGCTGCGGGTGCTGGGCAGCGGGCACTCGTTCAACCGGATGGCCGATACGTCGGGTGACCTGGTCTCGCTCGCGGGGCTGCCGCGTCTCGTCGAGGTCTCCGAGGACCGTCGTTCCGTGCGGGTGGACGGCGGCATCAAGTACGGGGAACTGGCCGTCCGGCTCGAGGCGTTGGGGCTGGCGCTGCACAATACGGCGTCTTTGCCGCATATTTCGGTAGCCGGGGCGGTTGCTACCGCTACGCACGGTTCGGGGGTGCGGAACGCCAACCTCGCCACCGCCGTCTCGGGCATCGAGTTCATCGATGGCCGGGGGGAGCTGGTGGTTCTCGACCGCTCGCACCCGGATCTTGCCGGGGCCGTGGTCGGACTGGGCGCTCTGGGCGTGGTCACGGCTCTGACCCTCGACGTCGTGCCTTCGTTCTCGCTGCGTCAGTACGTTTACGACTCGGTGCCGCGGGACTCGATTTCTGCGCATTTGCCAGAAATGATGGCAGATGGTTACAGTGTCAGCCTATTTACGGACTGGTCCGGTTTGGACGCCAATATGGCGTGGCTGAAGCGGGCCGAGCCGATGTCGGGGCCATGGTTCGGAGCCCAGCCGGCCGATGGGCCGCGGCACCCGGTGCCCGGCATGCCCGCCCAGAACAGCACCGACCAGTCCGGCGAGCTCGGGCCGTGGCACACGCGGCTGCCGCACTTCCGGATGGAGTTCACCCCGTCGGCCGGGGCCGAGCTGCAGTCGGAGTGGCATGTGGCCGTTGCCGACGGGCTGGCCGCCATCGACGCCGTCGCCTCGATCCGCTCGCGCGTGGCCGAGGTGCTCCAGGTCTGCGAGATCCGCGCGATCGCCGCCGACGACCTGTGGCTGAGCCCGAACTACGAACGGGACAGCATCGCGCTGCACTTCACCTGGATCGCCGACACCGAGGCCGTGGAGCCGGTGGTGGCCGAGATCGAGTCGGTGCTGGCGCCGCTGCACGCCCGCCCGCACTGGGGCAAGGTCTTCACGGCGCGCGGCGAGGCGGTGCGCGCGGAGTGGCCGCGGTTCGGCGATTTCGCTGCGCTGGTGGAGCGCTACGACCCGAACGGCGTGTTCCGGAACGAGTGGCTCTCGTCCGTCCTCGGCTGAGCTTCCGGCCGTTCCCGCCGGTGTCGCCCTTCCGACGGGCGGGTCCGCCGACTCGGGGCTGCGAGGCGATTCCCCTTCTTGGGACCATCGCCTGCAACAGTCATCGAGCGGCGAAAGGACCGTTTCATGTATCGGTACCAAGCCCTACTCGCCACGGGGGCGATCGTGACACTGCTGGCCGGCGCGGCGACGCCGGCGACCGCGGCCGCGCCGGCTTCTCCGGGCGGCCGGATTCTCTCCGTGCATGCCGGCGACGGCAACAGCCCCGGTGAGCTGCGCAGCGCGCGGCCGGACGGCACCGGAATGACCGACCTGGGGCACCAGATCTATCCGCTCTCGTCCCCGGACTACTCACCGGACGGCACCCTGATCGTCTACACGGGCCAATATTTCAGCATCAGAACCATGAAGGCGGACGGCACGGACGACCAGCGGATCGTCGACGCGGGGTGCGGGCCCTCGCGTGCGCGCTGGTCGCCGGACGGCCGCTGGTTCACGTTCGAGTCCTGCGGGGACATCTGGAAGGTCAGCTCCCAGGGGTATGCCGGCGGCTACTTCAATCTGAGCAACAACGGCGAGAACGGCAACCCGGACTGGGGACCGCTCGGCCGGCGGGTGGCGGCGGTGGACAACACCGCCGTCCGGATCTACCGCGCCGACGGGTCCGGGTGGCGGGTGCTGACCG
This sequence comes from Actinoplanes sp. NPDC051537, assembly GCF_055586105.1. Classification (NCBI taxonomy): domain Bacteria; kingdom Bacillati; phylum Actinomycetota; class Actinomycetes; order Micromonosporales; family Micromonosporaceae; genus Actinoplanes; species Actinoplanes sp. NPDC051537. The sequence goes on from NZ_JBVJIU010000004.1 coordinate 127,472, forward strand.
ACCTGCCCCGGGCGTTCGACCTCGCCTGGAACCCGCGCTCCAGCACCATCGCGGTCATGGCCATGGGTGACCTGTGGTTCGTGGACGCGGTTACCGGCGCGAAACGACAGCTGACCAACACGCCCGACGTGGTCGAATCGGACCCGGTCTGGTCGCCGGACGGCCGGTGGCTGGCGTACAGCAGCGGCGCGCCGCTGCCGCCCCCGCCACCCGACGAGCAGCCTCCGCCGGAAACGCCGACGCCGGTGGTGAAGGACCCGCAGATCTGGTTGATGACCGCCGCGGGCACCCAGCGCCACTCGACCGGGGTGCCCGGCATCCCGACCAGCTGGCGGGCGGCCGACTAGACGGTGCGCGGCCCGTCGCTTGTTCGCGGCGGGCCGCGCACCACCGTCGCGGATCTTTTTGGATAGGTTCGCCGGTATGACGGATGATCCCCGGCGCTCGGTGACCCTGCGGCGCACGAGCCTTGGCCGGTACGAGGTGAGCAACGTCCGCGGCGGCACGATAACCGTGGGCACGGGGGAGGGCGCCGACTTCAGCCCGGTGGAGTTGCTGCTCGCGGCGCTCGGGGGCTGCACGGGCGCCGACGTCGACTACATCACCAGCAAGCGCGCGGAGCCGGAGAGCTTCGTCGTCGAGGTCACCGGCGAGAAGGTGCGGGACGACGCCGGCGGCAACCGGCTGGTCAACCTGGCCATCTCGCTGAGCGTGACGTTTCCCGGCGGCGCCGAGGGCGACGCGGCCCGCGAGATGCTGCCGCGCGCGGCCCGGATGTCGCACGACCGGCTCTGCACCGTCTCGCGGACGGTCGAGCTGGGTACCCCGATCGACACGCACATCGCCTGACCTGGGCGTATTAAGTCTTACTTAAGTGCTGATCCGTCCATGGGAGCGCTCCCGTATTGCCAGCCGAACGCGAAAACGGCCCCTCTCGGGAAGCGCAGGTCCCAATGTACTCCAGGTCACGCTTCACAAAATCCCGCACGAACGTGCGCCGCTGGCAGATCGGCGCGGTTGCCGGGGTCGCGGTCGCCATCGTGGGCGTCGGGCTCGGCGTCGCCTCCGCCGACGAGGCGGTGCCGACCGTCAACTGCCCGCAGGTCAAGGTCAACGTGGCGGTGCCGGCGCAGGCGCAGGCCGAGGTGCAGAGCAACCTCCAGCTGCTGAACACCCAGATCAACGAGGCCAACAACCGGCTGAAGACCTCCGTCGGGCAGGGTGGCCCCAACTTCATCCAGAACGCGATCCTCGGGCCGCTGGCCGACAAGCGGTTCGCGACGATCAACCGGATGGAGACCGCGATCGGCCGCAATGCCGCCAAGCCCGACCTGAACGCCGAGGGCCTCAAGGCCTGCACGCTGAACCAGGGCGGCGGCGCCTCGGCCCAGCAGCCGACGGACGTGGCCGGCGGCGCAGCGGGCGCGGCCGGGGGTCAGGCCGGCAACGGCGACGGGAACGCGGCCGCGGGCGTGCCGACCGTCAACTGCCCGCAGGTCAACGTCAACGTCGCCGTTCCGCAGGAGGCGCAGGCTGAGGTCGTACGCAATCTGGAGCTCTTGAACACGCAGATCGATGAGGCCAACAAGCGCCTGGTCAGCACCGTCGGCCAGGGTGGGGCCAACTTCATCCGGAACGCGATCCTCGGGCCGCTGGCGGACAAGCGCTTCTCGACCATCAACCGGATCGAGACCGCGATCGGCCGCCGCGCGCCGAAGCCCGACCTGAACGCCGAAGGCCTCAAGACCTGCTCGCTCAACGCGAACGGCGCCGCGTCGGCCAAGAACGGAACCAGCGTGACCGTACGCGCGGCCGGCACCAACGCCGCCGGCACCGGTCCCGCCCCGACCGTCAACTGCCCGGCCGTCACCGTGAACGTGGCGATCCCGGCCCAGGCCCAGGCCGAGGTGCAGCGCAACCTGGACCTGCTCGACACCCAGATCGCCGAGGCCAACAAGCGGCTGGCCAGCACCGTCGGCCAGGGTGGCCCCAACTTCATCCAGAACGCGATCCTCGGGCCGCTGGCCGGCAAGCGGTTCTCCGCCATCAACCGGATCGAGACCGCGATCGGCCGCAACGCCGCCAAGCCCAACCTCAACGCGGAGGGTCTCCAGACCTGCTCGCTCAACGGGTGACGGCCTGATGCGACTCCGGGCGTCCCTGCGGTGGCGGGGGCGCCCGGAGTTCAATTTCGTCGCGCGTATCACGAGAGCGCTTTTGTGTCACACGCAGGCGGTACCTTTGCGCTCATGCCCGCCGATGCACCCAAGCCACCCGCTCCACCGCAGCGCCCGCATCCATGGCGGGTCGAGGGAGCGCCGCCCGGGCACGGCCCGGGCAACGAACCGCCGAAGCAGCGCCCGGCATGGCTGCGCTTCGGCTGGATGCTGATCCTTCTCCTGGCGATCAACTGGATCATTTCCTCGGTGCTGCTGGCGCCGCCCGCGCGGACGAACGTGTCGTACACGTTCTTCCTGACGCAGGTGTCGGCGACCAACGTCAAGGAGATCACCTCGACCGCCGACAAGATCGAGGGCCAGTTCACCAGGGAAGTGCCTTACACGGCGTCCGGTGAGACGAAGTCCGAGCAGGTCGAGCGGTTCACCACGCAGCGGCCGTCGTTCGCCGACGACGACCTGTTCGCCAAGCTCCAGGCGGCCGGCGTCCCGGTGAACGCGAACCCGCCGGACGCGCCCGCCCCGATCTGGCAGCAGATCCTGGTCGGCTTCGGCCCGACGATCCTGCTCGTCGGCCTGTTCTTCTGGATCAGCCGGCGGGCCGCGGCCGGGCTCGGCGGCGCCGGCGGCGCGCTGGGCGGATTCGGCCGTTCCCGGGCCAAGCTCTACCAGCCCGAGGCCGGGCCACGCACGACGTTCGCCGACGTGGCCGGCATCGAGGAGGTCGAGCAGGAGGTCACCGAGATCGTCGACTTCCTGCGCGAGCCCGAGAAATACCGCAAGCTCGGCGCCCAGATCCCGCACGGCGTGCTGCTGTCCGGCCCGCCCGGCACCGGCAAGACGCTGCTGGCCCGCGCGGTGGCCGGCGAGGCGCAGGTGCCGTTCTTCTCGATCTCGGCGTCCGAGTTCATCGAGGCGATCGTCGGCGTCGGCGCGAGCCGGGTCCGCGACCTGTTCGACCAGGCCAAAAAGGTCGCGCCGTCGATCATCTTCATCGACGAGCTCGACGCGATCGGCCGGTCCCGCGGCGGCTCGCAGTCGCTGGGCGGCAACGACGAGCGCGAGCAGACGCTCAACCAGATCCTCACCGAGATGGACGGCTTCACCGGCAGCGAGGGCGTGGTCGTGCTGGCCGCGACCAACCGCGCCGAGATCCTCGACGCGGCGCTGCTGCGGCCCGGCCGCTTCGACCGCCGGGTCACGGTGAGCCCGCCCGACCTCAAGGGCCGCCGGGCGATCCTGGCCGTGCACTCCCGCGGCGTGCCGGTCGCGGCCGGCGTCGACCTCGACGCGCTGGCCTCGGCCACCCCGGGCATGGTCGGCGCCGACCTGAAAAACCTGGTCAACGAGGCGGCGCTGCTGGCCGCCCGGCGCGGGCACGACCAGGTGCAGATGGCCGACTTCACCGACTCGCTCGAGAAGATCATGCTGGGCACGGTCCGGGGCATCATGCTGACCACGGAGGAGAAGGAGCGCACGGCGTTCCACGAGTCCGGTCACGCCCTGCTCGGGATGCTCACCCCGGGCGCCGACCCGGTCCGCAAGATCTCGATCATCCCGCGCGGGCAGGCGCTCGGCGTCACGTTCCAGAGCCCGGCCACCGACCGCTACGGCTACTCGGCCAAGTACCTGCGCGGCCGCATCATCGGCGCGCTGGGTGGCCGCGCCGCCGAGGAGGTCGTGTACGGCGACATGACCACCGGCGCCGAGAGCGATCTCGACCAGGTCAGCAACATCGCCCGGCAGATGGTCGGCCGGTGGGGCATGTCCGACGCGATCGGCCCGGTCACGGTGCTGCCGCCGCCCGGGCAGGAGTCGCCGCTCGGCCTCGACGGCGTGGCGCCGGCGACCAAGGAGCTGATCGACGCCGAGGTCCGCAAGATCGTCGACGAGTGCTACGCCGACGCCCTGCGGCTGCTGCGCGACCACCGGGGCCAGCTCAACTCGCTGGCCCACCGCCTGCTCGAGACCGAGACGCTGGACGAGGACGACGCCTACGCGGCCGCCGGCATCGACCGCAACACGGCCCCGGGCGCGGTGGCTCGCGGCGAGGCCCCCGGCACCTCCCCGATGCCGGGCATCCCGGCCGTCCCGGCTTTCCCCGACACGGCAACCCCCGACACCTCGGCGGCCGCCTCTGCGTGATTGCCGAGCGTGTGAACTGATGAAGGCCCTGCGGTCCGGGTGGACCGCAGGGCCTTTTTCCTGAGCCGTTCCGCCGGTCGCGCACCCCGCTGACCTGCGGGAATACTGCTGAGTGTGGTTGATCTTCGTAGGGCGGTCGTGGTCGGCGTCGGAACTCTCCTGATCGGTGCGGCTGCTGCCTGCGGAACCTCGGCGCCGGCGGCGTCGCCGAATGTGTCCGCTTCGCCGGGGGCGGGTGGCGCGACCGGAGCGGGTAGCGCGACCGGAGCAGGTGGCGCGACCGGAGCAGGTGGCGCGACCGGAACGGGTGGCGCGGCGAGCGACGGCGGCGCGGCGGGGGACGGCGGCGCCGGCGGAGTGGGCAGTGCGGCCGCGCCCCTCCGGCAGCTGGGCAAAGCGCTCTCCGCAACCCCGGCGCCGACGGGCACCGCCAAGGCGGCCAATCCGGCCGGGTGGGGTGACCCGATCCTGGTGGAGAACTTCGACGGGCCGCTCTCCGGGGACTGGGGGCGCTACGACACCGTCGACGGGACGCCGCCTCGCAGTGGGGACGCGGTCTCGGTGAGTGGCGGCATGCTGCACCTCACCGGCGGGGTGAACTCGCGGGTCGGCAAGGACGTCGGTGGCGGGGTCATGTATGTGAAGGACCTCAAGTACGGGCGGTGGGAGGTTCGGTTCCGGGTTCAGGCCGGCGCCGGGTATTCGGCCGTTGTGCTCATGTGGCCCAAGGAGAACGCCGACTGGCCGGCCGCCGGGGAGATCGACCTGGCCGAGATCACGAACCCGGGGCGGTCCTCGTTCGGGAGCTTTCTGCACCACGGCGCGGACAACCACATGGTCGGCACCGACACCAAGGCGGACTTCACCCGGTTCCACACCATCGCCGTGGACTGGCTGCCCACGCGGGTGACCTATTACCTGGACGGGAAGAAGATCTACAACGTGACGCCGGGGCAGATCGAGACGGGGCTGCCCACCGAGTCGGTCATGCACCTGGCGCTCCAGCTCGACCAGGGATGCGACGACTTCATCCCGTGCCGGAACGCGCAGACCCCGGACAAGGTCGTCATGGACGTCGACTGGGTCAAGATCTACGGCGACTGACCGGATCTGAGTACGGATACCCTGGGCCGGGAAGCGCGGGCCGGACGAGAGTGACGCCCATGAGCATGCTGCGGTGGTGGGCGGTGGTGGTCGGCGGCGGCGCGGTGGCGCTGCTGATCGCCTGGTTGGGGCGGCTGGCCGGCGTACCGGCGGAAACTCTTTTTGCCGTGGGCGGTGGCATCGCCGCTCTGATGTGGACGGTCGTGCTCGTCACGCTGCCCTGGAACTTGCATTTCGAGGCCCGGCAGGTGTTGCGCCGTAACGCGATCGGGCGCGAGCGCGGCATCGCCATCCCGCCCGACCGCGATCGCGAGGCGCGGCAGATCGCCCGCCGGACGCTGTGGATCGCGGTCGGCGGCCATCTCGTGACGGCGGCGGTGACCGCGGTCTTCGCCGTCGCCGCCGGGAGCCTGATCGGCTATTACGTCGCCGGGTTCTTCCTGCTGACCACGGCGGTCCGGCCGGCGGCCGCGTTCCTGATGCACCTGCGGGCGCGGCTGTTCGTGCTCGGGCGGGAGGCCGGTTTCCCGCCCGACGACGTGGCCACCCTGAAGGGCACGGTCGTCACCCTGGTGACCGGCCTCGACGCCCTGAAGGCCGCGGAATCGTTGCGCGGCAAGGCATTCGCCGGCGACCTGACGCATCTGCGCGACCGGGTCGACGTCGATCTCACGCGGCTCGAGAACGCCCAGGCGGCCGACCGCGCCGAGTGCCGGGCCCGCCACGAGCGGACGCGCGACCGCATCGACCAGATGGCCCGGCGCATCGAGGCGACGCTGGACGGCATCGGCGACCACCAGGAGTTGCTGACCGGGATCCGGGCGCTGGTCCGGATGATCCGCACCGAGCCCGCCTGACGGGGTCCCGCCTGGCCGCGGTCCGCTCAGATGGCCGCGCTCAGGTGGCCGCGCTCAGGTGGCCGCGCTCAGGTGGCCGCGCTCGGGCGGCCCCGCTCAGGCGGCCTCGCGAGGCGGGTAGACGGCTTCGGCCGGGCGGGTGGTGTGGTGCATGGACCAGAGCAGCTCGGCCAGGTCGGCCGGCGGCACGCTGGGAATGCCGGGCACGGGGGCGCCGGCCGCCCGGGCCGCCTCCATCCGGGCGTGGAACGGCGTGTTCTCGATGGCGGCGCCGATGTAGAGGCCGCCGACGTAGACGCCCTGGTCGCCCACGGCCGCGTGCAACGCCTGGAAGAGGTTCCGCTGGGCGGCCAGGGTGACGCCGCCGGCGATGGCCGGGTTGCCGTGCAGCGCGCTGGCGCCCTGGGCGCTCAGGATCGCGCCCTCCCCGCGGGCGATCATGGCGGGCAGAAACGCCCGGATCAGCGCCAGCGACGCGTCCACGCCGAGCGTCATGAGGTCGCGCACCAGCTCGGGGGTCAGGTCCAGCACCGGGACGAACCCGTTGGCGGCGGCGCCGTAATACAGCACCCCGGGGTCGCCGATCGTGGCGCGGAGTCGTTCGGCCAGCGCGGGGATGGCCCCGAGGTCGGCGACGTCGGCGACGATCGCGTGCGCCTGCACCCCGGCGCCGGTCAGCTCCCCAACGAGCTGGTCGAGCGGCTCCCGGCGGCGGGCCACGACCGCGACGGCGTAACCCTCGCGCCCGTAGCGGTGGGCGACGGCCTGGCCGAGGCCCGGTCCCGCACCGATGACGGCGATGGACTTGGACATCGTCACTCCCAGCACAGGCAGAACGGCTTGCCGGCCGGGTCCGCGTACACCCGCCAATTGTCGCCGCTCGCGAAGAGCGACGTCGCCCCGAGTTTCAGCACCCCCGCCTCGGCCGCGTCCACGTCCTCGACCGTGACGTCGAGGTGGAACTGCTGCGGGTGCGCGGGATCGGGCCAGCGCGGCGCGCGGTAGTCGGCGATCTGCTGGAACATCACCGGCTGGGCCCCGTCCTCACCGATCATCGCGACACCCTCGCCCTCGTACGTGACCGGCTTGCCGAGCAGCTCGGCATAGAACCTGGCCAGGGCCGCCGCGTCCGGGCAGTCGAGCATCACGCCCATCACCGTGGTCTCCTGCTTTTCCGGGTACCGGCAGAGGTCGAACGGGTGCCCGGCCGGGTCGGCGAGCGTGTGCCAGTTCTCGTTCTCGCGCAGCATCGTGGCGCCGAGCTCGATCGCCCGGGCCGATCCGGCGCTCAGCTCGGGGACCCGAAGATCGAGATGCGCCTGCTGCGGGTACGCCGGATCGGGCCACCGCGGCGGCTGGTGATCCGGGCTGAGCTGCATGGCGACGCGCCACCCGCCCCCGGCGTCCATCGCGATGAAGTCGTCCTCGGCGTACCGCTCCCGCCACCCGCCGAGCGCGGCGTAGAACGAGGCCAGCCCCTTGATGTCCGGTGCGTCGAGCACCACCGCCCGCAATGTGCCGATCATCCGCCCATCCTGCCCTCCGGCTCCGGCTTTTGCATACGTAACTGATGGACATATAGTGGCGGCATGAGGGAGCCGACCTACTTCATCCTGGCGGCGTTGCAGGACGAGCCTCGCCACGGCTACGCGATCATCACGCGGGTGGCCGAGCTGTCCCACGATCGCGTCGCGCTCGCCACCGGCACGCTCTATCAGGCGCTCGAGCGGCTCGCCCGGCAGGACCTGGTCGAGGTGGTCCGCGACGAGGTGGTGAACGGCCGGGCGCGGCGGCATTACGCGCTGACCCCGGCCGGCCGGGACGCCCTGCGGGCGGAGGCGGTGCGCATGGCGGAATCGGCCAAGGTCGTGCTGCGGGCGAGGCCGGCATGAGCCCGTACGCGTTGATGCTCCGCCTGTACCCGTCCGACCAGCCCCGCGACGAGATGCTGGGCGTCCTCGAGGAGGGCGGCCGGCCGTGGTACCGCGAGGCGCCGTCCCTGCTGCTCGGGTCCGTGCGCGCCCGCACCGGCAGCGGCCACCCGGCCCGGCTGCGCTGGCTCTACGCCACCCGGGCCGCGGCGCTGATGCTGCTCGTGGCGGCGGCCACCGTGCCGGTGCTCGATCTGCGGTACAGCCAGCAGCTCAGCACGAACCTGACGATCGCCACCTGGGTCTGCGCCGGTCTCGCCATCGTGGCCGTCGCCTCCGGCGCACGCCTCTGGGCCTTGGTCATGGCCGGGGCGGCCCTCGCGCTGAGCGCGGCCGACCAGATCAGCACTCCCGCGGTGGCGGGGTTCGCCCTGGCCACCGCCCTGCTGGTGATTCCGGGCCGGTCGCTGCCGGTGCGCAACCCGCTGCCGATCCTGCTCGCCCTGGCCTGGGCCGCCGACTACACCCTGCCCGAGACGGCGTGGCTCGCCCTGGTCGCCGCCGTGCTCCTGTGGACGCTGATCGACGAGCGCATCCTGCTGGCCACCGGCCTGGCCCTGCTCGCCGGCGTGATCGTCTCGGCCGGCCAGATCACGCAGGTGAACGACGCCCGGGGCCTTCTCCTCATGGCCGCGTGGCACCTGGGTCTCCCGGCGGCGATGCTCGCGGTCGCCGCTACGCTGACCCACCGCCGGGCGAGCGCTGTTCGGTGAAGGCGTCGCGGAAGCGGGCGAGCGCGACCTCCGATGCGGTGGACGCCCACGCTTCCAGCCCGACCACGCCCTCGTAGCCGATCCGCCGCAGCGCCGCCGCGATCGCCGGGTAGTTGATCTCGCCCGTTCCCGGCTCCTGGCGGCCCGGCACGTCCGCGACCTGGATCTCGCCGATCAGCGGAAGGGCGCGCTCGACCAGCCGGATCAGGTTCCCCTCGCCGATCTGGGCGTGATAGAGGTCCAGGTTCAGGCGCAGATGCGGGCTGGCCACGGCCTCGACCAGCGTGATGGTGTCGGCCGCGCGCGCGAACGGCACGCCCGGGTGGTCGACCGCGGTGTTGAGGTTTTCCAGCGTGAAGACGCGCCCCGCACGCTCGCCGAGAAGAGCGAGCTGAGCGAGGGTCCGGCCGGCGGTCAGCCACATCTCCGGCGTCGTTTCCCATGCCCGTACGCGCGGAAGCCCGTTCTCATCGAGGCCGGTGCCATGGACGTTGAGCCGTGGACAGCCGAGGCGCTCGGCGGCCTTCAGCGAGAGTTCCGCGGTGCGCAACAACTCCGCGGCGCCGCCGGGATCGGCGAGCGTGCCCGTGAGATAGCCGGTCATGGAGGAGAACGTGGCGCCGGTCGCGGCCAGCTCGTCGAGGTCCTTGGTCGCCCAGTCCCAGATCTCCACCTCGAAGCCGAGGTCCGCGATGCGCCGCACCCGCTCGGCGAACGGCAGATCGAGAAACACCATCTCGGCGCAGACCGCGAGCCTCACTTGCCCACCGCCACCGGCCGCCCGCCGCGCACCGACGCGGCGGCCGCGAGCGCGATCTCGAGCGCGGCGCGCGCGTCCTCACCGGTCGGGGCCGTGCGTTCGCCGGCGGCGCCGGTTGCGGCCGCGCGTTCGCCCGCGGCGTCGGTTGCCGCCCGGCGCTCCTCGGCGGCGTCGGTTGCGGCCGGGCGCTCGCCCGCGGTTGCGGCCGGGCGCTCGCCCGCGGTTGCGGCCGGGCGCTCGCCCGCGGTTGCGGCCGGGCGCTCGCCCGCGGTTGCGGCCGTGCGCTCGCCGGTGCGGACGGCCTCGACGAAGGCGGCCAGCTCGGCGGTGTAGGCGTCCGCGAACAGCTCCTGGTCCCCGCGCACGGTCTCGACGATCCGACCGCCGGCGCCGGAGAAGGTCATGCCGGTGCGGCGCCCGTCGCCCATCGTGACCAGCCCGCGTGAGCCGAGGACCTCGCCGCGCACGTCGTAGCCGTAGGCCGCCTCGAAGCACGCCTCGGCAATCCCGATCGCCCCGTTGTCGAACCGGATCGTGACGACGGCCGTGTCGAGCAACCCGCGCTCCCGCCAGTCGGGCTCGACCAGCGCGTCGGCCACGGCATAGACCTCGACCGCAGTGGCCCCCGGATTGAGGAACCGCAGCGTGTCGAAGTCATGGATCAGCGTCTCCAGAAACACCGTGTCGGGTCGCACGGCGGAGGGGTCGAAACCGCCGGGATCCCGCGTCAGCGAACGAAGCAGCCGTGGCGTCCCGATCCCGCCGACGCCCGAAAGCGCGCCGGTGCGGCCGGCCGTGAGGGGCGCGACGCTGGGGTCGGCGGCGGGGGCCGCTCCCGTGCGGTCGGCGGTCAGGGGCACGCTCGTGCGGCCGGCGGCGAGGCGCGCGCCGGGTTCGTCGGTGGCGATGAGGGCTCGGGCGGCGACCCAGTCGGGGGCGAAGCGGCGGTTGAAGCCGACCTGCAACGTGACGCCGGCGGTGCGGGCGGCGTCGATGGCTCGGTCGGCGTCGGGGAGGGTCAGGGCCATCGGCTTCTCGCAGAAGATGGCCTTACCGGCGCGGGCCGCCGCGATGACCAGGTCGGTGTGGAAGCGGGCGGGGGCGGCGATGATCACCGCGTCGACGGCGGGGTCGGCCCAGACGTCGGCGGTGTCGGTGTAGGCGCGGTCGGCGCCCAGCGACTCGGCCAGCGACGCGGCGGCGCCGGGGGCGGGGTCGGCCACCGCCGCCAGATGGGCGTCGGGCAGGCGGCGGCTCACGGTCTCGCCGTGGAAGGAGCCCATGCGGCCCGAGCCGATCAGGGCGATTCCCGTACTGGAACGTTCCATGCCATCGAGGCTGCGGCAGCGCGGACGACCGCGTCAAGGGCCGGACTGGAACGTTCCAGCATTTGCGATTAGGCTGTTTCCCGTGCAGGGGGATCGAAGGCCGACACTGTCCGATGTGGCCGCGCGGGCCGGCGTCTCGAAGTCGCTGGTGTCGCTGGTCATGCGCGACGAGCCGGGGGCGAGCCCGGAGACCCGCCGGCGGGTGCTCGACGCGGCCGCCGAGCTCGGCTATCACCCGGACAGCCGGGCGCGGCTGTTGCGCAGCGGGCGCAGTCGCCTGCTCGGGGTCGTCTTCGGCATCGAGCACGCGTTCCACGCCGACCTGGTGACCGACCTCTACACCGCGGCCCGCGAGACGGGATACGAGCTGGCCCTGAGCGCGGTCACCCCGCACCGGGGCGAGCCGGAGGCGATCACCGGCCTGCTGCAGGACCGCTGCGAGGCGCTGATCCTGCTCGGCCCCCAGTCACCGGCCGCGAGCCTGGCCCGCCTCGCCGAGCGCCTCCCGGTGATCGCCGTGGCCCGCGGCGTGCGCAGCCCGGCGGTCGACGTGGTCCGCAACGCCGACGCCGAGGGACTTCAGCAGGCGGTCGACCACCTGGTCGAGCTGGGCCACACCAGGATCGCCCACATCGACGGCGGCCGGGCGCCCGGAGCCGCCGACCGTCGCCGTGGTTACCGGGACGCCATGCGCCGGCACGGACTCGACCGAACCCAGGAAGTCACCGGCGGTCTGACCGAGGAGGAGGGCGCCGCAGCGGCGCGGAAGCTGCTCGACGACCCGCCGACGGCGGTCACCGTCTTCAACGATCGGTGTGCCACCGGTGTGCTCGACGTGTTTGCCCGCGAAGGGCGGGACGTGCCCCGCGACATCAGCGTGGTCGGCTACGACGACAGCCATCTGGCCCGGCTCGCGCATGTCAACCTGACCACCGTCGCCCAGGACACCGGAGCCATGAGCAGGTTGGCCGTCGCTCGGGCGATCGCCCGGGTGGAAGGCACCGACGTGGGACAGCGCGAGCAAGTGGTGGCGCCGCGCCTTGTGGTGCGGGGGACGACCGGGTCGGTCAGAGCAGGCCGAGCAAAGCCTCGGTCGCGCCGGTGACGACCGCTGCCGGCAGGCCGCGGCGGGGCTGCATCGACAAGCCCAGGGGCTGGGGGAGAGGCAGGTCGTCGCGGGCGATCAGGCCCGGTAGCGGCTGACCGAACGTCGCCATCAGGCCCACGCCCAAGCCGGCCCGGACCGCGGCCTCGACACCGGCCAGGTTGGCGGCCTCGCACCCGACCTCGGCCGGCAACCGGTGCTCGGCGAACGTGTCCATCGCCCGGCTGCGCAAGGCGCACGGCGCGTCGAACGCCACCAGCGGGATCGGCGCGCCGCCGGCCGGCAACACCCAGCCGGGGGCGGAGTACCAGGTCAGCGGCAACTCGCCGACCGCGCGGGCGGCCGGGTCGGCGGGCGGGCCGAGCAGCAGGGCCAGGTCGATGCGGCCCTCGGTCAGGCCGGACCGCAGCTGGGCGCCCCGGTCGATGCGGAACCGCAGCCGGTGCCGGGGAAACGTCGCCGCCATCGCCGCCGAGAGGCCGGGCAGGAGCTGGGCCGCGGCGTGCTCGGTCGAGCCGACCACCAGCGAGAGCGACGGCTCGACGTCGAACGCCTGCAACGTCTCGTCGTGGGCGGCGAGGATGCGGCGGGCCCGGGCCAGCAGCACCTCGCCGTCGGGGGTGAAGCGCGAACCCCGGCCGTCGCGTTCCACGAGCGCCCGGCCGAGCGTGGACTCCAGTCGCCGTACGTGCTGGGAAACCGCGCCCTGGGTGAGGTGCAGGGAGGTGGCCGCTCGCTGGAAGCCGCCGCAGTCCGCGACGGCGACGAAGCTGCGCAGCGGCGCGATGGCCAGAATCCGACTCATGCCTACCAGGTTACTAGGAATTAATGAGCCTGCGTAATGGCCTGTTATCACGATCTCTCGTTGGACATCGGCACCGGCCGCCGCCGAGACTCGTCACCATGGGCACCCGTAAGAACCTCATCCTCGGCGCCGTCCTGATGGGCGTCGGCGGGCCAGGTCAGCACCACACCTGGCTCGACCCCGAGATCCCCGGCGACGCGAGCGTGGACATCCGCTGGTACATCGCCCGGGCTCAGCAGGCCGAGGCCGCCAAGTTCGACCACGTCTTCATCGTCGACAGCCAGTTCATCACGCCGGACTCGCCGCACCACTACCTGAACCGGCTCGAGCCGCTGACGCTGCTGTCCGCGGTCGCCGTGCACACGACCGGCATCGGGCTCGTCGGCACGCTCACGACCTCGTACAACGACCCGTTCAACCTGGCCCGGCGGCTCGCCTCGCTGGACGTGATCAGCGGGGGACGGGCCGGATGGAACGTGGTCGCGACCGGCGACGGCGGGACGGCGGGGAACTACGGGCGCAAGGAGCACTACGACTACGCGGCCCGCTACGGACGGGCTCTCGAGTCGGTCCGGCTGGTTCAAGGACTGTGGGACTCGTACGAGGATGACGCCTTCCCCCGCGACAAGGAGCGCGGCGTCTTCTTCGACAAGACGAGACAGCACCCGCTCAACCACGCGGGCGTGCACTTCAACGTGGCCGGGCCGCTGAACATCCAGCGCTCGCCCCAGGGCCAGCCGGTGATCTTCCAGGCCGGCGACTCGGACGAGGGCCGTGACCTGGGCGCGGCCGTCGCCGACGCGATCTTCACGCACGCCGCCACCATCGAGCAGGGCAAGGCGTTCCGCGACGATCTGCGCGCCCGGGCCGCCGCGAAGGGCCGCGACCCGGAGAACGTGCTGATCGTGCCCGGCATCAGCCCGATCATCGCGGACACCGACGAGGAGGCCCGCGCGAAGGAGCGCGCCCTGGTCGGCGGCAAGTCCTTCGACCGGGCCCTCAAGGAACTGGGCCGCCCCTTCGGCTGGCACGACTTCACCCGGTACGACCTGGACGCGCCCTTCCCCGACCTGGGCGACGCCGGCGACCGCAGCTTCAAGACCCAGGCCGAGGGCATCAAGAAGCTGGCCCGGGACAAGGGCTACACGCTGCGGCAGGTCGTCCAGCACTCGATCGACGCGCAGCGCTCGGCCTTCGTCGGCTCGCCGGTGACCGTCGCGAACGCGATCCAGGAGTGGTTCGAGGCCGGCGCCTTCGACGGCATCAACCTCACCGTCACCGCGCCCAGCGAGTTCGCCCGGTTCACCGACCAGGTGCTGCCGATCCTGCGGGAGCGGGGAATCGCCCGGGGCGAGTACGAGTCGACGACGCTGCGCGGCAACCTCGGCCTGCCGATCCCGGAGAACGTGCACACCGCCGCCCGCCGCGGAGCGCTGGTGTCATGAGGCTCGGCTTTCTGACCCACGTGCAGGGCTCCGACGCGTACCGGAACGCCCAGGAATTGTTCGTCGTGGCCGACGAGCTCGGCTTCGACGTCGGCTGGGTCGCCCAGCACCACGCCCCGCTCCAGGGCGGTGGCCTCTCGTCGCCGTGGCCGTTCCTCGCCTACGCCGCCGCGCGCACCCGGCGGATCCGGCTCTCGACCGCGATCACGATCCTGCCGCTCGAGCACCCGATGCGGCTGGCCGAGGACGTCGCGGTGGTCGACACGCTCAGCGGCGGCCGGGTCGAGATCGGCGTCGGCAGCGGGTCCGGGCCGGAGGAGTACGCGGCGTTCGGCGTCGACGCCGGACGCAAGCGCGAGCTGACCACCGAGGGCCTCGGCGTGCTGCGGCGGGCGCTGGCCGGCGAGGAGGTCGGCGCGCCCGGCTTCACCATCCAGCCGCCGGTCGCCACCGACTTCACCGACCGCATCTGGCAGGGCGTCTTCAGCGCGCCGGGCGCCCGGTTCGCGGCCCAGGCGGGCGCGAACCTGCTGCTCAACCGGGCCACGTACGGCTACGACGAACCGACCGACGTGGTGCAGCGGGTCTGGGCCGACGAGTTCCTGGCCGCCTGGGACCGGCCGCACGCGCCCCGGATCGGGCTGTCCCGGTTCGTCTTCCCGGCCAAGGACAGGAAGACGGCGCTGGCCCAGATCGAGGACGGCCTCAACCACGCGACCGCCGGCTTCGTCGCCCGCGGCACGTTCCCGGCTGGGCTGAGCGTCGAGGACTACCTGTTCCGGTTCCACGCGTTCTACGGGCACCCCGACGAGATCGTCGAGCAGCTGCGGCGCGAGCGGGTGCTGCCGGTCGCGACCGACCTGATCACCCAGTTCAACCCCGGCGTCCCCGACTTCGACGCCGCGGTGAACGCCCTCGAGCTGATCGCCAAGGAGGTGGCCCCGGCGCTGGGCTGGAGCAGGGCAATCTAAAACGGGTCGCCGCCGGTAAACGCTGCAACGTACAGTCTCGCGGTGCAGAAGGTCGCCGAACGCGTGGTCCCCGCCCGGCTCGGCGGCCCGTTCCGCTGGCTTCTCTCCTCCTCGTGGATCACCAATCTCGGCGACGGCGTGGCGGCCGCGGCCGGACCCCTGCTGGTCGCGTCGCTCACCCGCGACGCCTTCCTGATCTCCCTGGCGGCGCTGCTCAGCTGGGCGCCACCACTTCTCTTCGGCCTGTACGCGGGGGTGCTGTCCGACCGCCACGACCGGCGCCGCATCGTGATCGTCGCCGACGGCAGCCGCACGATCGTGCTGACCGTGCTGGTGGTGACCCTGGCCACCGGTCACCTGACGGCGGCCGGCGCGCTGCTGGCGCTGGGCCTGCTCGCCACCGCCGAGGTGTTCGCCGACAACACGTCGGCGACGCTGACCCCGATGCTCGTCCCGCGCGACGACCTGGCCCTGGCCAATGCCCGTCTCCAGTTCGGCTTCCTCACGCTCAACCAGCTGGCCGGGCCGCCGATCGGGGCCGCGCTGTTCACCGCCGGGCGGGCCTGGCCGTTCGTCGCCCAGGCGGTGCTGGTCGCCGCCGGGGTGCTGCTCGTGGCGAAGGTGCGGCTCCCGGCCCGGTCACACGTGCCGCCCACGGCCGGGGCCTGGCGGGAGATCCGCGAGGGCTTTCTCTGGACCGTGCGGCATGCGGCCGTACGTACGCTCGCCTTGACGATCTTGATCTTCAATGTGACCTTCGGGGCCGCCTGGTCCGTGCTGGTGCTCTACGCCACCGAGCGCCTCGGCCTCGGCGCCATCGGCTTCGGCCTGATCACCACGGTCTCGGCGATCGGCGGCCTGCTCGGCACGGGCCTCTACGGCTGGATCACCGCCCGCGTCAGCCTCGGCAACGTGATGCGGATCGGCCTCATCATCGAGACGTTCACCCACCTCGCGCTGGCGCTGACGACCTCGCCGTTCGTCGCCCTCCCGATCTTCTTCGTCTTCGGCGCGCACGCGTTCATCTGGGGCACCACGTCGACCACCGTCCGCCAGCGGGCCGTGCCGCACCACTTGCAGGGCCGCGTGACCAGCGTCTACACCTTGAGCGTCTTCGGCGGCCTGGTCGTCGGCTCGGCCATCGGCGGCACCCTGGCCAGCCGGTACGGGGTGACGGCGCCGTTCTGGTTCGCTTTCGCCGGCTCGGCGGTGTTCCTGGTGCTGCTGTGGCCGCAACTGACCCGGATTGCCCACGGCGAGGAGCCCCACGAATCCGAGCCGGCGGGCGAGAGCTGACGCATGCTGGTCGGGCCGGCGGCACCCGGCTCGCGCAGCCGCCCGCCGGCACCGAGCAGTGCGCCGCGACGTCGTGATCGGCCGCGGCCGTGCGGCGTTCGGAAAGACGGCCGGGACACGCAGGTCAGGTCCGCCTCGGGACGCGGGCCCCGCCACCGCGCCTTCTACTCCAGGGACAGCTGGCGCAGGTTCGCGCCCGCCACCTCGATCAGATCGTCGCCCGCGCCGCTCAGGATGGAGCGGGTTGCCCACAGCGTGAAGCCCTTCGCCTGCTTCAAGGACACGCCCGGCGGGATGGCCAGCTCGTGCCGCACGGTGGCCACGTCGATCACGGCGGGGCCATCGTGGGCGAACGCCTCACGCAAGGCGTCGTCCAACTCCGAAGGGCGATTCACCCGTACGCCGAAAAGCCCCGCCGCCTTGGCCAGGTCGGCGAAGTTCGGGTTGTCGAGCTCGGTGCCGTAGTTGACGAAACCGTCGGCCTTCATCTCCAGCTCGACGAAGGACAGCGCGTTGTTGTTGAGCACCACCACCTTGACCGGCAGGCGCAGCTGGCGCAGCGTGAGCAGCTCGCCCATCAGCATCGCCAGGCCGCCGTCGCCGGAGAGGGCGACCACCTGGCGGCCGGGGTGCGCCGACTGCACGCCGATCGCCTGCGGCAGCGCGTTCGCCATCGTGCCGTGGTTGAACGAGCCGATCAGGCGGCGGCGGCCGTTCATCGTCAGGTAGCGGGCGGCCCACAGCGTGGGGGTGCCGACGTCGGGCAGGAAGACCGTGTCGTCGGCGGCGATCCGGTCGACCGCGGCGACCACCGACTGCGGGTGCAGCGGGCCGCCGCGCTTGCCGGCCTTGGCCAGCGAGTCGAAGCGAGCCCGGGTACGGCGGTAGTGGCCGGTCATCCGCTGCAGGTGCTCGCCGCCGTGGCCGGTCAGCTGCGGCAGCAGCGCCGTGATCGTCTCCCGCACGCCGCCGACCAGCGGAACGTCGATCGGCACCCGGCGGCCGATGTTCTCGCCACGGATGTCGACCTGCACGATCTTGGCCTGCTCGGGATAGAACGGCCGGTACGGGAAGTCGGTGCCGAGCATCAGCAGGGCGTCGCAGTGCTCCATCGCCCGGTAGCCGGACGGGAAGCCGAGCAGGCCGGTCATCCCGACGTCGTACGGGTTGTCGTGCTCGACGAACTCCTTGCCCCGCAACGCGTGCACGACCGGCGCCTGGAGCCGCTCGGCGATCTCCAGCAACTCGGCGTGCGCCCCCTCGCACCCGGCGCCGGCCAGGATCGTCACCCGCTCGGCCCGGTTGAGCACGTCGGCGGCCGCGGCCAGGTCGTCGTCGCCGGGGATGACCCGCTTGGTGGCGGCCCGGATCGGGGTGACCCGCACCGGCTCCTCGGGCTTGGCCCGGAACACCTCGCCCGGGATCACGACCACGGCCACGCCGCGCTTCTCGATCGCCGCCCGCATCGCGATGTGCAGCACCCGCGGCAGCTGCTCGCCGTCGCTGACCAGCTCCGAGTAGACGCTGCACTCGCGGAACAGCTCCTGCGGGTGGGTCTCCTGGAAGTAGGTCGAGCCGATCTCGGCGCGCGGGATGTGCGCCGCGATCGCGAGCACCGGCACATTGCTGCGCTGGGCGTCGAACAGGCCGTTGATCAGGTGCAGGTTGCCCGGCCCGCAACTGGCCGCGCACACCGCGAGCTCGCCGGTGGTCGCCGCCTCGCCGGCCGCCGCGAACGCCGCCGCCTCCTCGTGCCGCACGTGCTGCCAGGCGATGCCGCCGTCGCGCCGGAGCGCGTCGGTGAGGCCGTTGAGCGAGTCGCCGGGCAGGCCGTAGACGCGGCGCACGCCGGACGCCCTCAACGTGGCCACCATGACGTCGGCGACCGTGCGCAGGCCGGTCCGCCGCTCGTTGGTGAGGGTCATTTATTCCGCCTCCCGGGGAACAAGAAGAGCGAACGCGGCCGCGGTCGTGGTGCCGTAGAGCAGGTGTGCCGACAGATCTTTGGCCAGCGTCACCCGGTCGTACTGGTAAATCGGTTGGTAGAGGCCCGCGGCCGGCAGCACGGCGTAACCGGTGCCCCAGACGCCCGCGCCGAACGGCAGGCCGTAGCCGACGCGCGGCTTGCGCGCCGACCCGGCCACCAGGCCATAGGCGGCGCCATTCACTATCCCGTACGCCCAATGGGTGATGTTGTTGATCAGGCGAGCCTGGGAGTCGGGCAGCTCGCGCTGGAACACGCCCTCGACGACCCGGCGGCCGACCTGGGCGGGAGCGGGGGCGTCCGCCCACGTCCGCACGCCCGCCGAGAACTCCCAGTCGAGGAACCGGTCCTTGCCGCCGCCGCGCCGGTAACGCCAGTAGAGAAGCGAGTCCATCGCGATCGTGCCGACCGTGCCGGCGATCAGCCCGCGCACGACGGCGCCCAGCGGTGATGTCCGGCTCATTGCGGGGTCCTCTCGAAGATGCCGCGCGGGAAGGTCATCGAGACCAGCCAGTTCGGAATGTCGACGGTCTCACTGATCTTGAGATCACCCACGACACTGCAGAGCGCGTACGCCTCATGCAGGCTCACCCCCTCATCGGTGACCAGCCAGTCGATCATGTCGCGGATCGCCGTCTTGGCGTTCTCCATCAGATCCGGCCCGGCGCCGGTGGTGATGTAGTAGCCCTGGCGGCGCATCTGCTCGTCCATCGCGACCTGCGTCGGGTCGGCCGCCGGGACGATCGCCCGCGGGCCCGCGATCACCCGGTTCTTGATCACGTTGAAGCGCAGCGTGCAGGACATCAGCGTCTCGATCGCGGTCCCGGTGATCTCGCCGTCGCCCTGGGCCATGTGCCCGTCGCCGGCCGAGAACTTGGCGCCCTCGGCGTAGACCGGCAGCAGCAGCCGGGTGCCGGTGATCAGCTGCCGCACGTCGGTGTTGCCGCCGTTGCCGCCGCTGACGTTGGGCGGGAACGTGCGGTACATGCCCTTGCGCATCGGGGCGTTGCCGAGAATCCCCATGAACGGCGCGATCGGGATGCGGGCCCGGGTGCCGGTGTCGACGCCGGTGAAGCCGGCGTAGCCGCTGTTCTGGCCGCGCTCGAAGGTGAACAGCTGCACGTAGGGCGCGCCCAGGTTGTACGGCTGGTCCTCCGGAATCGCCCCCGTCACCCGGCCCGGGGCGGGGTCGCTCAGCTGGGACGCCTCGGTGTACGGCGCGAACCCGGCGAGGGCGTCCGGCCGCAGCGTGCCGAAGATGCCGAGGGCCGGGCTGATCGTGACGTAGCCGAAGTCGACCAGCGGACTGACGTCGAGGATCTCCACCTCGAGCAGGTCGCCCGGCTCGGCCCCCTCCACGTGCACCGGGCCGGTCAGCGGATGGATGTGCCCCAGGTCGATGGTCATCGTGCCGTCCGGGGTCATCGTGCGGGCCTGGTCGCCGATGTCCAGGGCGTCCCGGCAGAGCAACTGGATCTCCTCGCCCGGGCGCACGCTGACCGCCGCCGGCAGGTCGCGGTTCCAGCGGTTGTGGCTGACGCGGGAGTAGCCGTCCAGCGCCACCCGCTCCGGAACTCCGCCGGGGATCTCCACCGGCCGCATGCCGCCGCCGTCGGCGGTCAGGCCGGTGAACGCGAGCGCGGCCTCCGGGCCGATCTGGGCCTGGACGTGCAGGGCATCGCTAGCGGTGCCCGAATGAGCGAAACACATGCTGGCTCCTCACTGGGGTGTGCCGTCCTGTGTTCCACCCTCGCCCGCGGGCCAGGTGGATCGCGCCCGGGATAACCACGGGCGCGCCACCTGGGACTCACGGGCGAACGTTGTGATTGCCCGCGAGGATGTTGCCCGGGTCGTACCGGTGTTTCACCGTCGCGAGCCGCTGCCGGGTCGCTTCCGGGTAGATCGCGGCGACGTCGTCGTCGGTGGCCGTGGACAGGAAGTTCGCGTACCGGCCGATGGTGTGCGGGGCGAGCCGGTCCCAGAACGCCGCCCGGGCCGGGGCGGTCGCCTCGATGACCGGCCCGGGGCCGATGGCGGTGCCGACCACCATCAGCTCGGCGTCGCGGTGCGCGTACGCGGTGGCGCCGGCCGGCACCCGGGCGACCGCGCCGCCGAGGCTGCGGATGGACAGGAACGGGGACTGGCCGCTCGCCGCCGACTCGGCCAGGATCCGCAGCACCTCGGGCGCGCTTTCCGGGCCCACGAAGGCGTTGCGGGTGACCAGCCGGATGCCGGGCGGCGGCGTCCCGCCCGGCTCGAGCGTGGCCGCGTAGGGCTTGGCGGCGACGTCGTCGGCGATGACGGCGCCGAGCCGGCGGATCGGCTCGAGGACGGCGTCGTCGGTGCCGTCCACGACCACGTGGACCTCGACGGGCGCCTTCGGCCCGCCGGCGAACGGATTGGCGAGCGCGACGATCGAGGTCAGCTCCTCCGGGGCCGCGCGCAGGTAGGCGGCCCAGCCTTGCAGCACGTGGCCTGACTCCTCGGCCGCGAACACGATCTTGCCGTGCAGCACCTCGGTCGTGGGGTGCGCGACGAACTCGAACGCGGTGACGATCCCGAAGTTGCCGCCGCCGCCGCGCAGCGCCCAGAACAGCTCCGGGTTCTCGTCGGCGTCGGCCCGCACGATCTCGCCGCCGGCCGTGACGACCTCGGCGCCGACCAGGTTGTCCAGGGCCAGGCCGTACTTGCGCACCTTCCACCCGATGCCGCCGGACAACGTCAACCCCCCGACGCCGACGCTCGCCGTGTCACCCGAGGAGATCCCGAGCTCGTACGGGGTGAGCGCCGCGGCCACCTTGCCCCAGGTGGCGCCGCCGCCGACCCGTACCAGATGAAGGTCCTTGTCGATGATCTCCACGTCGCCGAGGTTCTGCAGGTCGATGACGACGCCGCCGTCGTTGGTGCCGAAGCCGGGAAACGCGTGGCCGCCGCCGCGCACCGCCAGCGGCCGCCCGCGCGCCTCCCTTACCGCTTGTTGCACGTCGCCGGCGGTCTCGGGGCGGACGACGTAGGCCGGGGTGCCGGTCGCGAGCAGTGTGTTGCGGGCGGTCTCGTACTCCGCCGCGCCGGGTTCGATGAGGTGATTGGTCATGTCCCCCCGACGTGCCCGCCACCCTCCATGTGACCAAATGTGACGGGCGCCACTAACGCCCGCGTGCTCCGGATGTTTGCGCGTGACAGTTGCGCGAGCCGGGTGCCGCCGACCTCGGGACAGCGTGCGTCAGCCGTGGCCCATCGGGGCGCGAGCCCGAGCATCCACATCGGACGGAGTGAGGTGGGTGGGGCTGCTGGGGCGCGGGGGCGGACGGGCAGGGCGTCATCCGACTTTTGGGCGATGAGCGATGGATCCGTCGAAATAGCGACACCGTGCGGCACCACTCTCGCATAGTGGGGTGACGCCGTCGTTTGCCGAATAAATCTGACTTTCCGGAAAAGGGGCGGTTATGGCCGTGATCACCGTACCGGCCGCAACGGAGGCCGGGTCCGGGGCTCGGCGGCCGTCGTTCGCCGATCTCAGCGTCAGCGTGAAGGTGCTCGCGGCGGTGGGGACCGCGGCCCTCGTCGCGCTGATCGTCGGGATTCTCGGGCTGCTTTCGTTGAAGGAGGCCAGCAACTCGGCTCAGCTGATCTACAGCAGCAACGTCAGCAGCATCAAGGCGGTGAGCCAGGTGAAGGCCGTCGTGCTGCAGGCTCGGGTGGACACCGCCAACCAGGCACTGTCCGTCGACGCGGCCTCGACCAAGAAGTTCGCTGATGCGTTCACGGCCGACCTGGAATCGTTCAAAGCGGCGATGGCCGCTTACCGCGCCAGTAAGCCGGCGGCGGACGGCGCGGTGATCGACGAGTTGCAGACCGAGTGGAACGCCTACGCCGACATCGCCACGAATCAACTGATCCCCGCCGGAAACCGCAATGCGCTGGCCGAGTGGGCCTCGATCCGCGACCACTCGTCGCTTCCGGTGCTTACGAAGATCTTCGCGACGCTCACGACCGTCGACGGCATGGAGACCGCCGACGCGGCTAAGAACGCGGCCGCGGCGAAGTCCGGCTACGAGTCCAGCCGGACCACCGCGATCATCACGCTGACCGTCGGCCTGGTCCTCGCCCTGCTGGTCGGCTTCGTCGTCGCCCGCAAGATCGTGGGGTCGCTGACGAAGGTCACGTACGTGTGCGACGGGCTCGCCGACGGCGACCTGACCCGCAGCACCGGCCTCGCCACCCGCGACGAGCCCGGCCGGATGGCCCAGTCGCTGGACACCGCCCTGACCCGGCTGCGGCGGACGATCATGACGATCGAGGGGTCCGCGACGTCGCTGGCCGGCGCCTCCGAGCAGATGAGCGGCACCGCCGCCAGCATCGCCGCGTCGGCGGAGGAGACCTCGAGCCAGGCGCTGGCCGTGTCGGCCGCCGCCGAGCAGGTCTCCCGCAGCGTCGAGACGGTGTCCTCGGGCAGCGAGCAGATGGGCGCCTCGATCCGGGAGATCTCGCAGAACGCCGCCGAGGCCGCCCGGGTCGCGTCCGAGGCGGTCACCCTCACCGCCGGCACCTCGGCGACCATGAACAAGCTCGGCGACTCCTCGGCCGAGATCGGCAACGTGATCAAGACGATCACCGCGATCGCCGAGCAGACCAACCTGCTCGCCCTCAACGCCACCATCGAGGCCGCCCGCGCCGGCGAGCTGGGCAAGGGTTTCGCCGTGGTCGCCTCCGAGGTCAAGGACCTCGCCCAGGAGACCGCCCGGGCCACCGAGGACATCTCCCGGCGGGTGCAGGCGATCCAGGCCGACACCAGCGGCGCGGTCGCCGCCATCGAGGAGATCTCGATCGTCATCGAGCGGATCAGCGAGTTCCAGACCACGATCGCCTCGGCGGTGGAGGAGCAGACCGCCACCACCGCCGAGATGAACCGCAGCGTCGCCGAGGCGGCCGGGGGCACCGGCGAGATCGCCCAGAACATCACCGGCGTGGCCGAGGCGGCCCGGATGACCAGCCAGGGCGTGACCGAGACCCAGCAGGCCACCTCCGAGCTCGCCCGCATGTCCACCGAGCTGAGCGGCCTGGTCGCCACGTTCCGCATCTGACCGCCGAGGACCGCCCGTCGATAGGGTGGGCGTCGTGGAACAGCCCGACGTCGATGCGTGGGACGCGTGGCCGGCCGCGCACTTCGCGCTGCTGCCGCCGCGGTTTCCCGAGCTCGACTTCTGGGTGCCGGCGGGCGAGGGCGTCCTGGTGCCGATGACGGCCGCGGCGCTGGCCGGCGAGTCGCACCAGACCTGGGCCTGGGATCCGGCACGCGCGGGACAAGGACGAGGCCGACTTCGCCGGGGCGTTGCCGTTGATGTCCCGGGCCGAACGCGGGTGGCTGGACGCGACGCTCGGGCTGGTCCATCCGGATCATCCGTGGCGGGCCCGGCTCCGGCGTCTTTCAAATGTACCTTGATGGGTACGTAACTGATCGGGTACATTCGAGCCGTGGATGCGGTATTGCATGCGATCGCGGATCCCCATCGGCGGACCGTTCTGGATGCTCTGGTGGATCGGCCGGCGACGGTGAACGAGCTGGCCGAGCTGCTGCCGATCGCCCGGCCCGGGGTGTCGCGGCACCTGCGGGTGCTGCGCGAGGCGGGCCTCGTCGGCGTGCGGCAGGACGCGCAGCGGCGGGTCTACTCGCTGCGGCCGGAGGCGCTCGCCGATCTCGACGCCTGGCTCGGGCGCTACCGCGACCTGTGGCAGCACCGGCTCACCGCCCTCCACGCCGAAGTCGCCCGGGTGCGACCCGATCAGGAAGGTCAGTCATGACTATCGAAGGAACCCGCGTGCTGGGCAGCCTGCGCCACATGCCCGATGGGCGGGGTGCGGTCCGGGTCGAGGACCTCTACGACACCGGCATCGACAATCTCTGGTCGGCGATCACCGACCCCGCGCGGCTGCGGAACTGGATCGGCGAGTTCTCCGGCGACCTCGCCCTCGGTGGAACGTTCCATGCGACGTTCACCAGCAGCTGGGACGGGCCGGGCCGGGTCGACGTGTGCGAGCGGCCGTACCGGCTGCTGCTCACGATGGAGCCGGGCACGCCGGACGAGACGGTCATCGAGGCGATGCTCACGGCCGAGGGCGACAAGACCCGGCTGGTCGTCGAGGAGCGTGGCCTCCCCGCCGGCCATGCCCACTTCCACGGCGCCGGATGGCAGGCCCACATCGAGGACCTCGCGGCCTATCTCGCCGGGCAGACGCCCGCGCCGTGGAAGGAGCGGTGGACCGAGCTGACCCCCGCCTATCCGGCGCTGACTGACTGAACCCTGGCTCGGTGCGCTGCCGGCGACCGCCCGACCGAACCTTGCCGGGCTCGCGGCCAGTCTTCGTTCCGGATTTGTTACTTGCGCCAATAGGTTTGTAATGGAAACCTATTGGCATGACTACTGACTCCGTCGGTGACCCGCGTGAGCTGCTGGCCGACGCGCGCAGCCTCGCCCGTCAGGTGCGCGCCGACCAGCGGCTCACCTGGGTCACGCTGCTGATCCTGGCCGCGGTGACCTTCCTGGCCATTCCCGTCGACTGGTTCCTGCTGAAGACCGACTGCCATGCCGTGGCCGGCGGCGGGGAGTCCTGCTCGTTCGACCGGGTCGGCATGGTGTGGTTCTGGCCCCCGGCGCTGTTCATCGCGTACGCGGTGATCGCCTTTTTGTATGTTCGGGTCGCCCGGTCGCGAGGGCTGGGCGCGCGCGTGCTGCCCTATGTGATCACCGGGGCCGCGCTGGTCCTCGTGTTCATCGCCGCCGCCATCGCGGTGCGCGTCTACCTCAGCCACCATCCGGTCTCGGAGAACGCGCCGCCGACCGCCGGCTGGATCCTGTTCCTCGATCGCCTGGTGTCACCCTGGGGCACGATGGGCGTCGCGCTGCTCGTGCTCGCGTGGCTCGAGCGCAACGTGGCGCTGGCCGTGTTCACCGCCGTCTACCTGGTGGTGGCGCTGACGCCGGTCGACTTCGGCTGGGGCCACGCCTACGACGTCCACACCACGTTCCTCCCGCAGCAGGTCATCGACGGCACGGTGCTGCTGCTGGGCGCCATCGGCTTCGCGCTGGCCCGGCGGCGGCAGCGATGACCAGCCCGGACACCCACCCGAGCCGGGGCCTCGACGAGGTGGTGCATCAGCGCGTACGGCTGGGGATCCTCACCATCGCCCACGAGGCGCGCCGGGTCGAGTTCGGCTATCTGCGCACCCACCTGCAGTTGACCGCCGGGAACCTCTCCCAGCACCTCGGCGTGCTCGAGACGGCCGGCCTGGTCGGGGTCGAGAAGGGCTACGAGGGCAAGCGCGGCCGCACGTGGATCACGCTGACCGAGGCCGGGAACGCCGCGCTCGCCGAGGAGATCCGCCGGCTCAAGCAGCTCATCGCGCGGGTCGAGACCACCACGGAGGACAGCTGATGGTGACCCGCCGCCACCTCATCGCCGCCGCCGTCGCGACCGGAGTCGCCGTGCCACTGGGCGCCGGCCGGGCCACGGCATCCTCGTCGCGGCTCACGATGCCCCGACCCACCGGCCCGTACCGGGTCGGCACCGTCGACCTGCACCTGACCGGCGGCCCGAACGGTCGCGAGCTGATGGCGAGCGTCTGGTATCCCGCCGCCGCCGCCCGTTCTCCGGTGGCGCCCTGGATGCCCGCGGCCGCGTGGCACGCCCTGCTCGAAGGGGTCGGCATCGGCGATGCCGCGGCGCCGCCGCTGACGGCCGGCCACCGGAACGCCCCGGTGCTGCGGGCACGGGATCGGCTGCCGGTGGTTCTCTACTCGCACGGCGCCGGCAGCTGCCGGGAAGACACGACCGTCGTGGTGCAGGAGCTGGCCAGTCACGGCTACGCGGTGGTGACCGTGGACCACACCGGCGACGGGTACGTCGAGTTCCCGGACGGGCGGGTGGCGGTGCCGACCGAGGACTCGTTCACGCCCTGGGACTCCGCACACGACATGCTCTTCGTCCTGGATGAGCTCACCAACCGGCACCTCCCGGCCGGGCTCGGCGCCGCCCTCGACCTCGGCCGGATCGGGATGTTCGGCTGGTCGAAGGGCGCCACGGCCACGGCGCTGGCGATGAACATCGACCCGCGGATCCGGGCCGGGCTGAGCTTCGACGGGCCGATGGAGTCGGTGCCGCGGCCGGTGGCGATCGACCGGCCGTTCATGCTGATGACGGCCGAGTTCGACCGGGCCGAGGCGCCGGCCGTCGAGGAGTTCTGGCAGCTGCTGGGCGGGTGGCGGCTCAACGTCCGGGCCTGCGGGGCCGCGCACGGGTCGTACACCGACTCGCAGTGGCTGGTCCCGCCCCTCGCGGCGATCACCGGCATGAGCCCGGAAGACCTCGCCGGGTGGGTCGGCACGCTCGATCCCGGTCGAGCGGTGCGCATCCAGCGGGCGTACCCCCTGGCGTTCTTCGATCTGCACCTGCGCAACCGGCGGCAGCGCCTGCTCCGAGGACCGAGCGCCGCCTTCCCGGAGGTGCGGTTCATTCGCTGAGGGCCTCCTCGGCCCGCTCGGGGCTGCCCTCGGCCAGGCCGCGGTCGATGGCGCGGCGGGAGGCGAGCCACAGCCCGGCGCCGATCAGGAACACGATGATCTCGGTGACGGTCAGCGCCCAGATGATGCCGGACAGCCCGAACCAGAGGTTGCCCACCAGCACGATCGGGATGAACAGGATGCCCTGCGACATCGACATCACGATCGCCGGCATCGCCCGCCCGGTGGCCTGGAACAGCGACGTGATCAGGCCGGTGAACCCGTTGACCACGGTCGCGACCAGCTGCGCGGCCAGCACCGTGACGCCGATCGACAGCACCGAGTGGTCGGCCGAGAACGCGGTGAGGACCTGCTCGCGGAACAGAAACACGGAACCCGAGAAGATCAGCACGATGGCGCCGACGGTGATCGCCGAGCCGCGCAGGGCGGCGGTGAGGCGGGTGCGGTCGCCCTTGCCGTACGAGTAGGCGAGCAACGGCAGCACGCCGATGGTGACGCCCATGACCAGGAACTCGGGCACCTGGGCGATGCGGACCGCGACGCCCATGGCCGCGAGCGGGCCGTCGCCGTAGCCGGCCGCGAGGTTGTTCAGCACCAGCACCGTGACGATCATGAAGGCGGACTGGAGCAGCTCGCCGGAGCCGACGCCGAAGACGGGCTTCACGACGGCGGGGGAGAGGGTGAACCAGCGCGGGGCCAGGCTCACGTGCTCGCTGTTGCGCTGCAGCCAGAAGGCGAAGTAGAGCACGGTGATGAGGTTCGCGAGGCCGGTGGCCAGGGCCGCGCCGGCGACGCCCCAGTGCAGCACGAGGATGAACAGGACGTCGAACAGCAGGTTCGCGACCGTGGAGGCGATCAGGCCGATCATGGCCTGCCGCGCGGCGCCCTCGGCCCGGACGAGCTGCTCCAGGCAGAAGGCGGCGGCGAGCACGGGGACGAAAGCGAGCATCACGGCGACGTACGAGCGGGTGGCCGCGACCGCGGCGGCGTTGGCGCCCAGCAGCGACACCAGCGGGTGCAGCAGGAGCAGGCCGGCGGCCCCGACCACGGCGCCGGCGATGACCGAGCCCCAGACGGCGAACGACGAGACGTGCTTGATCTCGCCGGCCTTGGCCGGGTCGTTCTCGGCGGCGCCCAGGAGGCGGGAGATGAGGGCGCCGCCGCCGACGCCGAAGACGCCGCCGAGGGCCATGACGATGCCGAGCAGCGGGGTGCCGAAGGTGATCGCGGCGAGGAGGGCGGTGTTGTGCTGGGAGCCGATGAAGCCGGCGTTGATCACGTTGTAGACGGCGCCGACGATCATCGCGGCGGCCATCGGGACGCAGAGGTGGACCAGGGCGCGGGCGATGGGGGCGGCGGAGAGGTACCAGCGGTTGGTGCCGACGGGGTCGGCTTGAACGGGCGGTTCGAGGGTGGCGGCGGTCATTGTCGACTTCTTTCATGATATTTCGGGCAAGGGAGGGGCGTGGGCCGGCGCGGTGGCGGCGGCTTGCGGGTGGGTGGCGCTCGGCGGCGGCTACGTGCGGGTCGGCTGCGGCAGCTCGGCCGTGATCTTGGTGAGGAGGGCGTGGAGGGCGGCGCGCTCGGCGTCGTCGAGCGGGGCCAGGATGGTCTCGTCGGCGGCGGCCATCGCGGTGGCGAAGCCGGAGGTGAGCTCGATGCCCTCGGCGGTCGCGTAGACGCGCTTGCTGCGCTCGTCGCCGTCCTCGGTGCGGCGCTCGACCAGGCCGCGGCGCTCGAGGCCCTGCAGCAGGCTGGAGACGCTGGCGGCGCTGGTGCGGGTGATGCGGGCGAGGTCGCGCTGCTTGGCGCCGGGGCTGTCGACCAGGTAGCCGATCGCGAAGGCCTGCTCGAAGCTCAGCTCCCGCGCCCGGACCCAGTCCTCGCCGGCCTTGCGCTGAGCCCAGCCGATCCAGCGGATCTGGTCGAGCGTGCTGGTGAGCTTCGGTGCGTCCATGGTTAGAAGACTAAACGTTAGAGTTCTAACCGTCAAGGCTCTAACTGAATCGCACCCGACCGGCTCCGGCGCGCCAACTGCAGGGTCGTCGCGATCGCGAGCGGGATCTCGTCGTCGAACAGGCGGGTCAGCCCGGTCATCAGCGCGTCCCGGGCCGGGGCCGGGAGCATGCGGAACTGGGAGCGGGTCTGGGCCAGGCCCAGGTAATCCGCCTTGGGCACGGTCCGGCGGGCGTGGTAGCGCCGGGTGGTGAGGTCGCCGAACGCGGACCCGGCCCCGGGCAGGTCGTGGCTCGGCTCGTCCCGGAAGACCACCGACGGCGCGTGCTCGGCGTAGACCCGCAGCATCGCCGCCCACAGGGCCGGGTCGTCGATCCGCTCGGTGTTCCAGAACAGTGCCAGCGCGCCACCCGCGGCCAGCGCGCCCGCGGCCAGCGACCAGCGGGTCCCGGGACTGGTCCAGTGCCACGCCTCGGCGCTGTAGAGCAGGTCGAACCGCCCGGCCGGCCGGAACTCCTCGAACGTGCCGCGGAACAGTTCGACGCCGGGGCAGCGGGCGGTCAGGAGGCCGGCCATCGCGTGGTCGGGCTCGACCGCCGTGATCGGCACGCCCCGGGCGGCGAACGCCGCCGTCGCCCGGCCGGAGCCGGCGCCGACCTCGAGCGCCCGCGCCGGATGCGGGGCGAAGGCCAGCACGTCATCGATCAGCTCGGCCGGGTAGGCGGGGCGGACGCGGTCGTAGAATTCTGCCGTCTCACCGAAAACCAGCGCCGGATTGCGATCGTCCACAGAGACCAGCATGCCAGGTCCGGTGCAGGCGCTGAGGAGGCCTGACATGCCGCACTGGACCACGCTGTTCGCGCACCCGGACCGGCTCCCGCTGACCCGGTCGACCACGCCGGCGGACGTCGAGGCCCTGCTCGGCCCGCCGTCCGCCCGGCACCGCGACGGCCGGATCAGCTCGCTCGAATACTGGCCGGAGAGGGCCGGGGCGCTGTGGGTGTTCAGCTGGCTCGGCGGCGCGTTACTCGCGGTGGAGGTCCTCTACCGCGAGCGGTGCGCCGCCACGGCGGCGTTTCCGGAGTGGGTCACCGCACTGGGTGCGCCGCCGGCCGCGTTGGAGGCATTCAAGGCCGACGCCGTACGCGAGGGAGCCCCCCTCGTGGAGCGGATCGGCGACGAGGGCTGGACGCTGATCACGCCCGCCGGCACCGCCCCGCCCCCGTCCGCGGAGGCCAAGTTCGACGGCGGCGACCTGTACTCGCTCTACTTCACCTGGTCGTAGCCGCGCATCGGGCCTGATCATCGGTCGATCCCGGGCAAGCAGGCCGGAGTTGGACACGCCGTACCGGAGATCGCCCGATGTCGCATCATGCCGGTGGTCATCGGCCCAGCCAACCGCCGTCCACCGGCAGCACGGCGCCGTTCACGTACTTCGCGGCGTCGGACGAGAGGAACACGACGGCACCGGCAAGGTCGTCGGCCGTCCCCCAGCGCCCCGCGGGGATCCGTTCGAGGATCGCGGCGTTGCGCGCCGGGTCGTCCCGCAGTGCCTGGGTGTTGTCGGTGGCGATGTAGCCGGGCGCGACGGCGTTGACGTTGACCCCCCTCGGCGCCCACTCGTTGGCCAATGCCTTCGTCAGGCCCGCGATACCGTGCTTGGCCGCCGTGTAGCCGGGAATGTTGATGCCGCCCTGGAAGCTGAGCAACGACGCCGTAAAGATGATCTTTCCGCCGCCGCGCCGGATCATGGTGGCGCCGACCGCCCGCGCGAGGGCGAACTGCGCGCTCAGATTCACTTGCAGGACGAGGCTCCAGTCGGCGTCGCTGTGCTCGGCGGCCGGTGCGCGGCGGATCGTGCCGGCGTTGTTGACCAGGATGTCGACGGGCCGGTCGGCCAGCCGTTCACCCAGGACGCGGACCGTTTCGGGGTCGGCGAAGTCGGCGGCGACCGCCTCGAACGAGCGTCCCGTCGCGAGCACGTCCTTCTCGACCGCGCTCCCGTTCTGCTCGATGGTCGCGCTGACGCCGATGATGTCGGCGCCGGCTTCGGCCAGGCCGCGGGCGATGGCCCGGCCGATGCCGCGGCGAGCGCCGGTGACCACGGCGAGGCGGCCGGTCAGGTCGAAGTCGATCATGCGGCTTCTCCCGGGGTGGCGCTGGTGCAATCGATGAGGATCTTCATGATGTCGCCGCCCGCTTCCAGGGCCTCGAACGCCGCCGGCGCGTCGCCGAGGGGAACGACGCGGCTGATCAGCCGGCCGATGGGAATGACGCCGTCGGCGACGAGGCCTACGGCCTTTTCGAAGTCGGCGCGCTCGTAGAGGCGGGCGCCCACCAGAGTGAGCTCGCGCCAGAAGAAGCGGTGCAGGTTGACCTCGCGCGGCCGGGGGTGGATGGCGACCAGGCACAGCCGACCACGCACGGCCAGGACGTCCACGGCGGTCTGCACGCCGGACGCGGCGCCGGACACCTCGAAGGAGACATCGGCGCCCGCGTCGCCGGTCCATTGCCGCACCAGGCCGGGCACATCGTCGGCCGCCGGATTCCAGGTGGTCAGACCCAGGTCGGCGGCGAGCCCGCGGCGATGCTCGTTGAGCTCGACGAGCCTGACGTCGGCGCCCTCCGCTCCGGCGACCAGCGCGATCAGGATGCCGACCGGGCCGCCGCCCACGACAACCACGCGCTCTCCCCGCCGCACCGCGGCCCGGCCGACGTCGTGCACGGCCACCGCCGTCGGCTCCACGAGGGCCGCCGCCCGAAGCGGCAGCCGGTCGGGCAACCGGATCAGGGTCGAGGCCGGGACGGTCCAGCGTTGCTGCATGGCCCCGGGAGAGTCGATGCCGAGGAAGTCGAGGTTCTGGCAGACGTGCTGGTTGCCGTTCGCGCAGGCGGGACAGGTGCCGTCCCAGCGCAGCGGCATGACCGTGATGGGGTCGCCGGGCTGCCAGTCATCGACATCCGGTCCGACGCGGACGACGCGTCCGGCCATCTCGTGGCCGATGACGGCCGGCGTCGTGACGCGGGTGTCCATGTCGCCATGGAAGATGTGCAGATCGGTCCCGCAGATGCCGACGTAGGCGGGCGCGACCTCCACCTCGCCCGGTCCGGGTGACGTGACCATGGACGGGCCGGTGTCGAGCCGGTGGGCGCCGCGGTATCGGACGGCGAGTGGTGTGATCACGGGGACTCCTCGGGGCGACGCCACAGACATATGATGTCTACCCGGCCGCCACGGGGCTGTCCAGCATCTTGAGCGACGTTCGCGGCGTAGACATATGATGTCTGACCTCGATAGGCTTCCGATGTGGCTGTTTACGTGGCCGTTGACCTCGGTGCCGAGAGCGGTCGCGTGCTACGCGGCGACCTGCAGGACGGGGAGCTCGCGGTACGCGAGGCGCACCGCTTCCCCAACCGCCCGGTTGCCCTCCCCGACGGTCTGCACTGGGACGTGCTGAACCTGTTCGCCGAGCTGTCGGCCGGCATCGCCACGGCCGTCGCCGGCCCGCGCGAGGCGACCGTTGCCGGGGTTGGCATCGATGCGTGGGGGAACGACTTCGCCCTGCTGGATCGCGACGGCCGGTTGCTGGGTCATCCGTACCACTACCGTGATCGGCGCACGGAGAGTTGCGCGGCGGTGGTCGAGCGACGGGCCGGCACGGCCGCGCTCTACCGCACGACCGGCATCGCCACACTGCCGATCAACACGGCCGTCCAGCTCGTCGCGATGGAAGGGTCGGCGCAGCTGGAAGCGGCCGATCGGCTCGCCATGATGCCCACGCTGTTCGGCTATTGGCTGACCGGGCAGCTGGTGGCCGAGCAGACCATCGCGAGCACGAGCCAGCTCCTCGACGTCGCCGGCCGGACGTGGGCGATGGATGTCATCGATCGGCTCGGCATCCCGCGGCGCCTGTTCGCCGGGGAGGTCGTGCCGGCCGGCGCCCGCGTCGGACGGTTGCTGGCGCACCCGGGCATCCCGTTGTGGAGTGTCGCCGGCCATGACACCGCCGCGGCGGTCGCCGCCGTCCCGGCCGGAACCGCGGACTTCGGTTACATCGCGTCGGGCACCTGGTCGCTGGTCGGTCTCGAGCTCGGCGCGCCGGTGCTCACCGAAGAGGCGCGACTGGCCGGATTCTCCAACGAGGCCGGCGTCGACGGCACCATCCGCTTCCTGCGCAACGGCGCCGGCCTGTGGCTGCTGCAGCGGTGCCGGGCGGCCTGGGGAACGCCGTCCTACGCGGAGCTTGCCGCCGCGGCCGAGGCCGCACCCGAGTTCCGGGCTCTGGTCGATCCGGACGATCCGGCGTTCGCGGATCCGCGGGACATGCCCGCCGCGGTGGCCGGGTACTGCCGCTCTACCGGTCAGCCGGTCCCGGAAAGCCACGCGGCGATCGTCCGGTGCGTGCTGGACAGCCTGGCCTGCAAGCATCACTGGACCTTGGCCCGGGCCGAGGCGCTCGCCGGTCGCCGATGCTCGGTCGTTCACATCGTCGGCGGCGGCGCGGCCAATCCGCTGCTCTGCCAGCTGGTCGCCGACCTGACCGGCCGGCCGGTGCTGGCCGGGCCGGTGGAGGCCACGGCGATCGGGAACCTGCTCATCCAGGCCCGTGCGGCGGGCGAGCTGAGCTCACTCGCCGCCGTACGCAACGTGGTCGCGCGTTCGATGCCACCAGCACGCTACGAGCCTCGGCGCGGGACGACGGCCGACGACGGCTACTCCCGTTTCCGGGCACTCCTCGACAACCGTGACGAGATCTGACATATTCTGCACCGTGTTGCCAGTCCGTGGGGAGGAGTTCACAGCGTGCTGATCGCCGAGCGCCGGAATCGGCTGGTGGAAGAGGTGCAACGGCGTGGATATCTCTCGTTCCGCGAACTCGCCGACGCGTTGGAGATCTCGGAATCGACAGTGCGGCGGGACCTGCGCACGCTTGTCCCGGAAGGCCTCGTCGCGGTGACTCGTGGTGGGGTGGGCCGGACATCCGAACCGCCTCGTCGTTCCGCACGAGCCTCGGCGGACGAGCGCGTGCCCTTCAACCCGGTGTCACCCGCCGACCAGGCGGCCGATGCCGTCCGCATCGAACGCGAGGCGATCGCGGCTCGGGCCGCTGCCCTGGTCGAGCCCGGCACCGCGATCCTCCTCGGCCCGGGCCGCACCACGACCGCGCTGGCACGCAACCTGACGTCCATCGCGGAGCTCACCGTCGTCACCAACTCCATTGCCGCCACCCAGGCTCTCGTCGGCGCGCCACAGATCGATGTCGTCCTCATCGGCGGGGCGCTCCGCCGGTCGATCGGCGCCGTGGTCGGCCCGATGGCCGAGCTGAACCTGCAAGGTCTGCGAGGCGCCTTGGTGTTCCTGTCCGGCGAGGGAGTCACCCCGCAGCGCGGCCTCACCACACCGAACGTCTTCGCCGCCGCCACCGATCAGGCCCTCGCGGCCGCTGGGCAACGGGTCGTGGTGCTCGCCGATCACACCAAGCTGGGACGCGACACCATGTGCCAGACCGTGCCGGCGGAGCGGATCGACGTGCTGGTCACCGATCCGGCCGGCGACGGCGATGTGCTGGCCGAACTGCGGAGCGGGGGCGCCGAGATCTTGATCGGTCGAACCGGCACCGGCGATCGCGGAGAGCACCGATGAACCGGGCCGCAGCCTACGCACCGGGCCTGCCACACCCTGTCGCGCCGGTGCCGGGGCCGCCGATCCGGGTGGCCGTCGTGGGCACCGGCGAGTGGTGGGGCCGGCAGCACGCGGAAC
Source organism: Actinoplanes sp. NPDC051537 (assembly GCF_055586105.1). Classification (NCBI taxonomy): domain Bacteria; kingdom Bacillati; phylum Actinomycetota; class Actinomycetes; order Micromonosporales; family Micromonosporaceae; genus Actinoplanes; species Actinoplanes sp. NPDC051537. The sequence continues at coordinate 162,329 of NZ_JBVJIU010000004.1, forward strand.
TGTTCGCCGGACGGCCGGACACCGTGCTCACCGCGGTGGTCGGCCGAGACCTGACGCGAACCACCGCCCGAGCGACCGCGTACGGCGCAACTCCGTACACGGATCTCGACGCGATGCTCGAGCGTGAGCGGCCCGATCTGGTGTCGGTCTGCCTGCCGAACGAGGCGCACTTCGCGCCGTCATTGCGGCTGATCCGGGCCGGCGTGCCGCTGCTGCTCGAGAAGCCACTCGTGTTCTCGGTGGCGGAGGCGGAGACGCTGGTGCGGGAGGCCGCCGCCACGGGCGGCTTCGCCGCGATCAACTTCAACCACCGTTTCGCCCGCCCGGCCCAGATGGCGGCCGCGGCGATGGCCCGCGGCGACCTGGGCCGCATCACGTTCGCCACCTGGCGGTTCGGCGGCGAGGCGGGTGCCGGCGCGCATCCGCACCGCAACCTCATCGAGACCCAGTGCCACGGCGTGGACATGCTCGAGCACCTGTGCGGGCCGATCACATCGGTGATGGCCGAGGCGAGCGCGGACACCGGCGCCGGCCACGCCACTCTCGTCGTCGCGATGCGCTTCGCGGGCGGCGCGGTGGGCAGTCTCGTCGGCAGCTACGAATCCTCGTACGCGTACGAGGACACGCACCGGCTCGAGATCAACGGCACCGCCGGCCGGATCCTGGTGCAGGACACGGTGCGTCGCTACACCTTCCAACGCGCCGGCGAGGAGACCGCGCAGGTCTGGCAGGCTGGGTACTTCAACGACCTCGATCGCGGGTTCCACGCGACGTTCGACCGGCACGTCGACGCCGTGCTCGACGCCCTGCGACGCTCCGGTCCACCTCCGGTGCCGATCTCCGCCGGACGACGGGCGCTCGTCGTGGCCGAGAGCATCATCCGCTCGTACGACAGCGGAACGCGGGTCAGCCTCGGCGCCTGAGCACTTCCCCGGCCGGCGGCCCGGGGAAGTGCTCGTCGGCCGGCCCGCGACCTACTCGAACTTCGCCACGTTCTCCTTGGTCACCATCTCGGTGCCGGTGTCCACGGAGGGCGGCACGGTCTCGCCGCGAGCGGCGGCGACGGCGGTCTCGATGCCGAGGGAGCCCATCTTGGCCGGGAACTGCGCGACCGATGCGGCCTGGTCGCCGGCCGCGATGGCCTTGATCTCGTCCGGCGACGCGTCGAACCCCACCACGACCGGCTTCTTGCCCGCGGCCTTGACGGCCTGCAACGCACCGGTGATCGGGGGACCGCACGCACCGTAGAGCGCGCTCACGCCCGGGTTGGCGGTCAGGACGTCCTGTGCCGCGTCGAGGCCCTTGGTCTCGTCGCAGTCGGTGGCCGGCTCGGCGACCACCCTCGCCGTACCGGCCAGGCCGTTCTTGAATCCTTTGACCCGGTCGTCGAGCGAGGGGTTGCCGAGCCGGCCCTGCAGGATCGCCACGGTGGAGCCGGCCGGCACCTGCTTGGCCAGCCATTTGCCGGCCAGCTCGCCGCCGGCCAGGTTGTCGGTCGCCACCACCGACGACTTGCCCTTCCAGCCCGGGATGTCGTTGTCGATGAGCACCACCTTGATCCCGGCGTCGACCGCCTTGTCCAGCGCCCCCTGCACGTTCGGGCTGGTCGGGGTGATCGCTATCGCCTTGACCCCCTGCGTGATCATGTTCTCGATGATGCCGATCTCGCCCTCGTCGTCGGTGCCGCTCTTGCCCTGCCCGTACAGGACCTCGACGTCCGGGTGCGCGGCGTCGTACTGCTTCACCGCGTCGACCATCGTGTCGTAGAAGTCGACCGGAAACTTGGTGATCAGGCCGACCTTGATCGTGGTGGCGCCGGCGGCGTCGTCCCCCTTGGATCCACCGCACCCGGCGAGCGGGACGGCGACCGCGACCGCGATGACGGCGAGTTTGGACAGTCGGTGCATGGAGTGTTCGTCCCTTCGGTTGGTGCGGCTCCGGTCTAGGCGCCGCCGACGATCATCGCGACGATCTGCTGCTGGTTCTCCGGCGTCGGTACCGCCTCGCCGACCTTGCGGCCCCGGCGCAGCACGGCGGCCCGGTCGGCAATCTCCATCACGTGGTCCATGGCGTGCGACACGACGATGACCGCCCGGCCTTCGTCGCGTAGCCGCAGGATGAGGTCGAGCACCCGGCGGGACTCACGCAGTCCGAGGGCCGCGGTCGGTTCGTCGAGGATGACGATGCCGGCGGCGAAGGCGGCGGCCCGCGCGACGGCGATGGCCTGCCGCTGCCCGCCCGACATCAGCCCGACACTCGCGCGCTGGTCCGGCAGGCCGACCTGCAGGCGCCCCAGGACGTCGGCCGTGGCGGCGGCCATGGAACGGCGGTGGACGAAGCGCAAGCCGCGGGGCAGCCAGCGGGGCCCGGCTTCTTCCCGGCCGGCGTAGAAGTTGGCGGCCGGATCGAGATTGTCGAACAGCGCCAGGTCCTGGTACACGGTTTCGATACCCGCATCGCGGGCCGCGGCCGGCGAATGGAGTTCGACGATCGATCCGTCGATCGCGACGGTCCCGCCGTCGAGCCGGTGCACGCCGCTGATGCATTTGATGAGCGTCGACTTGCCGGCGCCGTTGTCGCCGAGCAGGGCGAGCACCTCGCCGTGCGCGACCGACAGATCGACACCGTCGAGGGCGACCACGGCGCCGAAGCGTTTGACGGCGCCGGTGATCGTCAGCGCCGGCGTGCTCATTGGCGCACCGCCTGCATGACCTGGAACCGCCGTTCCAGCGATCCACGGATCACGTCGAGTTCCACGGCCAGCAGGATCACCACACCGATGACGATGGGCTGGATGAAGGCGTCGACGTTGAGGAGGTTCATCGCGTTGCGGATCACGCCGATCATCAGCGCGCCGACCAGCGCGTTGGCGACCGTGCCCCGGCCACCCAGGAAGCTGGCGCCCCCGATGACCACCGCGGCGATCGAGTCGAGCTCGGCGAGCTCGCCGAACGTGGGGGATCCCGCGTTCAGACGACCGGCCACGATGACGGCGGCAAGGCCGGCGGCGAGCCCGCTCATGACGTACACCGAGACGAGCACGGCCTTGACCGGGATCGCGGTCCGGCGGGCGGCGTCGGGATTGCCGCCGACCGCGTAGATCCAGCGGCCCCACACCAGGCGGGTCGTCAGCAGCACGGCGACCAGCGCCAGGGCGGCCACGAGCAGCGTCGAGTACGGCAACCAGCCGATCGACTCGCCCCCGACACGCTGAATGATGCCGGGCATGCCGCGGTGCGGCTGGCCGCCGGAAAGCCACAGGGCGAGGCCGTGGGCAATGCTCAGCGTGGCGAGCGTGACGATGAAGGGGTGCGGCATCCGGCCCCAGACCAGGGCCACCCCGTTCACCGTCCCGACGATCAGCCCGGTGCCGAGCATGGCGAGCACGACCAGGGCGGCCGACGGCGTCGCCTCGAAGACCAGGGCGCCCACGACCGCGGCGAGGGCGACCACCGAACCGACCGACAGGTCGATGCCGCGGGTGATGATCACGAGCAGCTGGGCGATCGCCAGAACCGCGATGACGGCGCTCTGCGCCAGCACGTTGCCGAGGTTGCGTGTCGTGAGGAAGACGGGGGAGAGGGCCGATGCTCCGGCGACCACCGCGACGAGCATCAGCAACGGGCCGGTGCGAATCAGCCGCAGCGCGAACCGGGGGCCGCCGGCCGGTCGCCGGTGCGGTGGGCTGTCGGCGATGAGATCCGCTTCGGTGGTGTGCAGCGCCATCGGCTCCTCCTTGGTCGCGGCGGGCCGCCGGTGACCGAAGTTGCGCAGAATTGATGAGATGTTTGATACCGCTGTGGGAACACCAGGTCAAGGCGGTAAGGCTTTTTGCCATCACGAAGAGCTGCAAAAGCCGCTTATCGCACGCGTATACATCTGATGACTGACCGGAACGCGCCAGGGCTGAAACGAGGATGACGCGATTTGACAGATTGTGCGCCCAGCGTGAAGCCGCGGCTGGTTGATGAGGACGGGCTCGACTCGGACGGGAACGACGGGCTAAGCCGACGCGAGCACGGTGCGTAGCCAGGACTCGGACGTGTTGACGTGCATCAGCGCGCTTGCCTGGGCCAGCAGCGGATCCCGTGCCTGCAGCGCGCGGTAGATGGCCTCGTGCTCGTCCAGCGTGTCGTGGGCCGCGTTGCCCTCGATGAGGCCGCGCCAGACCCGGGCACGCATCGTCCGGCCGGAGAGACCGTCGAGCAGCGAGGCGAGCGTCTCGTTGCCGGTGGCGGCGGTGACCGTGCGATGGAAGGCGGCGTCGTAGCCGATGAGGCGCTCGGCGTCGTCCTGGGCGTCGCGCATGTCCTCCAGGATGCGGCCCAGCTTGTCGAGGTCCGCCTCGGTCATGCGCAGCGCGGCGACGCCGGTGGCGACCGGCTCGAGCATCCGGCGCACCTCCATGACCTCCAGCAACGTGTCGTCGCGGAGCAGTTCGACGGCCAGCCCGACGCCCTCGAGCAGCAGCTGGGGCGCGAGGCTGGTGACGTAGGTGCCGTCGCCCCGGCGAACGACCAGCACGCGGGCGGCCTCGAGGACCTTGACCGCTTCCCGTACGCCGCTGCGCGAGATCCCCATCTCCACGGACAGCTGTGCCTCGGTGGGCAGGCGTGATCCGGGCGGCAACTTGCCCTCTTGGATCGAGGCGCGCAGCCAGGTGATGGCCTCGTCGGTCAGGGCCACGTCGCGCTCCTCCTCACCGTCGGTCACGTCCACCGTCGTCGGTGCGAGACATCTTATCTGCCGGCACGAGTGCCGCCGGCGACCAGGCCTGTCCGCGGCGGCGGCCCAACATTACGCATTCATCCGATGTATCTCCGGATTCCGGGCCGAGTAGGCCGGGCCGGAATCCGGAAAGTGCTTGTCAACTAGGCCACGTAGAACGGCACTGGACTCGCGACCGTGCTCGCTGTACAAATACATCAGATGTTCGCGGTGTGCGAGGTCGCTCCCCCCATCGCCTTCATGCCACCTCCGCATGTCGTTGCGTGGCGTCGACCCGAAACGTTCAGGAGCACCGGTGACCGAGCTCATCTCGTCCGTGGACACCTTTGACGTGCGATTCCCCACGTCGCGCCACCGCGACGGTTCGGACGCGATGAACCCCTTCCCGGACTACTCGGCCGCCTACGTCGTGCTGCGCACCAGCGAGGGCGCGGAAGGGCATGGTCTGATCTTCACCGTCGGCCGCGGCACCGAGATCGAGGTGGCCGCGGTGCGATCCCTGGCCGGCATGGTGCTCGGGCAGCCGGTCGGCGAGCTGGTCGCCGATCCGGGCGCCCTCGCCCGCCGGCTGGTCGGAGACAGCCAGATCCGGTGGCTGGGGCCGGAGAAGGGCGTCGTGCACATGGCGGCGGGCGGTCTGGTGAATGCGGTCTGGGACCTTGCGGCCCGGCGCGCGGGCAAACCGCTGTGGAAGCTGCTGGCCGATCTCTCGCCGGAGCAGATCGTGGCTCAGGTGGATTTCCGGTACCTGCGCGACGCGCTCAGCGAACGGGAGGCGCTCGAACTCCTGCGGGCCGCGTGCGCCGGGCGCGGCGGGCGTGAGAAGTTGTTGCTGGAGCAGGGATATCCGGCGTACACGACGACACCCGGCTGGCTCGGCTACGACGACGACAAGCTCGCCCGGCTGTGCCGCGAGGCCGTGGCGGACGGCTACCAGCTGATCAAACTCAAGGTGGGCGGCAACCTCGCCGATGACGTGCGCCGGATGGGCATCGCGCGGCGGTCGGTCGGGCCCAAGACGCGTATCGCCGTGGATGCCAACCAGATCTGGGGCGTGCCCGACGCGATCAGCTGGATGCGCGAGCTCCGCGAGTTCGAGCCGTACTGGATCGAGGAGCCGACGTCCCCGGACGACGTGCTGGGTCACGCCGCGGTCCGCCGGACGGTGGCGCCGATCAAAGTGGCCACCGGGGAACATACGCACAACGCGGTCATGTTCAAGCAGTTCCTGCAGGCGGGTGCGGTGGACGTGGTCCAGATCGACGCGTGCCGGGTCGGCGGTGTCAACGAGAACCTCGCGATCTTGTTGCTGGCGGCGAAGTTCGGGGTTCCGGTCTGCCCGCACGCCGGCGGTGTCGGCCTGTGCGAGCTCGTCCAGCACCTGGCGATGTTCGACTTCGTGGCCGTCAGCGGGACGACCGACGATCGGGCGATCGAGTACGTCGACCACCTGCACGAGCACTTCGTCGATCCGGCCCGGATTAGCAGCGGGCGGTATGTGGCCCCGACCGCTCCGGGCATGAGCGCCCAGATCGTCGCGGAGTCCCTCGCCGCCTACCGGTTCCCGGACGGACCCGAATGGGCCGGCGCGGGGCCCTGACGTCGGTGCGGGTGGCCGCCGAACTTCCTCGGCGGCCCCCGCGGGGCGAGCGGCGATCAGGCCGTCGCCGGAGCTAGCCGGAACAGGGCACTGCCGTGCGCCGGCAGCCGTACGCTCAGGGCGGCGTCGAGACGGCCGTGGTCGCGCCCGGTCCAGAGTTCGACCACCTGCAGCTCCGGCGCACATCCGATCGAGTCGGCCGGGAGCCGGACGTCGAGCGCCTCGTCGCCGGTGGCGAACGCCGCGACGTAGCGAGCTCCGCCGGGACCGTCGGCGGTCCAGACCACGAGATGGCCCTCCCGCAGCACCTGCCGGTTGCCACTGCTTTCCTTCAGCACTCGCAGCACTCCGGCGTTGGTGAGCAACTCCAGGGTGCGGGGGTCACTGGTGGGCAGGTCCCCGCCGAACATCAGGGGGGATCGGGCGATGCACCACAGCGTCATGAGGGTGCGCTGCTCGTCCCAGCTGAGCAGCGAGTCGCGGTCGATCCCGCGTTCGGCCCGGATGCCGATGCGGCCCAGGGGGAGCATGTCGGCGTCCGGCCAGCAGCCCGGGCCGGCCAGCGACGCCCATCGCGCGGTGCGGTCGAACTGGTCGTAGACATCCTCCCACCGGTCCCAGAGGTCATCCGAGATCCGCCACATCTCGGCGTGGGCGCGCAGGTGCACGTCGTGCTCCAGAGACAATGACCGCCCGGGCGAAAGGCTCAACACGATGTCGCGCCCACAGGAGCGCACGGCCCGGGAGAACGCGGCGATCTCGGCCGCGTGGTACGGCCCCAGCATGTCGTCGACCTTGACGAAGTCGACACCCCACGCGGCGAACTGGGCGAGCAGCGAGTCGTAGTAGGCCTGCGCGCCGGGATGCCGGTGGTCGAGCCCGTAGTTGTCCGTGTTCCAGTCGCAGCTCGACCCCTCGTCGGCTACCTCGCGGGCGGTGAACGTGGTGCCGGCGACGGGCAGATCGCGGCGGACCGCCAACCGCGGAATGCCACGCATGATGTGTACGCCGAACCGCAGTCCGAGCGCATGGATCCGATCGGCCAAGGGGCCGAACCCGCGCTCACCCGCGGCGGACGGGAATCGGGAGACGACCGGGCGCGGCCGGCCGAAGTCATCCAGCTCCAGCGGGGCGTCGTCGTTGTAGCCGCCGGCGCGAGCGGTCGGCTCGTACCACTGGATGTCCACGACGACCGTGTCCCAGCCGTAGGGCAGAAGGTTCGATGCCAAGAATTCGGCGTTGGCCAGGACCTCGGCCTCGGTGACGGTGGTGCCGTAGCAGTCCCAGCTGTTCCAGCCCATCGGCGGCGTGGGCGCCAACGGGTGGCGATCGGCGGTATTCACGATGTCTCCCCTTGCATTGATGGTGTCAGCGTTTACGTCCCAAGCCACGCGACAGCCCGGCAATTGCCCGCCGATCGGTCGGGTCGATGCGCGCGGAGGGCGGCCAGGATCGCCGGTGCTCGACGATGCGGTGGTGAAATTCCTGGTCGACCCGGCGACATCGCTCCGATCCCTGGCCCGGGCCGCTCGGTCCCGCCGCACCGGCCGGAGCACGCCGAAGCGAAAGGGGCCGCCCCGGCGAAACCGGGACGGCCCTTTCATCGACGTGCCGGCGTGACTAGCCGATCAGCTTCCAGGGACCCCACGGGTCGCCCGGCTTCTGGTTGCGGGTCCACCACTGGGCCTTGTACTTCTTGCCCTGGTAGGAGGCCACGTCGCCGAGGTTGAAGATCCGGGACGGGGTCCAGAGGGCGGTGCCGTCCTGGGTGGTGAGGATCTGCTCCCACGCGCCGTACGCGTCGCCCGGCTTCTGGTTCAGGGTCCACCACAGGGCACGCCACGTGGAGCCGTTGTAGTAGACCAGGTCGCCGTAGTTGTAGATCTTCTTGGCCGACCAGTCGGCGGGCGACGGGAGGGTCAGGCCGGCGATCACCGGGTCGTGGTCGGAGGCGGCGAACGGGTCGCTGCCGTTGAACAGCAAGGTCGCGTTGTAGTTGTAGCGGCTGTACGCGTACGCGATCGCCTCTTGGGCATTGATCTGCCAGACGTCGGCGCCGGTCACCATCGCCTTGGCGCCCGCGTTGGCCAGCACGTGGTCGAGCGAGCCCTCGAGGCTGTTGAACGAGTACGTCTGCTCGGCCGGGTCGTAGAGCGAGCCCAGATCCGCGTAGCCGTCGGCGTACAGGACCTCCATCGGGTCCTCGTGGGTGTACGAGTTGAAGTCGCCCACCATGAAGATCCGGTTCGTGTTCAGCGACGCCGCCACCGATGAGGCGAACGCGCTCGCGTCCTGCGCCTCGTGCACCCGGGTGGCGTTGAACGCGCCCTGGTCGTTGGCCGGCGAGGACGTGTCCTCCTCGTCACCGGGGTAGAGCGGTGTGCCCGAGCCCTTCGACTTCCAGTGGTTGGCCACGACCACGAACGCGTCCGCGTCGGTGGCGCCGATCTTCTTGAAGCCCTGGGCCAGCGGCTCGCGGGCGATCGAGAAGGACTGGCCGGGGCCGGAGGCCGTGGTGAGCACCTGGGACGAGCCGACCAGCGCGAGATCGGCCGGCTTGTAGATGAACGCGGTGCGGATCACGTCCTGGTCGGCCAGCGGCGGCAGCTTGTCGGCGGGCGGCGAGGGCACGTACGCCCAGACGGCCGAACCGGCCGCGGCGTTGAGCGCGTCGACCAAGCCGGCCAGCGCCGTGTCCCGCGGCTCGTTGAACCAGGCCGAGTTCTCGACCTCCTCGAGCGAGACGACCGAGGCGCCGAGCCGGTTGATGCCGGTGACGATCTTCGACTGCTGGCGGGCGAAGCTGACGTCGTCGGCGGCGCCGCGCGGGCCGCTGCCGGTGCAGGTCCGCACCGTGATGCGGTTGCCCTCGCGGTCGGTGTAGTACGTGCAGGTGCCCAGGCCGGTCGCCTCGTACTTCGCGCCGGTCATCGGGAAGTAGTTCTCCACGTTGAACGTCGCGAGCGCGGGACCGCCGAACGAGCGCGGCTGCTGGTTGCCGGCGCGGGTGTCGCTGAACGAGGCAACCGCCGAGCCGTCGTCGGTGACCTGCTGCCGCGGCTGGAAGTTCCACAGCGAGAATCGGTACTCGAGCACCACCGGCTGGTGGAAGGTCACCTTCGCGCCGACACTGGCCGGGTTGGCAGGGGTGAGCCAGGGCAGCGGCTTGGCCGAGTTGGCGGCGCTCGAGTAGTTGAGGCTCGACCCGTCGTCCAGGGTGACCATGCGGGCCGCGTTGTCGGCGGCGACGGCCTGCGCCTCGGGGCTGCCGGCGCGACCGGCGTCGGTCGGCTGGCGCAGCGGGGTGTCGCCGGCGGCCAGCGTGAACGACCCGTAGAGGTTGGCGTCGTAGTTGTCGGAGACGGTGAAGGTGCCCTGGGGGACGACGAGCTCGCCCTCGTGGGCCTCCTTCTCGGCGTCGGTGTCCAGGTCGGTCCAGGGCAGCTCGCGCGGCGCGGCGGCCGGCAGCGGGGTGGCCAGGCCGGTCACCGTGGGGCTGGTGATCTCGGTTTCGCCCTGGAACTCGGCCACTTTGCCGGTGACCTGGACGCTGTCGCCCACGGCGACCTGCGCGGCCGAGATCGAGCCGAAGACGAAGACGCCGTCCGAGGCGCCCGGCGTGGTGTCGGGGCCCGGGGTCTGGAGGAAGAAGCCGTTGAACCCGCCGGTCGGGTAGGCCGCGGTGACCACGCCCGTGGTCGTGACCGATTTGTCCACGTAGGGCGAAGTATCAGTCGTGCCCTGGATTTGCGCGATCGTCGCGTCCTCCGCGGGCGGCTCCTCGCCGCCCCCACCGGTCGCGCCGGAATTCTCCGGCGTGGGCGCCAAAACGGAAAAGTCGGAAACGTTATTGTCACTGTCCGCGCCGGACGCGGCCCGCTGGTAGCTGAGAACGACCGAGTTTCCGCTGGGAGCGGTCCCCTCGGGCGAGTTCGACGTGCCCCAGCCGATCTTGTCGATGACCGTCGCGTCGGTCGGCAGCACCCCGGCGGCGCTGGCCGCGACGTACAGCGTGCCCCCGCCCGCGCCGGGGTTGACGCTGGTCCCCGTGGTCAGGTCGGCGGCCGGCAGCGCGGCCCCGTTGGCGCCGTTGCTGGGCAGCTGGACGAGGAAGTGCGAGTGGGCGGCGACGCTCCCCGACAGGGCGAACACCTGCGACCCGCTGGGCACGACCGTGCTGGCCGGCGCCCGGTACTGCAACGTTTCGCCGGCGAGCGAGATGGCGCTCCCGGTCGGGTTGTAGAACTCGATGAACTTGTTCTGATAGCTGGCGCCGGCCGAGCCGCCGTTGACGTAGGCCTCGCTGATGACGAGGCCCGTTCCGGCCGGATTGGCGGCCGCGGGCGTGGCGATCAGCCAGCCGGCCGCGGCAACAGTGGACAGCGACAACGCGCCGATGGCGGTGCGCCGAACGAGAGTAGGGGACACGAACCCCAACCTCCAGAGGGATGACGAACAGACTCAATGCACAGTGCGTACGAGATCTGAACGCTAACGGACGTCCACGTTCCGGTATATGACCACTGACAGGTGACCTATGTTTCGACGGCGGAATAGATCATTCGGCCGAGGGCGTGGCGCCGCACTGGCCGGCGAACGTGCTCTGGGCGCTGGCCGGCGGGTTCATCGCCTCGATCGGATGCTCGGCGCTCGGCTGGCACGAGGCGGCGACCCTGATGTTCGGCTGGGGCGCGATCTGCTGGCTGGTCCTCGGCTCGATCATCCTGCTGCGGCTGTTCACCCAGCCCGCGCTGCCGGTGCCGCTACGCCCGACGATGGCGATCGAGATGGCCTTCTCCTTCTCGTACGCCGCGGTGTTCGCCCTCGCCATGCGCTGGGTGGCCATCCGTGACCTGCCCGGCCGTGACGCCTGGGTCTGGGTCCTGCTCGCCGTCGTCACGCTCGGTCTCGCCCTGCTGGCCGAACGGTCGGTGCGGGCGATCGCGCACGGAAAGTTCCTGCCCAAGCCCGTCATCAACGAGGGGTCAAGATGACCAACGCCTCCCAGCACACGGCCGCGATCATGTTCATCGTCGTGCCGACCATCGAGTATGGCGGCTATTCGCTGCTCCGGGCCATCGGCCGCAAGGAGCCCGGCTACCTCGACAACCCGGTGCGCCGGATGATGTTCCGGGCCGGCCACGCGCACGCCGGCGTCTGGCTGATCTTCGCGCTGGTCGCGCTCCTCTGGGTCGACCAGGCGAACCTGTCCGGCGGGTGGAGCACCGTCGTCCGCGTCTGTTTCGCGGCCGGACCGATCCTCATGCCGCTGGGCTTCTTCCTCTCGGTGGCCTCGCCGCGGGCCGAGAAGCCGAACAAAATCATCGGCCTCGTGTACGCGGGCGCGGCCGCGCTCGCCATCGGAACCATCACCCTCGGCATCGGCCTGTTGCGATGAGGGCGCTCGTTCTCGAGGAGACTGGCGGCCGCCTCCGGCTGCGCGACCTGCCCCGCCCCGCGCCCGGTCCCGGCCAGGTGCTGGTGCGGATCGCCGCGAGCGGCGTCAACCCGCTCGACCTGAAGATCGTCGCCGGGGCGGCCGCGCACGCCCAGGTCACCCCGCCGGCCGTTCTCGGCATCGACCTGGCCGGCGTGGTCTCGTCGGTCGGGCCGGAGGTGACCCGCTTCGCCGCCGGCGACGAGGTCTACGGCATGACCGGCGGCGTCGGCGACCTCCAGGGGTCGCTGGCCGAGTACGCCGCGGTCGACGCCCGCCTGCTCGCGCCGAAGCCGGCGAACCTGTCGATGGCCGAGGCCGCCGCCCTGCCGCTGTCGCTGATCACCGCCTGGGAGGGCCTGGTCGACCGGGCCGCCGTCCGCCCCGGCCAGCAGGTGCTCGTGCACGGCGGCGCGGGCGGCGTCGGCCACATCGCCGTCCAGCTCGCCCGATCGCGCGGTGCGGCCGTCTTCGCCACCGGCAGCGCCGCGAGCCTCCCCGTCATCGCGGGTCTCGGGGCGACCCCGATCGACTATGCGGAGGGAAGCCCGCTGTCGGTCGTGCCCGAGGGCTTCGACGTCATCTTCGACACCGTCGGCGGCAAGGTCCTCGACGAGGCGTTCGCGTCGGTCCGCGAGTACACCGGCCACGTGGTGAGCATCCTCGGCTGGGGCAGCCACAGCCTGGCCCCGCTCTCCTTCCGCGGCGCCACCTACTCCGGCGTCTTCACCCTGCTCCCGCTGCTGACCGGCCGGAACCGCGCCCACCACGGCGCCGTGCTGACCGAGGCGAAGCTGCTGGCGGAGCAGGGTGCGCTGACGCCGCTGCTGCACCCGGAGAGGTACGACTGGGACTCCGTCGCCGAGGCCCACGAGACGGTGGGAAGCGGCCGGGCCCGTGGCAAGGTCGTGGTCACGCTCGACTGAGCTCACCCGACGGCGCTGTCGTGGACCGGACAGCTGCCGGATCAACGGCTGCGGGCCGGGTCCGGTCGCCGGAGGCTCGCGGCATGGCCGAACTCAAGCAACTCAGCGAATACGATCTGCGTCTTCGCATCGCCGCTTTGCGGAGGCAGGTGTTCGAGCAGGTCAACCCGGCGTCCAACCGGGCCGTGCTCAACCAGCTGGCGGAGGCGGAGGCCGAGGTCAGCGCGCGGGAGAAGGCCGCGTCGACCGACGCCGACGTGTCGTCGCTGGACGAGAAGCCCGTGGGCGGGCAGATCCTCGACACCGCGGACACCGTCGCGCCGCGCGCCCGGGCCCGGGCGCGGGCCCGCGCGGCGCCGGAGACAGGACTGGAGGCCCGGGCAGTCGTGCGCATGGCGCAGGTGCCGACCTCGATCTACCACCTCTATCGGCAGGACGAGAACCCGCTGGTGACCTGCACGGTCCGCAACACCAGTGGCACGACGCGACGATTGCGGATCAGCTCGTTCCTGGAGGGCTACTCGGCCAAGGCGATCGACACCCGCGAGGTGCCGTCGAAGCAGGAGATCGCCGTCAACCAGCTGCCCACCCTCTTCCACGACCGGATCCGCGATCTCGACGAGCTCACGATGGCCGAGGTCAACGTGCTGATCGAGAACCTCGACGGGCCGACCGAGCTGAACAGCACCTACCCGATTCCCCTGCTCGCCCGCACCAGCGTCCCGCTCGCCGTCAAGGATCCGGCGACCGGCAAATGGACGGACGTCTCCAAGTATTTCGGGGCTTTCGTCACGCCGAACTCGCCGAAGATCCTGGCCTTCCTGCGGACGGTGGCCGACCAGCTGCCCGAGCCGCGACTGGTGGGCTACGAGCTCGGCGCCAAGGAGGCCCGGGCCGAAGTCGAGGCGATCTTCAAGGCGCTCAAGAACGCCGGCATCATCTACGTCAACTCGGTGGTCGCGTTCAGCCCGGACGAGGGCGCGGCCGTCCAGCGGGTGCGGCTGCCCCGGGAGAGTCTCGAGGACCGCGAGGCCAACTGCATCGACGGTACGGTGCTGGTGGCGAGCCTGATGGAGGCCGCGACCCTGAATCCCGCGATCGTCATCGTGCCCGGTCACGCGTTCGTCGGGTGGGAGACCGACCAGGGGAGCGGCGAGTGGTCCTACCTGGAGACCACGATGATCGGCACCAGCACCTTCGCCGACGCGTGCGATGCGGCCGAGACCATGGCGAAGCAGTACGAGGAGCTGGCGACAACGAGCGGCGACCCGTCCAACTTCCGCCGGTGGCCGCTCAGCGAGCTCCGCACCATCCACGCCATCACCCCGACCGAGTGATGCGCCGCGGCCTGTCGGGCTGGTGTCATTTCCTTGACGCGGCTCCGATGGGCCGCGCAGCGTGAGATTCGCTACGTCCGCGGTGCCCTCGGGAGGTTCGCGTGACAAATCAGCCGGAAAACCATCTGACCCAGGAAAGACTGGAAGCCCTCAGCGCCAAGATGCCGGGCCTCGTCGAAAAACGGTTGTCGGAGGCGGACCGCGACCTTCTTCGGGTGTGCTTCCTGAAGGGTGCGGACACGTACATCGACCGGGCCGAGGCCGCGGAGAAGCCGGTGGCGATCGCCACCCTTCCCGGCGGTCGCGGAAACGACTGGAGCATCGGCCGGTATCGCGGGAAGCCCCCGGAGCCGCCGCACAAGAACTCGTCGTACTGACCCCATGGCACCGCCCGTGGTGGTCGTGTCGATGCCCTTCCTGGGCGCCGATCGGCCGTCCATTCAGGCCGGGCTGCTCGCGGCGATCGCGCGGGAGCACGGCTTCGCGGCCGCCACCCTGCATGCCAACCTCGACTTCGCCGCTCGCGTCGGCGCCGGGCCTTATGCGCGCCTCGCGGGCGGCGATCGGGGGCGGCTGTTCGGCGAATGGCTGTTCTCCGTCGCCGCGTTCGGCGACGACGCGCCGGATCCCGGGGCGGCGCTCCTCGACGCGGCCGGGGACCTGCCCGACCTCGGCGGGGCGGCCGACGCCGTACGCAAGCGGCTGCTCCGGATTCGCGAGGTCGAGGTGCCCGCGTACCTCGAGGAGCTCCTCGCCGCGTACCCCTGGGGTGAGGTCGAGGTCGCCGGGTTCAGCTGCACCTTCGAGCAGAACGCGGCCTCGTTCGCGCTGGCCCGCCTGCTCAAGCGACGCCATCCGGGCATCGTCACCGTGTTCGGCGGCGCCAACTTCGACGGCGAGATGGGCCCGGAGCTGGTCCGCACCGTCGACGCCATCGACCTGGCCGTCTCCGGCGAGGCCGACGACGCCTTTCCCCGGCTGCTGGCGGCGCTGGCGGCGGGGGAGGACCCGGCCACGATCCCGGGCGTGATCCGGCGCGGCGCCCCGATCGTGCCGCCCGCGCCGCCGATCCGCGACCTCGACGCCCTGCCGGTGCCGGACTACGGCGAGTACTTCGAGCGGGCCGGGCGGCTGGGACTGCTCGACCCGATCGCGCGGCGGCACACCACGATTCCGCTCGAGACGGCCCGCGGATGCTGGTGGGGCGCCAAGCATCACTGCACGTTCTGCGGGCTGAACGGCGCCACCATGACGTTCCGCAGCAAGTCGCCGGAGCGGGTGCTGGCCGAGCTGGCCACCCAGGCCCGCCGCACCGGCAGCTTCCGGTTCGCCGCGGTCGACAACATCCTCGACACCCGGTACCTGACCACGCTCATGCCGGAGCTCGCCGCTGGCAACTTCGGCTACCAGCTCTTCTACGAGGTGAAGGCCAACCTCAACCGGGCTCAGATCGGCCTGCTGGCCCGGGCCGGCGTCGACCGGATCCAGCCCGGCATCGAGTCGCTGAGCTCACACGTGCTCGCGCTGATGAACAAGGGCGCCACCGCCGCGCAGAACGTTAACCTGCTGCGCTGGGCGCGCTACTACGGCATCGCCACGAGCTGGAACGTCCTCTGGGGATTCCCGGGCGAGACCGGAGAGGACTACGCCGGGCAGGCCGCGCTGGTCCCGCATCTGGCGCACCTGCAACCGCCGGAGAGCGCGGGCCGGATCTGGCTGGAACGGTTCAGCCCGCTCTCCCAGATCAGGAACAAGCCGGAGCCGGGCTATCGGTACGTGTACCCGAGGCGCGTGGACCTCGACCGGGTGGCGTATTTCTTCCAGTCGAGCCTGCCCGATGCGTTACCCGATGACGCGTACGGTGAAATGATCTCGGTGGTGACCGCCTGGCAGGAGGCTTGGCAGCAAGCCCGGCCGACGCTGGTTTTCTGGTCCGCGCCCGGTTACCTGCAGGTCTACGACGGTCGCCGGCCGGGCTCGGAGGGCACCTACTCGTTCGAGGGCGCCGCCGCGGACGTCTACGCGGCGTGCAGCGACCGGCCGATCCGCGCGTCCAAGGTGCACGAGCGGCTCGGCCTGCGCGAGCCGGTCCGCGTCGTCGAGCGGATGATCGACCGGTTCCGGCGGCTCGGCCTGATGCTCGTGGACGGGGATGCCGCGCTCGCGCTGGCCCTGCCGGCCGTCGGCCCGCGGTAGGTGCGACGGCGATGACCGGGCTCCGGTACGCGGTGCTGGGCCCTCTCGGCGTACGGCGGGATGACCGCCCGGTGGCCCTCGGCCCGTTGCAGCAGCAGGTGGTGCTCGGCGTCCTGCTGTTGCAGGACGGCCGGCCGATCGGGCTGACCGCGATGATCGACGC
This sequence comes from Actinoplanes sp. NPDC051537, assembly GCF_055586105.1. Lineage (NCBI taxonomy): Bacteria > Bacillati > Actinomycetota > Actinomycetes > Micromonosporales > Micromonosporaceae > Actinoplanes > Actinoplanes sp. NPDC051537. Next base: position 178,716 of record NZ_JBVJIU010000004.1, read on the forward strand.
GGTGTGGGGCGACGCCCCGCCCGTGTCGGCCGTCAACCTCGTGCAGCGGCACGTCTCCGCCCTGCGTCGCGTCCTCGAACCGGACCGGCCGGCGCGCGCCACCGAGAGCCGCCTGACCTGGACCGCGGCCGGGTATCGGCTGGCCCTCGCCGGCGACGCGCTCGACCTGGCCGAGTTCGGGGCCGGCGTGCGCCGAGCCCGGCTCGCCCGCGACGCCGGCGACGCCAAGGCGGCGGCGGCCCAGCTTCGCGAGGCGCTGCAGCTCTGGCGCGGACCGTTGTGCGACGGCCTGTCCAGCCCGCTGCTCGACGCCGAGCGCGACCGGATGGCCGACCGCCGGCTCACCGTGCTCCAGGACCGGATCGAGCTCGACCTCGCGGTCGGCGCCGACCCGGCGCTGATCGACGAGCTGCGGCGCCTGGTCGCCGCCCATCCGCTGCGCGAACGGCTGCACGAGCTTCTCCTGCTCGCCCTGCACCGGGCCGGGCGCCGGGCCGACGCGCTGACCGCGTTCCGGCAGGCCCGGCGGACGCTGATCGACGAGCTCGGCATCGAACCGGCCCGGCCGCTTCAACTGCTGCACCAGCGCATCCTCGCCGGCGACCCGAGCCTCGCCCCGGCGGCCGCCCGGCCGGTCGCGGTCGCGACGTCGGCGGCGCCGGCCCAACTGCCGCACGCGCCGTCCGGTTTCGTCGGCCGGGGGAGCGAGCTCGACATCCTGAACCGGCTGCTGGAGGGCGATCCGGCGCCGGGCGCGACGGCCGTGCTGACCGCGATCTGCGGCACGGCCGGGGTCGGCAAGACCACGTTGGCGGTGACCTGGGCGCACAGCGTGCGCGACCGATTCCCGGACGGGCAGCTGTACGCGAACCTGCGCGGCTTCGACCCGAGCAGCCCCCCGCTCGACCCCGGGCGGGCCGTTCGCGGGTTCCTCGAGGCGTTCGCCGTGCCGCCGGAGCGCATCGGGCCCGATCTGGACGGTCAGGCCGCGCTGTTCCGCAGCGTCGTGGCCGGCAAGCGGGTTCTCTTCGTGCTGGACAACGCCCGCGACGCCGAGCAGGTCCGCCCCCTGCTGCCGGGGTCGCCGGGCAGCCTCGTGCTGGTGACCAGCCGGGACCAGATGCTGAGCCTCACCGCCATCGACGGCGCCCGGATCGTGCCGCTCGGCCTGATGTCCCCGGGCGAGGCCCGCGAGCTGCTGGCCCGGCGGCTCGGCGCGGCCCGGCTGGACGCGGAGCCGGCCGGCGCCGACGAGATCATCACCCGGTGTGCGCGTCTCCCGCTGGCGCTGTCGGTGGTGACCGCGCGGGCCGCGGCCAACCCGCAGTTCCGGCTGGCCGCGGTGGCCGACGAGCTGCGGCGGGCGCATGGGCGGCTGGACGTCTTCGGCGCCGGCGACCTGGCCACCGACGTACGGGCGGTGCTCGCCTGCTCGTACCGGGCCCTGAGCCGGCCCGGCGCCCGCCTGTTCCGGCTCCTCGGCCTGCATCCGGGGCCGGAGGTCTCGGTGCCGGCGGCGGCCGGGATCGCGGGGGAGCCGATCGGGTCGGTGCGCGTGCTGCTGGAGGAGCTGACCCGGGCCCATCTGATCGCCGAGCGGGCGCCGGGACGGTTCGCCCAGCACGACCTGCTCCGGGTCTTCGCCGGCGAGCTCGCCGCGAGCGAGGAATCGGCCGGTGACCGGAGTTCGGCGGTCCGCCGCGGTCTCGATCACTACCTGCACACCGCGTACGCCGCCGACCGGGCGCTCAACCCGTACCGGGACGACCCGATCGCGCTCGCGCCGGCCGATCCCGCGGTGCCGGTCGAGCGGCCGGCCGGGTTGCACGCCGCGCTGGCCTGGTTCGCCACCGAGGAGCCGGCGTTGCTGGCCGCGCTGCGGATGGCCGTGCGGGAGGGGTTCGACTCGCACGCCTGGCAGCTCGGGTGGACGCTGACGCAGGTTCTGGACCGGGAGGGTCATTGGCACGACTCGGCCGCGGTGCAGGAACGCGCGCTGGAGGCGGCGATCCGCGTGGGGGATCCGCGGGGTGAGGCGGTCAGCCTCGGGTGCCTCGCGTACGCGTACATCCGGCTGAACCGGCTCGACGAGGCGCGCGAGCGCCTGCTGCGTGCGGGCCGGCTCTACGAGCGGCTGGGCGAGCACCTCGGCATGGCGCACGTGCGCCGCACCCTGGCCTGGATTCTCGACTGCCAGGGCCGCTACCGGGAGGCGCTGCCGGAGGCCGAGGCCGCGTTCGATCTCTTCCGGCGGGGTGGCAGCCGGACCGGGCAGGCGCGGGCGCTCAACGCGATCGGCTGGTTCCGGTCGCAGCTGGGCGAGCCGGAGGTCGCGCTCGGCCACTGCACCCGGGCGCTGACCCTGCTGCGCGAGACCGACGACCGGTTCGACCAGGCGTACACGCTGGACAGTCTCGGCCGCATCCACCGCCAGATGGCCCGGCCCGACCGGGCGGTGGACTGCTATCGGCGGGCGGCCGAGCTGTACGCGGAGTTCGGCGACCGCTACAACGAAGGGGTGTCGCTGGCCCGGCTCGGGGACGCGCTGGCCGAGACCGGCGACCGCGACGGCGCCGTCCGCGCCTGGGCCGGGGCCGTGCGCGTCCTCGACGAGCTCGGGCACCCGGAGGCCGACGAGATTCGGCGCCGGCTCGACTTAACCGATTAGCGCGGCCGGTTAGGCGCGAGGTAAGCGCCGGGGAAGGGGGGCGGCCGATGCTTCCGGGGTCGACAGCGTGGCGCTGTCACGGAGAGGAAGACGTGTCCCTGATCCAGTTCCCCAACCAGCTCTTCGGCCCGGGCGACTTCACGGCGCAGGTGCTGGACAACAACGGCCAGCCCGCCGACGTGCTCGAGGCCGGCCTGGACTTCAAGATCGAGACGTCCTGGAAGATCGGGCCGCTCGCCGCGCTGCTGCTCGGTGGCGAGTGGACGGTGGCGGCGTACGCCGAGTCGATCGGTCCCGGTCCGGAGAAGCAGATCGGCTTCAAGAACGTGCCGCTGAACGGCCAGGAGAACTACGCGGCGACCATCGACGTGTTCGCGGGCACGCTGCCCAACGACCCGCCGCCGGCCACGAGCAGTGGCGCCTACAAGGTGGTCGTGGTGCTGACCCACCGCAACTTCACCAAGATCAGCAACGTGGCCGCGGTGGTCGAGGGCCCGGTCCTCCGCATCGCCTGACCCACGCCGGTGGCGGCCCTCGCACGAGGGTCGCCACCTGCTATCGCTGGGTCACCGTCGCGGTCAGCTCGATGTCGCCGATGGACCCCCGGTGCAGCGCGGCGCGGTCGCCGTGATCGATGATCACCAGCTCGCCGGTGTCGCGTTCGATGCCGAGACGGCGGCCGCAGGACTCGCACTCGAACAGCAGGCCGCCCGCGGAGACCGTCCCGGTCAGACGATGTTCGGTCATGGCCCGACGCTACGCCGAGCCGCTCACGAGGCAAGGCGGGCGCCTCGCTCGTGGCGAGGATGGCACAGTTCCCGGAAGTACTCGGTGGTCCGGGCCGACGGCGCCACTCGCAGGGTCGTCCACAGCAGCTCGACCAGCCGGTGGTACTGCGACAGCGCGAGATGCCGGTGGCCGGCCGCCGCATAGCAGGCCATCAGCTGCCGGTGCACGCCCTCGTTGCACGGGTCGATCTCGAGCAGCCGCCGGGCCAGGATCGTGGCCGTCCCGTGGGCGCCGCGCTCCCGGTGCCGCTCGATCAGCCGGCCCTGGACGCCGATGACGTCGAGGCGCAGCGCTTCCCGGAGCGGGACGGCCCAGCCGGCGTACGGCTCATCGGCCAGGAACTCGCCCTCGTAGAGCTGGCACGCCGCCTCGTAGGCGCGGATCGCCGCGCCGGGATCGCCCCGCCGCTCGGCCCGCGCCCCGTCCGACCGGTACGCCGCGAACTGCTCGAGGTCGGTCCAGACGGTGACCGCGCCACCGATCCGATAGGCGTCGAAGCGCCGCTCGATCGCCGCGGCCGGGTGCGCGTCCCGCAGCGCCCGCCGCACGTGGCTGAGCGTGACGTGCAGGTTGTTGCGGGCCGCGGCCGGCGTCGCACCCGGCCAGAACGTGTCGGCCAGCACGTCCCGATGCGCCGGCGCCCGCCGGTTGGCCAGCAGATAGGCCAGTAGTTGCCGGGTTCGCCGCCGCGACGCCGTGTCCACGGCGACGTCGTCGACGGTCACCCGGAAGCCGCCGAGGAAGCGCGCCATCAGCAGCGGCCGTTCGTCGGACATGGTTCCACCTCCCGCACGATGGGCCTGGTTGCCCGGGTCTCATCGTGCGAGAGGCCGTTGCACTGCTCGTTGCACTGCCCACCACCGCCGGGCCGTTCGCGCTGTCCCGGGCGGACGCCGCCGAGCGACTGCGCGACCAGGGGCAGCGAGCGGCTCATCGAGGCGTCATCGCCGTGGTGAGCCGGGATCGGCACCGCCTTCGAGCCGCCGAGGCCGGTCGCCGTCGAGGCCGCCGCGGCCCGATCGGCCGGCCAGGTGCCGATGCTGCTGTCGGGTATCTGCAACACCACCGTGGGGATGCTCGCCGCCCTGACCCATCGCTTCGGCGACCCTGGCCTCGTACGACCCTGCCCACGATCCGCAGGGCCGGATGGCGGACACCGCCCCGGGAGCTGCTGGGCCGAGTTGAGCGGCGCGGCCGGCGGCGTGATCGCCGCCGGCCGGACTGGTCGCTCGCGGATCGCTCGCATCTGACGGCGTCAGAGGCTGCGGGCGGTGACGTTGCCGTAGGAGGTGGTGGCGCGGATGGCGAGTTGTGGTTCGCCGTCGTTCTTGAGGGTGTTGTGGATGCGGCCGTAGCTGGTGCCGGCGTCGAGGGTGGCGGAGACGCCGGGGGCGGCGTCGATGGTGAGGCTGCCGGCCTGGGTGGTCAGGACGACGTCGCCGCGGGTGGCTTCGGTGATGGTGATGTCGCCTTTCTGGACGTTGATCTGGGCGGGGCCGGTGAGGCGGCCGATGGTGACGTCGCCGGCGGAGACGCTGAGCCGGGCGGTGCCGGCTTCGTCGAGCTTGACTTCGCCGTAGGCGCCGTCGAAGGCGACGTCGCCGAGGCGGCCGACGGCGCGGAAGCTGACGGCGGCGGTGGTGGCCTGCACGGCCGAGCCGGTGGGCAGCTGGATGGTGACTTCGATCGAGCCGGAGGGGCCGAAGAGCTGGTTCGTGGTGGAGGCGTCGACGCGCAGGACGCCGTCGGTGTAGGTGACGGTGGTTTCCTGGGCGACCTTGACGTCGCGGGTCTTGGTGGGGTCGGCGGGCTGGATGTCGACGACGGTGTCGGTGCGCTCGGCGGCGATCAGTTGGACCCGGCCGGCGGGGATGTCGATGACGGCGGTGATCGGGGCGGTGGTGGGGTAGGTGGTCATCGTGCGCTCCTTGCACTCGTTGTTTCCGATGTGGGAAACGCTACGTTGCGTTCACCATCTAGGCAACACGCTTGTTGCACTTAGCAGCAGAAAGCCCAGTTCAAAGGCGCAATATTGTTGCAACGGCTCGATACTTAACGCAACGTCAGCCAAACAGATCGTTGCATTGGCTAAAAGATGAACGCTAAGCCGGAACGACGGTCAGCCGCCGCAGGCGCGCCCGGGCGGCGAGCACCTCGGCGATCAGCAGAAGCCCGGCCAGCACCCGGACGCCCATGCCGACGAGGATGCCCTGGCCGCTGCTGAGCCCGAGCAGCGGATGAAGACACGCGGACAGCAGGACGGCGGCGCCGTAGGCCGGCAGGAACCAGCGCCGGATGACGAGGTTGCCGTCGGCGCCGTGGCGCTCGGCCAGCGCGCGCATGCGCCGGTTCCACACCGCGAGGGCGATCAGGGTGCCGACGACGACCGCCAGCCAGGCCAGCGAGACGGTCAGCGTCGTCGCGAGCCGGCCGGGCGCGGCGCGGTCGAGGTCACCGTCGGCGGGCAGGCCGAGCGCCGCCTTCGCGACCAGGCCGCTGAGGGCGAGATGGACCACGGCCAGGCCGATGACGACCCACCCGGTCGCCGGCGTGGCCGGTCGCTCCAACGGCATCGATGTCTCCCCTCGGGACGCACACGATAGTCGGCGGCCACCGATGAGTTCGCGGGAGGCGGCCGGTCCATATGCGCATACATACGTGAGGGGTCTCAGGTGACCGGCAAGGTGATCGTTGGCGCGGCCGTTTCGATCGACGGGTTCATCGCGGATCGCGATGACGGGGTCGGCCCGCTGTTCGACTGGTACTTCAACGGCGACGAGGAGATGGTTCCCCTCCCGGGGCGATACCGGCCCCAGGGCGGCTACCGGCCGGCGCCCGCCAGTGCGGCGCTGCTGCGGGAGACCTGGCCGAAGGTCGGCGCGACGGTGATCGGGCGGCGGCTGTTCGACCTGACCGACGGGTGGCGCGGCACGCCCGCGGTCGGCGACCACGTCGTCGTGGTGACCCACCGCGACCCGGGCGACTGGCCGAGCCGCTATCCGGGCGCGCCCTACGAGTTCGCCCGCGACGGAATCGAGGCGGCGGTGCGGCGGGCGCCGGCGTCCGGTTCTTCGGCGAGCACGAGGTTCCCCGCACGATGCTGGACAACCCGCGGGTGCTCGAGAGCGACCGGGTCACGCACCTGCGCTACGCCGTGCGGTGAGAACGAGCGCCCCGGCGCCGGAGAGAAGCCGGCAAGCCGGCGCCGGGGCACGCGATCAGGCGGGCAGGGTCCACTTCTGGTTGGCGGAGGCGAAGCAGTCCCAGATCTGCAGGCGGGTGCCGTCGGCCGAGCTCGGGCCGGTGGCGTCCAGGCACTTGCCCAGGGAGCGCAGCGTGCCGTCGGTGGAGGCCGTCCACTGCTGGGCCGCCGTGCCGTTGCAGTCGTAGATCTGGACCTTCGTGCCGTTGGCCGAGTTGGCGGCGGGCACGTCCAGGCACTTGCCCAGGGACCGGACCGTGCCGTCGGCGCCGACCGTCCACGTCTGGGCGGCGGTGCCGTTGCACGTGTAGAGCTGGACGGCGGTGCCGTTGGCGGGATTGGCTCCGGCCACGTCGACGCACTTTCCGCCGTACCCGCTGATCTGGCCGGTCCGCGACGGCCCGGCGCCGGCATCGCCCGCCCCGGCCCAGACGTAGGTGCCGGTGGTCTTGGCCGGCAGGGTGGCGGTGAACTGGCGCGTGCCGGCCCGCAGCGTGAACGCCTGGTTCGCCGAGGTCTGGTTGACCACGACGGTGACCAGCGAGTTGTCGGGGTTGACGAAGGCCACATTGGTGACCGAGCCGGTCGAGCCGTAACCGGTGGCCACCCGCTTGGCGCCCGCCTTCACGAACTTCGAGAACTGGGCGACCATGTTGTAGTCCGGCAGCTTCCAGAACGTGTCGGGGCTCGACGGGCTCTGCACCAGCATGGTCGGGTCGGGCGAGCCGGACCAGCGCTCGGGCGAGCGGTTCTGGTCCAGCATGGACACCCAGCCCTCGTAGAGGGTGGCCTGGTTGCGGAAGTACTGGACGATCCGGTCGGCGCCGGCGGTGCCCCAGACCGAGCGCTCGGTCATCAGCACGTCTTTGTCGGGGTACGTCGCCTTCACCGTCGCCATCGCCGACGGATCGCCGGCGTAGTCGTGGAACGCGATGCCGTCGACCGAGGACCGGGCGTCGGCCGTGAGCACGCCGGCGGCGTACGAGGCGCCCTCGGAGAAGTTGTGGTCGAACGCCCAGATCTTCGTCGTCGGCAGCTCCGCGCGGACCGCCTTGGCCAGCTGGCGCTCCTGGTCGGCCGACACGAGCATGCCGGGATAGTCGGCCGGCTGGAACAGCGGCTCGTTCTGCAGGGTGAGCGCGTAGATCGGGATGCCCTGCGCCGCATACGCCCGCACCGCCTTGCCGTAGTAGGCGGCCAGGTTCGGGATGTACTGGCTGAGCAGGCTGCCCCCGATGATGGCGTTGCTCGTCTTCATCCACGGCGGGGCGCTCCACGCGCTCGCGAAGATCTTCAGGTTCGGGTTGATCGCGAGGGCCTGCTGGAGCGTCGAGATGATGTGGTAGTCGATGTCGCGCTGGATCGAGAAGCGCGCCAGCGTCGGGTCGGCGGCGCCGTCGTCGTACGTGTAGAAGTCGTGCGAGGTGAAGTCGCTGGTGCCCAGGGTGATCCGGGCGACGTTGAAGCCGGCGCCGTTGACCGGGTCGACCAGCGCGCGCAGGGCGGCGTCGCGGCCGGCCGCGCTCATCCGGGAGAGGTTGTAGATGGTGGACTCCTCGAGCGAGGAGCCGACGCCGAGCACGGTCTGGTACTTCTGGGTCGTGTCGACCGTGATGGTCGCCGTGCCGCCGGCGGCCGCGGTCGCCAGGTCGGCCTGGCGGCTCAGCTGGTACGGCGTGCCGGCCAGCCCGGTGGCCGGGTTGGTGTACCAGTTGCCGTTCTTGGGCTCGTAGCCGGCGGTGCGCGACTCGGAGCTGAGGTAGACCTGGACGGTGGTGGCGGCGGCCGCCTGAGCGGGTGCGGCGAGGCCGGTGGTGGCGACGACCGCGGCGGCAACGGCCGCTAGTTTGGTACGGGACATGGGGCCTCTCCGGCTAATTTCAGGACGTGAATTAATCCTTGCGTGCGGATCGAGGACAGTCAATGGTGGAAAAGATCAGGGCGCGCTTCGAGGTTCTCGACGAGCGCTTCAAGCGGGTCGGCGGCGACGAGTGGATGGAGCGCCTGTTCGACGGCGGGCGCTGGACCGAGGGCCCGGCCTACGTTCCGGCCGGCCGCTACCTGGTCTTCAGCGACATCCCCAACGATCGGGTGCTGCGCTGGGACGAGACGACCGGCGCCGTCGGCGTGCTGCGTCAGCCGGCCGACTACGCCAACGGCCGCACGCTCGACCGGCGTGGCCGCCTGGTGAGCTGCGACCAGGGCACGCGGCGGGTGACCCGGGTCGAGCACGACGGCTCGGTGACGGTGCTCGCCGACCGATACGAGGGCAACCGGTTCAACAGCCCCAACGACGTGGTCGAGCACTCGGACGGCGGCATCTGGTTCACCGACCCGAGCTACGGCATCGACAGCGACTACGAGGGCAACCGGGCCGATTCCGAGCTCGACGGCTGTCACGTCTACCGGATCGACCCGGGCGGCGACGTCCGCCGCGTCGCCGACGACTTCGACCGCCCGAACGGGCTGGCCTTCGGCGCCGGCGAGAGCATCCTCTACATCGCCGACTCGCGCCGGAACCACATCCGCCGCTTCGACGTCGAGAACGGCGTGCTGACCGGCGGCGACGTCTTCGCCACCTGCGACGCCGGGACGTTCGACGGCCTGCGCCTGGACACCGAGGGCCGGCTCTGGGCCGCCGCCCACGACGGCCTGCACTGCTTCGCGCCGGACGGCACGCTGCTCGGCAAGCTGCACGTGCCCGAGATCGCGTCGAACCTGACCTTCGGCGGCGCCCGGCGCAACCACCTCTTCATCACCGCGACGTCGTCGGTCTACGGCATCAGGGTGAACGTCAACGGGCAGTGAGAACCGGCTTGCACTCCTGGACCCCGGACAGCTCGATGTCCGAACGCCGCCGCGCCGCCCACGCCTCCCGGGTCATCCGCCAGCACCGCAGCTCGGTGGCCGCACCGCGGCGGGTGGCCCAGGCGGTGCCGTTGGGGGCGTAGCCGAGCACCTCGGACACCCGGTTCGACGCGTGGTTGTCGACGAACGCGTCGGTGGTCGCCTCGCGGGCGCCGAAGCCCTCGAAGGCCAGGTGCAGGACCGCGGCCCGGGCCTCCCGGCCGATCCCGCGGCCACGCGCGCCCGGCGCCAGCCAGGAGAACGTCGTGACCGTGCCGAGGGCGGCGAAGTCGCGGCCGATCAGGTCCTGCATGCCGACCGGCTCGCCGTCGTCGCAGACCACGAAGTACAACCGCCAGAACGCGGCGCTCACCTTCGCCCGCCCGGCCCAGATCGCGCGCATCCAGCGCCACTCCCGCTCGGGACTGTCCTCGTAGAGCGACATCGGATCGTCGAACGGCAGCGGCTGGTCGTCGCGGACGACGCCGGCCCGGACCACCGGCGCGAGGCGCTCCAGCATCTCGTCGGTGGCGGCGGCGAGGGTCAGCCGCGGGGTGCGGACGGTCAGGTTGAGCGGCGGGTAGGCGGACGTCACCGGCGGGCCTCCAACGCGTCGACGAGCAGCTGCAGCATCCGGCCCGCCTGCTCGACGTCGGCGGCGGCCAGCATGATCCCGGCCATACTGGCCGAGACGTCCGCCGGCCGCACGTCATTTCGGAGGCTGCCGTCGGCCCGGCCGGCCTCGAGGATGGCGGCGATCGCGCCGTTGAGGTGCTCGCGGGTCTGCCCCGAGCTGATCGCGCCGCTGGCGATCACCGCGCGCAGGGCCTCGGCCATGCCGTGCTTGGTGGCGACGAAGTCCTGGTAGCGGCGCATCCACTCGCGCATGGCGCCGGCCGGCGGCAGATCGGCCAGCAGCTCGGGGGCCAGGGCCGAAAGGCGGGCGAGCTCGCTGCGGTAGACCTCCTCGACCAGCGCCTCGCGGGACGGGAAGTTGCGGTACAGCGTGCCGATGCCGACGCCGGCCTCCTGGGCGATCGTCTCGATCTTGACGGGATCCGGGCCGGCCCGCAGCACGCGGGCGGCGGCCTCGACGATCCGCTGCCGGTTGCGCTGGGCGTCCTTGCGAGAAACCGGAATCGCCTCCGCTTCTGCTACGGTGGGTCTCGGGCAAGCGGAATCGGTTCCGCTTAGCGTCATCCTAGCCGGGAGGACCACGACCATGACCATGACGTACGCGCACGGCAAGCTCGGTGACCACGAGGTGCTCCGCGTCGGCTTCGGCGCCATGCAGCTCGAGCGGGGCGATCCGGGGCACGCCGTCACCGTGCTGCGCCGGGCCGTCGAGCTCGGCGTCGACCACCTCGACACCGCCCACTTCTACGGCCCGGCCAACGACCTGATCCGCGCGGCGCTGCACCCGTACGACGACCGGTTGCGGATCGTCACCAAGGTCGGCGCCGTCACCCATCCGACCGAGCGGTTGGTCGCCGCCCAGAAGCCGGCCGAGTTGCGGGCCCAGGTCGAGGAGAACCTGCGCGCCCTCGGCGCCGACCGGATCGCCGTGGTCAACCTGCGCCGGGCCGACCTGCCGCCCGGCATCACCGCGACCGGCGACCAGCTCGTCGACCTCGACAGCCAGCTCGCCGAGCTGACCGCGCTGCGCGACGAGGGCAAGATCGGCGGCATCGGCCTGAGCCACGTGAGCCTCGCCCAGCTGCGACAGGCCCTGCCCGCCGGGATCGTCTGCGTGCAGAACCTCTACAACGTCCTCACCCGCGACCACGAAAGCGTGCTGGCCGAGTGCGCCGCGCACGGCGTGGCCTGGGTGCCGTACTTCCCGCTCGGCTCGGCCTTCGACCGGATCCCCAGCGTTGCCGACCACCCGGTGGTCGCCGCCCACGCCGCCCGGCTCGGCATCACCCCGGCCCAGGCCGGCCTCGCCTGGCTGCTCGGCCACAGCCCGGCGACGCTGCTGATCCCCGGCACCCGCAGCCTCGGCCACCTGGCCGACAACGTGGCCGCGGCCCGCATCGAGCTGGACGACGAGGCGACGACCGCCTTCGACGCGCTAGCCGTTCCGGGTGTTGAACTTGGAGGTTGACCAGAAGTAGCCGAGCAACGCGAGCCCGAGGCACCAGGCGGTGGCGAGCCAGCCGTTGTGGCCGATGCCGGTGCCGAGCAGTAGGCCGCGGAGGGTTTCGATGGCCGGGGTGAATGGTTGGTATTGGGCGATCGGTTGGAACCAGCCGGGCATGGTGTCGACCGGGACGAACGCGCTGGACAGTAGTGGCAGCAGGATCAGCGGCATCGCGTTGTTGCTGGCCGCCTCCGCGTTGGGGCTGATCAGGCCCATGCCCACGGCGATCCAGGTCAGCGCGAGGGCGAACAGGACCAGTAGGCCGAATGCGGCGAGCCATTCCAGGATCGTGGCGTCGGTGGAGCGGAAGCCGATGGCGACCGCGACGGCGCCGACCAGCACCACGCTGAGTACGGCTTGCAGGACGCTGCCGATGACGTGTCCGACCAGGACCGAGCCGCGGTGGATGGCCATGGTGCGGAAGCGGGCGATGATGCCTTCGGTCATGTCGTTGGAGACCGAGACGGCGGTGCCGATGACGGTGCTGCCGATGGTCATCAGCAGTAGGCCGGGCACGATGTAGGCGATGTAGGCCGTGCGGTCGGGACCACCTCCTCCGATGCCGGCGCTGAGTGTGCCGCCGAAGATGTAGACGAATAGCAGCAGCAGCATGACGGGGGTGAGGAGCAGGTTCAGGGTCAGGGATGGGTAGCGGCGCGCGTGCAGGAGGTTGCGGCGCAGCATGGTGGCGGAGTCGTGTACGGCGGTGCTCATCGGGTGGCCTCCTGGGTGGTGGTGAGGGCGAAGAAGACGTCGTCGAGGTCGGGGGTGTGCAGGGTCAGTTCGTCGGCGGTGATGCCGTGGGTGTCGAGCCGGTCGAGGATCGAGCGCAGTTCGCGTTGGCCGCCGTCGCTCGGGATGTGCAGGGTGAGGGCCTGGTCGTCGGCGGTGGCCTGCGAAAAGGCGCGGACGGCGGCCTGGTGGGTGGCGGGGTCGGTGAAGCGCAGCGTGATGTGCCCGCCGGGAATGAGCCGTTTGAGTTCCGCGGCGGTGCCCTCGGCGACGATCTTGCCGTCGTTGAGGACGGCGATCCGGTCGGCGAGTTCGTCGGCTTCGTCGAGGTATTGGGTGGTGAGCAAGACGGTGACGCCGTCGGCGACCAGTTCGCGGATGATCTGCCACATGTTGTGCCGGCTGCGGGGGTCGAGGCCGGTGGTGGGTTCGTCGAGGAAGATGATCCGCGGGTTGCCGACCAGGGTCATGGCGATGTCGAGGCGGCGTTTCATGCCGCCGGAGTAGGTCGACGCCGGCTTGCCGGCGGCGTCGACGAGATCGAAACGCTTCAGCAGGTCGGCGATGGTGCCGGCCCGGTCCCGCGGGGACAGATGGTGCAGAGCCGCCATCAGCAGCATGTTCTCCTCGCCGGTGATCAGGCCGTCGACGGCGGAGAACTGGCCGGTGACGCCGATCGCGGCACGCACCGCCTGCGGGTCGACGGCCAGGTCATGCCCGCCGACGCGGACGGCGCCCGAACCGGCACCGGCCGGGATCAGGGTCGACAGGATCTTCACCGCCGTGGTCTTGCCGGCGCCGTTGGGTCCCAGCAACGAGAAGATCGTTCCCTCGGGGACGGTCAGGTCGACGCCGTCGAGGACGACCTTGTCGCCGTAGGACTTGCGCAGGCCGGTGGCGGCGATGGCCGGGTTTCTCATGATGAATGCTCCCTTTCGTGATGTGCGGTCTCGCGGTGCCGGTGCGCCGGGTCAGCGCACCAGCCGCGAGAAGCCAGAACTTCCGGCTGTTCATGGGCGAACCTCCTCAGGGGCCAGCTCGTGCAGCCGCGTGCTGCGGAGGAAGCGGAAACCGAGGTGCTCGCGGGCGGCGAGCAGCCGGTCCTCCCCGGCGACGGCGGTCTCGATCTCCGAGACGTACGGATGGATCTCCCGCAACCGTTGGACCAGCGCGGCGTTGACCCAGCGGCCCAGCCGCCGCCCGCGGTGGCCGGGCAGCACCTCGGGCCCGAACTGCCGGGCACGCGGCCGGGCCGGCGCACTGACGACGGCCACGGCGTAGGCGGCCAGCTCGTCCCCGGCGTTGGCGGCGGTCAGCAGCGTGAGTCCGGGCCGGAACGGGCTCCGGAGCAACTCCTCGATGCGGGGCCCGCCCGGAAGGTCCCCGGTCCAGTGGGTCAGGCGGTACCCGGGATGCTCGGCGTCGACCAGCTCGGCCAGCCACGCCTGGTGGACGTCGCAGTAGGTGAGCAGGTCGTGCCGCCGGGCCCCGGCGTACCGGAAGCCGTGCCGCCGGCAGAACGCCTCACCGGCCGAGCCCGGCGCCACGTCCGCGACCATCGACCCGGCCGTCTCGGCCCGGACGGCGGCCAGCAGCCGGGTGCCGATCCCGCGCCGCCGCCACCCCGGGCGTACCCGTAGCCGCAGTTCCGGCACGCCCGGATTGACGGCCGGAACCGGCAGCAGGCCGGCCTCCCCGGCCACGATCCCGCCGGGCGCCACCGCCCGGAACCGCGGGGCGCCGGAGGGGTCCGGCGCGGCCAGGATGCCGATGATGGGTTCGCTCACGGAACTCACGATCGCCGGGGCGCGGGCCGGGAACAACGCACAAGATCGAACCGCCGGTTAACCCACCGGTTATCGTTCGAGGCCACGCGCGGCTGCGCCAGGACCGGAGGGAGAACGGCTTTGCTCGAGCTGCGCGACATCGAGATCTTCCTGGCCCTGGCCGAAGAGCTGCATTTCGGGCGTACGGCCGAACGCCTGCGGGTCTCCCAGGCCCGGGTCAGCCAATCGATCAAACAGCAGGAACGCCGGATCGGGGGCGCCCTGTTCGAGCGGACCAGCCGCACCGTGCGGCTGACCCCGCTGGGCGAGCGGCTTCGGCTCCGGCTCGACGCGGGCTACCGCGAGATCATGGCGGCCCTCGACGAGGCCGTCGCCGTCGCCGGCGGCCAGGCCGGCACGCTGACCGTCGGCACGTTCGACATCCAGCACCGGGAGATCGCGGCCGTCCTCGACCTGTTCCGGCAGCGCCATCCGCGATGCGAGCTGCGCATGCGCGAGGTCCCGCCGCTCGACCCGTTCGGCGGGCTGCGGGCCGGGAAGGTCGACGTCGCGCTGCTGTGGCTGCCCGTCCGCGAGCCCGACCTCGTCGTCGGGCCGGAGCTGTTCACCGAGCCGCTGGTGCTGGCGGCCGCCCCCGGTCATCCGCTGGCCGGCCGGGAGCGGATCGAGATGGAGGACCTCGGCGATCATGCGGTGGTCTCTCCGGACGGGCCCATCCCGGACTATGTCTGGCAGGCGCACACCCCGGCCGCGACGCCGTCCGGGCGGCCGATCCCGGTCGGCGCCCCGGTGTCCACCCTCGAAGAGGCCTTCGTGGTGATCGGCGCCGGCCGGGTGGTTTCGCCCGTCGGGTCGTTCTCGGCGGAGGCCCGGCGGCGCGGCGACATCGCGTTCGTGCCGATCACCGACGGGCCCATCCTGCACTACGCCCCGGTGTGGCGGCGCGACCGGGAATCCGCCCTGATCCGCGCGTTCCTGCAGGCCGCCGACGACGTCAAGACCCGCTAGGCCGGGTCGCGCGCCTGCTTGCAGGCCGCGCCGAGGGCCTCCAGCTCGCGCATCAGGCGCTCGGTGCGGGCGGTGCCGAAGGCGGCCTCGACGTCCGCGTGATGCTCCTCGGCGCGACGGTCCAGGCGGGCGACCAGGTCACGGCCCCGATCGGAGAGGAAGACGGCGACCCGGCGGCGATCCACCGTGTCCTGGCGGCGGTAGACCACCGCGTCGTCGACGAGCCGGTCGACGGCCTTGGTCAGGGTCGGGTGGGGCATCAGGACGGCCTCGGCCAGGTCGGTCATCGAGTGGCCGTGCCCGTCGGAGAGGGCGCGCAGGATCCGCCACTGCTCGACGCCCACGCCCTCGGCGGCCAGGCCCGCGGCCAGCTGACGGTTCAGCTCGCGCTCGGCCTCGCTCAGCAGATAAGCCAGGTGCGCCCGCAATCCGGTCCCGGTCAAGTCGCCCCCTATGCCGTACGCCTGCAAGCGAAGATACTCGGCGCATGCCGGACGACGTCGTTCTCGTCACCGATCCCCTCGAGGCCCGGCTCCTCGCGCCCGAGCCGGGGCAGGCCGTCCGGATCGGCGTGGTGGTGCCGACCTCGGGCACGCTCGGGCTGCTCGCGCCCTCGGCGCTGAACTGCGCCGTGCTGGCCGCGGCCGAGCTCAACGCGACCGGCGGCATCCTGGGCCGGCCGGTGGAGCTGGTGCTCATCGACGGTGGCCGCGCGCCCGCGGCGGTGGCGGCCGAGGTGCGCGATCTGGTCCGGGCGCGAGCGCTGAGCGCGGTGGTGGGCACGCATGCCAGCGACGTACGGGTCGCCGTCGCGCGGGCGATCGGCGGCCGGCTGCCGTACGTCTACACGCCGCCCTACGAGGGCGGAGAGCGCACGCCCGGCGTCTTCCTCCTCGGCGAGACCCCGCGCCGGCAGCTGCGCCCGGCCCTGGACCGCCTCGTCCCCGGCCGCGCCCGCCGCTGGCTGCTGCTCGGCAACGACTACGTGTGGCCGCGCCGGGTGCACGCGACGGCCCGCCGCCAGCTCGCCGAGGCCGGGGCCGAGGTGGTCGGCGAGCGCCTGGTCGCCAGCGGCCGGGCCGACGCCGGCCTGATCGACTGGGTGACCGCGGCCCGGCCCGACGCGGTGCTGCTCAGCCTGGTCGGCAGCGACCTGGTGCGGTTCAACCGGGCGTTCGCCGCCTCGCCGCCGGCCGGCCGGGTGGCCCGGGTGTGCGGCGCGCTCGAGGAGAACGGCCTGCTCGGCGCCGGCGGCGACGGAACCGGCGAGCTGTACGCGTCGATGGGCTACTTCGCGGCGCTGGCGACCGAGGAGGCGCTGGCGTTCGGCGAGCGCTACACGGCGCGCTTCGGGCCGGACGCTCCGGTCCTGAACGCTCATGGCCAGGGCGCTTATGACGGCGTACGGCTGCTGCATGCCCTGGCCCTGAAAGCGGGAACCCTGGACGTGTCCGTGGTCGACGCGCTGGCCGAAGGGACGCGGGTCGAGGGCGGGCGCGGGACGTTCGTGATGCGCGACCGGCACGCTCAGCAGCCCGTCTATCTGGCCCGCGCGGACGGGCTCGACTTCGACGTCATCGACCGCCGCTAAAACCTTCCGGCAGAAACCTTTTCTGTTTCAAGCTTTTCCATTAGCGTTCGCGCATGGCCGACATCGAGCAGTTCGGTTACAAGCAGGAGCTCAGCCGCTCGCTGAGCTTCTCCGACCTCCTGATCTACGGGCTCATCTTCATGGTGCCCATCGCGCCGTTCGGCATCTTCGGCAGCGTCTTCAGCGGCTCGGGCGGGATGGTCGCGCTCGCGTACGTGATCGGCATGGTGGCGATGATGTTCACCGCGCTGTCGTACGCGCAGATGGTCCGCGCGTTCCCGATGGCCGGGTCCGTCTACAGCTACGCCGGTCGCGGCATCGCGCCGCCGGTCGGCTTCCTGGCCGGCTGGGTGATCCTGCTCGACTACGTGCTGGTGCCCGGCCTGCTCTACCTGGTGGCCAGCGTGGCCATGCACTCGCTGGTGCCGGGCATCCCGGTCTGGCTGTGGCTGGTCGCGTTCGTGCTGCTCAACACCGTGGTCAACTACCTCGGCATCCAGATGACCGCGCGCGTCAACAAGCTGATGCTGATCGCCGAGGCCATCGTCCTGGCGATCTTCCTGGTGGTCGGCATCGTCGCGCTGGCCAACGGCAAGGGCACCGGGTTCTCGTGGAGCCCGTTGTTCAACTCCGACACGTTCAGCTGGTCGGTGGTGTTCGGCGCCGTGTCGATCGCGGTCCTCTCCTTCCTCGGTTTCGACGGCATCTCGATGCTGGCCGAGGAGAGCCGCGAGGAGGCCCGCCAGATCGGCAAGGCCATGGTCGCCGCGCTGCTGCTGGCCGGCACGCTGTTCGTGGTGCAGACCTGGGTGGCGGCGCTGCTGGTGCCGGACGCGCCCGGCCTGCTGGCCAACGGCGACCCCGACGGGACGGCCTTCTACGACGCGGCGCGCGCGGCCGGTGGCGGCTGGCTCGCCAGCCTCACCGCGCTGGCCACGGCGATCGCCTGGGGATTCGCCAACTCGCTGGTGGCCCAGGCGGCAACGAGCCGTCTGCTGTACGCGATGGCCCGCGACCGCCAGATGCCCCGTTTCCTGGCGAAGATCAACGATCGGCACAAGGTCCCGGCCAACGCCACGCTGCTGGTCGCCGCCGTCTCGCTGGCCCTCGGCCTCTACATGGCCTCCCGCGACGACGGCATCTCGCTGCTCTCCACGCTGGTGAACTTCGGCGCGATGACCGCTTTCCTGGCGCTGCACGTCGCCGTGGTGGTCCACTACGTGGTGCGGAACGGCAGCCGCGACTGGCTCCGGCACCTCGTGGTCCCGGTCGTCGGCTTCCTCATCCTGCTGTACGTGGTGATCAACGCGAACATCGCGGCGCAGACGCTGGGCTTCATCTGGCTCGGCATCGGCGTGATCGTGCTGATCAGCTTCTACGCCACCGGCCGGCGCCCTCAGCTGGCCGGCCTGTCTTCGCCGACGGTCACGGAGGACGCATGAGCGAGGTCGTCAACTACCGTCCGGCGCCGTCCGAGCTGGCCTACACGTTCGGCGGGCGGGAGGCGGTGCGGCGGGTCAAGCCCGGGACGATCGTCGAGCTCTACACCGAGGACTGCTTCGGCGGCCGGGTGCGCGACGTCGGGGACCTGCCCTCGGTGGTGTGCGAGTTCCCGTACCTGAATCCGGTCACCGGCCCGATCTTCGTCGAGGGCGCCGAGCCCGGTGACACCCTGGCCGTGCACTTCGCCGAGATCCGGCCGGCCCGGGACTGGGCGATATCGTCGACGTTCCCGCATTTCGGCGCCCTGACCGGCACCCACACGACGGCGACGCTGCATCCGCCGCTCGAGGAGCTGGTCTGGCGCTACGACGTGGACGTCGCCGCGGGCACGGTGACCTATCACGCCCGGCGGGGCGACTTCAGCGTCGATCTTCCCCTGGATCCCATGCACGGTACGGCCGGAGTGGCCCCGGGAGCGTTCGAAAGCCGGATGACCATCGTCCCCGACGTGCACGGCGGCAACATGGACACGCCCGAGCTGCGGGCCGGAGTGACCGCGTACTTCGGCGTGAACGTGCCCGGCGCCCTCTTCGCGGTCGGCGACGGCCACTGCCGCCAGGGCGACGGCGAGGTCTGCGGCACCGCGGTCGAGGCCGCCATGAACACGGTCGTCATCCTCGACCTCATCAAGGGCGCCGCCACCCCCACGCCCCGTTTCGAGACCGACGACGCCCTCATGTCGGCCGGCTCGGCCCGCCCGCTGGAGGACGCGTACCGGATGAGCCAGCACGACCTGGTCACCTGGTCGGCGGCGCTCACCGGCCTCGACACGCTCGACGTGTACCAGCTGCTGAGCCAGGCCGGAACCGCCCCGGTGGCCAACGTCTGCGACCCGAACTACACGATGCTGGCCAAGGTCGAGAAGAAGTACCTGGGCCCGGGCGCGACCGCCTACGAGGGCATGCACGCCCACCTGCGCACCGAGGCCCGCGACTACCTCGCCGCCCGGTAAGCCCGTTCCCGGGGCGTCGCTCCGCCCCCTTGCCGACGCCCCGGGAGCGGTCCGCCGGACGTCTTCGCCTTCCTTCGCGTCGCTGGCTCGGATCCGGCGGCACGAGGCCGAGGCGGCGACCAGCGCCGGCCACGCTGCAACAACGCCGACTGGGCCCAGGCCTGACTCAGCTCACCTCGGCGGCGGCCCGGGCCTTCGCCGCGACCCAGTCGTCGAAGCGCAGCGTGCCGCGCGGGCCCGCGCCCGTGGGCAGCAGCCCGCCGGTCGCCATCCGCCAGCCCGCCACCGACGGCCACGGCACGCCCAGCACCGCCTTGCGGGGGCCGCCGGCGCGGGCCACCCGCCGGGTGGCGTCCGGCATCTTGAGAACCTCGGGGCCGGCCAGCTCCGGCACGCGCCCCGCCGCCGGGCCCTCGGCCAGCCGCAGCAGCTCGGCCGCCACGTCGGCCGCCGCCACCGGGCGGCTGAGCATCCACGGCACGACGGCGAGCGGTCCCGGGTAGAGGCTCAGCGACTGCACCGTGAGCTCGAAGAACTGCGTGGCCCGCAGCACGGTGGCCGGCACCGGCCCACCCAGCACGAGCTCCTCCTGTCGCCGCTTGCCCTGGTAGTAGCCCCACCGGACCCGGTCGATGCCGACGATCGACAGCAGCACGTGATGCTGCACGCCGGCCCGCCGCTCGGCCGCGAGCAGGTGCCGCGTGGCGGTCTCGAAGAACCGGATCGAGGCCCGCTTGCTGACCGTCTGAATGTTCGACACGTCGATCACGGTCGTCACGCCCTCGAGCGCCGCGTCGAGCTCCTTGCCCGTCATCAGGTCGACACCCGCCGACCGCGAGATCACCACCACGTCGTGGCCCGCGTCCCGAGCCCGCTCGACGACCAGCTTGCCGACCCAGCCGGTACCCCCGGCCACTGCGATCCGCATTGCGACACCTTCCTCTCTCGACGCTCTACGAGAAAGACCGGACAGGCCCCGGGGGTGTGACACGTCCCGTTGTCAGGTGTAGCCTGACACGCACCTACCGCGGGGAGAAGACGATGACGAGCGTGACGATCCAGCTGTCCTGCTCCTTCTGCGCCAAGCCGAGCCGGGACGTCGAAAAGATCATCGCCGGGCCGGGCGTATACATCTGCAACGAGTGCGTCGGGCTGTGCAACGACATCCTCGGGACCGGCGAGCAGGACCCGGCCGCCTCGGACTCGCGTCTGTCGGCGTGGGAAGCGGGGATGTCCGACGAGCAGATCCTCGACCGGCTTCCCCGGGTCGCGGCGGTCGGCGCCCAGACCGAGGCGAGCCTGCGGCGGCTGGTCACCGTCCTGCGGGAGCGGAGGGTGACCTGGGTACGCATCGGCGCCGCCCTCGGGATCACCCGGCAGTCCGCGTGGGAGCGGTTCTCCGGCGAGGAGTAGCCCTGGTCAGGGAGTGGGAGTGGGAGTGGCGCGGCGGAACCAGGCGGTGGCGGTGGCCGCGGCGCAGCCGAGCGTGGCGGTGACGATCGAGGCGAGCAGCAGCAGCGACATCGCCGTGCCGAGGTTGTCGCTGACGGCGTAGGTGGCGATGTCGGGGAATCGGCTGCCGGGGAAGTCGCGCAGCTGGCCGGCGTCGTACGGCCCGCCGGCGGTCACCAGCGCGGCGACGGCGAGTGTGAGGAACACGGCCAGGCCGGTCACGATGGCCGACAGCAGTGCGGCGCGTCGCCCGGCGGCGCCGGTGCGGCCGTGCCGGGCCGCGGTCGCGCCGACCACCAGCGGCGCCAGCGGCAGCAACCACAGCGTCGGCCGCGCGGGGGCGTAGGTCAGGGCGGTGTAGCCGAAGACGATCCACACCGCCGCGGTGCCGAGGCCGCCGGCGAGCCCGACGCCGGCCGGGGCGCCCCGGCGCACCAGCACCACCGTGAGCAGGGCGAAGCCGGCGAGCACGGCGCCGAAGGCGGCCAGCGCCGGCCAACTGCCATGGTTGGCGAGGATGGCCGGGTAGCGCAGCAGGCCGTAGCCGACCAGGCCGGCGCCGCTCGCCGCCGCGACCACCACCAGCGCGATCACGATCCGGCCGGCGCCGGCCCGCCGGGCCGGGGCCAGCAACAGCGTCGCGGCCAGGCAGCCCAGGGCGAAACGCCAGCGCTGGGGCCGCCCATGGAGTTGCTCCAGCTCGCCGGCCATCGCCCGGCCCCAGTCCGCCCGGTCGGCGGTCAGGAAGCCGGTCGCCCAGTCGAGCAGCCGTGCCGGGGCGTCCATCGACGACTCGGCGCGACGCCGGTGGAGAACCAGCAGCACGACGGCCAGCGACCCGAGGATCAGAACCACGTCGAGGGCGGCCATCACGCCTCTCTCCATCGTGCGGGCAGTGGGGGCCGGGCCGGCGAGCTCGGGGCGACCGGTTGGGCGGCGAGCAGATCGAGCCCGGCCGTGGTGAGCCGGTAGAGGTGCCGGGGCGGTTTGCCCGCCGGGCCCGGCTCCCAGGCCGCCTCCAGCAAGCCGCGGTCGGCGAGCCGCACCAGGATCGGGTAGAGCGAGCCGGATTTCAGCCCCACCTCGGCGCCCAGGTCGTAGCCGTAACGCCACCGTGCCGGCTCGGCCGCGAGGGCCTGCAAGACGCGGACCACCTGCGGGGACGGGGGCCGGTTACGCTTCATGAGGCTTAACTCTACACATGTAGCGGTAGCGCGCAAGGGTCAGCGATCGGCCCGACGGGCCGCGCGGTCGCCGCGAACCCCGCCGAACACGGCCGAGCCCACCATCACGGCGACGCCGGCCAGGACGCAGGCCACTCTGCCGCCCGCCGGCAGCGACAAGGCGACCAAACCGCCGACCACGGCCGCCACGCCGCCGACGATCACCGCCGGCCCGGCCACCCGGTTGCCCACCTCGAACGCGCGATCACTTTGCAGGGTCGCCGACGTGCGCACGCCGGCGACCCGGTTGCGCGGTAGCCGCCGGAGGCAGCCCAGCAGACCGACGAGGGCGACCGAGCCGCCCGCCACGATCACGACGACCGCTGCGACCACGGGGTGCTCAGCGTTCCGGTCGCGAACGCTGGAGGTCGTTGGCCGTCCGCAGCACCGGCGCGGAGGCCAGCTCCTTCTCGAGCCCGGGCACGGCGGTGCGGACGTGGAAGGTCGCGCTCTCCCCGGCCGGCAGCGTGACGAGGGCGTCGTCGACGGTGGCGTCCGCGGCCAGGCGGTCGGGGAACAGGGCGATGTCGCGGGCGAGCGAGCGCGCCGTCACGGTCACGTCGTAGCCCTCGCCGGTCGTCGAGACCGAGACGGTGAGCGGATCGGGGTCCAGGGGCAGAGCGATGTCCTCGGCGAACAGGTGCACGGCGGTCTGGTCATCGAGGCGAGCGACGAGTACCTCCGACGCCGAAGGGGCAACGGCGAATTCAAGAGGCACGGACGTACGCGGGGCGGCGTCGACCGGGATGGTGGTGGTGGCCAGGGCACGGCCGTCGAAGGTCTCGCGCGTCAGCGTCAGCGAACCGGTCCACGGCTCGCCGGTGTCGTTCAGGACGACGACCTCGGCGTCGGTGAAGACCAGGCGGCGGGGAGCGAAGGCGTGCCGCAGGGCGTACCACAGCGGCTTCGGGCGCGACGCCGAGTCGATGGCCGCCCAGGAGGTGACCGGCCAGCAGTCGTTGAGCTGCCAGACGACGGCGCCCGCGGTCCGGGGCCACCAGCGGCGGTAGTGGTCGATCGCGTACGTCACCGCCCGGGCCTGGTTCAGTTGCGCGGCCCAGTGCCAATCCGCGAAGGACGAGGGCACGCCCAGGTGCGGGGCCATGCCACGGTCGAGCTTGCCGTTGCCGTCGGCGGCCTTCTGGTGCAGGAGGAAGACCGGGTCCTCCTTGTCGGAGGCGGGCATCCAGTCGGCCATCGTGCGCCACGCCGGCGGGCCCTGGAAGCCGAACTCGGAGCAGAAGCGCGGGATCTCGCTGCGGTAGTTCACGTAGTCGATCTGGTTCCAGACCTGCCATTGGTGGTGGCTGCCGTGGTCGGGGTCGTTCGGATGCATCTCGGCGAACGAGTAACCGGGGGAGGAGGGGCTGTTCGGCGAGTAGGGACGGGTCGGGTCGAGAGCGGCGACGATGTCCCGGAAGAGCGACGAGGCGTATTCGAAGCCCCACGAGCGGTCGCCCAGCGTGGATTGCCAGTTCCAGTCCTCGTGACCCCAGAAGTTCTCGTTGCCGCCGTTGTAGAGGGCCAGCGAGGGGTGCGACATCAGCCGGACGACGTTCTCCCGGGCCTCGGCCTCGATCTCCTCCCACAGCGGCGAGTCCTCGGCGTACGCGGCGCAGGCGAGCAGGAAGTCCTGCCACACCAGGATCCCGCGCTCGTCGCAGGCGGCGTAGAAATCGTCGCTCTCGAAGATGCCGCCGCCCCAGACCCGCAGCAGGTTGAGGTTCGCGGCCACGGCCTGGTCGAGACGCCGGTCGAGGCGCGAGCGGGTGATCCGGGTGAGGAAGTGGTCGTCGGGGATCCAGTTGGCGCCCTTGACGAAAATGGGCCGGTCGTTGACCGAAATCGTGAACCTGGAACCGAACTCGTCCGGCGAGGTGTCCAGCGAGACGGTCCGGAAGCCGATTCGCCGCTGCCACCGGTCGATCACATTGTCCGAAGCGGACAGGGTCACGCGCAGATCGAAGAGCGGTTGGTCGCCATGTCCGGCCGGCCACCAGAGGGGCGCATCCGGCACGTCGAGGACGACGACGGCGGACGATCCATCAACCTCCACGGTGGAGGTGTGTCCCAGAACGGACGCGGTGACCGACAGCGGAGCGGAGCCGAGCCGCTCCACCGAGACGTGCACCGACACCCGGTCCCGCGAAACCAGAGGGCGCACCGAAGCGAGCCGGGCCACGCTCCAGCGTTCCAGCCGCACCGGCTTCCACAGCCCGGCCGTGCGCAGGTCGGGACCCCAGTCCCAGCCGAAGCTGCACGCCATCTTGCGGACGAAGTTGTACGGCGCGTTCGGATGGGCCCGCGGCCGGTCGCCGAGCCGGTCCATCAGCCCCGACGCGTAGGCGGTGGCCGAGAGCAGGTCGATCTCGAGGGGGAGCGACCCGCCGCGCAGGTGCGGCGTCACATCGAAGCGATAGGAGCGATGCATGTTGTACGTGCGCCCGAGCTCGACACCGCCGAGCCGCACCACCCCGACCGTGTCGATGCCGTCGAAGACCAGCTCGGCCCGCTCCCCGTCGACGGCCGGCTCGACGTCGAGCCGGCGGGAATAGCGCCAGTCCTCGTCGTACATCCATCGCAGCTCTTCCTCGCCGAGGCCCCGGTACGGATCCTCGATGACGCCCGCCGCCATGAGGTCCGTGTGCACCGAACCGGGGACCGCCGCCGGATAGCCGCGCCCGGAGAAGGACAGGGTCCACCCCTCGGAGAGCACCGAGCGGCGCATCATGGCCGTTCCAGGTCCATCGCCGAGTGCAGCTTCGGCACGTCGGCCAGCAGCCGCTTGGTGTACTCGTGCTCGGGCCGGAAGATCACCTGGTCGGTCGGGCCCTGCTCGACCAGCGACCCGTGCTCCATCACCAGCACCCGGTCGGCCAGGTAGCAGGCCTGCCCGATGTCGTGGGTGATGAACAGGACGGTCATGCCGAGCTCGTCGCGCAGGTCGGTGAGCACGTTGAGGATGTTGACCCGCAGCGATGCGTCGAGCATCGAGGTGGCCTCGTCGGCGATGAGCAGCTTCGGCTGCATCATCAGGGCCCGGGCGATCATCACGCGCTGGCGCTGGCCGCCGGACAGCTCGTGGGGGTACCGGCCGAGCACGTCGGTGGTCATGCCGACGTGGCCGAGCGACTCCTCCAGGCGCTGCCGGCCGACGTCCCGGCCGACCAGCCGCATCGAGCGGGCCAGCAGCTTGCCGACGGTGAAGAACTGGTTGAACGAGGAGAACGGGTCCTGGAAGACGGCCTGCACCTGGCGCCAGTACGCGGCCCGGTCGCGGCCCTTGAGGTTGGTGACGTCGCGGCCGTCGAAGCGCAGCGTGCCCGAGGTGACCGGCATGAGTCCCAGCAGCATCCGGGCGACCGTCGACTTGCCCGAGCCGCTCTCGCCGACGATGGTGGTGACCTGCGCCTCCTCGAGCTCGAAGGAGACGTCCTTGACGGCCTGGACGGCAGCCTTGCCGCGCCCGAAGGTCTTGCTGAGATGCTCGACTTCGTAGAGGGCGCTCATCCGTGGATCACCGCCGGCGCGTCGAACTCGGTACGGTCGAAGCCGCTCATGCCCTCGATCCGGACCTTGCTGTATTTCGGCTCGGGCGTGAGCACCGAGCTCATCAGCGCCCGGGTGTAGGGGTGCTGCGGCCGGTCGACCATGAGCTGGGTCGGCCCGCTCTCGACGATCTTCCCCTGGTACATCACCGCGATCTTGGTGGCGACCGTGCGCAGCACCGGCAGGTCGTGGGTCACGAAGATGACGCCCGACATGATCTTCTTTTCGAGCATCTCGAGCAGCATCTCGATGAGGATCTTCTGGGACGAGACGTCGAGGGCCGAGGTCGGCTCGTCGGCCACCAGCAGCCGCGGGTTGAGCAGCGTGCTGATGATGGTGACGGTGCGCTGCTTCATGCCGCCGGAGAGCTGATGGGGGTACGCGTCGAGGACGCGCGCGGGCAGGCCGAGGGTGGTTATTCGCTCGCGCGCCCGGTCGAGGGCCACGTCCTTGGAGATCCGCCGGTCGTGCGAGCGCATCACGTCCCAGACCAGATGGCGGATGCGCTTGGTCGGGCTGATCGAGTTCATCGCGCCCTGCGGCAGCATCGACACCACCGAGCCGCGCCAGGTACGGGGAATCTTGGCGTCCCCGCCGAGGTCCTGCACCTTGCCGTCGACCTCGAGGGTGCCGCTCTCGACGTGCAGCGGCGGCCGGGCGATCAGCGCGATGATCGAGCCGAGCGTGGTCTTGCCGCTGCCCGACTCGCCGGCCAGGCCGAGCACCTCGCCCTCCTCGACCCGCAGCGACACGTCGTCGACGGCCACCACGTCCTTGCTGCCGGTGTAGTAGACGCCGCGGATGTTGCGGGCGTCGACGAGGGTGCCCATCAGCGCTCCATTCCGGTCGAGGTCGGCGTCTCCAGCAGGCCGGCGGCGCCGACGGCCTCCGGCTGGATCTCCTGAGTGACCATCCGCCGGCGGGCGGCGCGGCCCCGGCGGAGCCGCGGGTTGAACACCTCGTTGAGGCTCGACTGCAACAGCAGCAGCCCGAAGACGATCAGCGTGAGCATCAGCGTCGGCGGGACGAACGCCCACCACGCGCCGGTGCGCACGGATCCCCAGGCGATCGCCCAGTAGAGCATCGTCCCGAGGCTGGTCGCGTTGCTCGGTCCGAGGCCGAGAAGGCTCAGCGTCGACTCGAACAGGATGGCGCTGCTGACCTGCAGGACGGCGGCCATGACGACATAGGAGAGGAGGTACGGGAGGATGTCGCGCCCGAGGATCGACCAGAACCCGGCCCCGGACAGCCGGGCCACGTCGATGTGCTCCCGGGCCCGGACGCTGCTGGCCTGGGCCCGGACGGCGCGCGCCACCCAGAACCAGGCGGTCAGCCCGATCACGAAGGCGAGCGTGTAGATGTTGCGTTCCGGCAGCGACACCGAGACCAGGATGATCACGACGATCGCCGGGATGGCCAGGCCGACGTTGGTGATCGCGGTGAGCACGTCGTCGATCCAGCCGCCGCGGTACCCCGAGACCAGGCCCACGAACAGGCCGATCACGGTGGCGATCAGGCCCGCGAGCAGGCCGACGATCAGCGACGTCCGGGTCCCGTACACCAGGTTGGCCAGCACGCTCTGGCCCTCGTTGTCGGTGCCCAGCAGCAGGGCGCCGCAGCACTGCGGCTTGTCGTAGAGGCCGCCGACCGTGGCCTGCGGGTCGGTGTGCACGATGAGAGGCCCGATCAGGGCGACCAGGACGATGAAACCGACGATCGTCGCGGCGACCCAGAATCGTGGGGAAAGCCCGCGCAGGCTCATCAGCGATCTCCGCTCTGTGCGGCCCGGATCCGCGGATCGATGAACCCGGTGAGCACGTCGACGGTGAAGTTGGCGAGCAGCACGGCCAGCGTGATCAGCAGCGTGATCGCCTGGATGACCGGGTAGTCGTTCTGCCCGATCGCGTTGAACAGCAGCGTGCCCAGCCCGGGATAGGAGAACACCAGCTCGATGATCAGGCCGCCGGTGATGAGCCCGGCGATGGCCAGCCCCAGCCCGGTGAACTGCGGCAGCATCGCGTTGCGGAAGATGTACCGGACCGTGATGGCGTCCCGGACGCCGAGGCCGCGGTTGTAGTTGACGTAGTCGGTGCCCAGCTCGTAGACGGCCATCGACCGCATGCCCACCGCCTGGCCCCCGATGAACACCAGCACCAGGGACCAGAACGGCAGCCAGAAGTACGTGATGGCGTCGCCGAAGAAGCTGACCGACAACTCCGGTGACAGGCCGAACGAGTAGGCCCCGCCCACCGGCAGGACACCCCACTTCACGGCCACCACGAAGAGCAGGATGATCGCGAACGCGAACGGCGGCACGCTGGAGAAGAACAGCGAGCTGACGAACGCGCCGCGGTCCAGCCAGCCGCCCTTGAAGGCGGCGACGGCGCCCAGGATGTTCCCGAGCACCCAGCCGACGATGATCGCCGGCAGCTGGATGGCGATGGACCACGGCAGCGCCTGGCCGATCAGCGAGTTCACCGAGGCCGGGTACTGGCCGAACGACGTGCCGAAGTCGCCCTGGAAGACGTGCCCGATGTAGATGAAGTACTGCTGCCACAGCGGCTTGTCGAGCCCGAACTCCTGCATGTAGTGCTCGTGGATCTTCTGCAGTTGCTCACCGCCCGCGCCCCCGCCCGAGGCGATCTGGCCGACGATCGCGTCGACCGGATTGCCGGGGATCAGGCGGGGGAGCAGGAAGTTGAGCGTCAGGGCCACGAAGAAGACCACAACGGTCCAGGCCAGCTTGCGGCCGAGGTATCTTGCCAGCGCCATCGGTGCCGCCCTGTGCTAGGAGCCGACCCTCTTGATCTTGAAGAGCCACTCGATTCCCGCGCCCTGCCACATCGGCGGCGCGTACGGGTTCGCGTCGGTCGGGAAGTTCGTCCAGTTCGACTGGTTGAACTCGAAGAACTCCAGCGGCCGGTACATCAGCGGGATGACCGGGATGTTCTGCCGGTAGATCGCGTCGAGCTTGTCGTAGGCCGCCTTGGCGTCGGCGTCCGACTTCGCGCCGGCCGCGGCGTCGAGCAGCGCCGGCACCTGCGGGTCCTTGAACCGGTTGTAGTTCCAGAACGCCGTCTTGCCCGGGGCGGGCACACCGCGGTCGTCCATGGCGTCGCGGAAGCGGATCCACGGGCTGGCCGGGCCGACGCCCGTGTAGTTGAACATCGCCAGGTCGAAGTTGCCGTTCTGGAGCGCCGCGAACATCGTCGGGAACTGCGGGAACTCGGTGCTGATCCCGATGCCGGCCTCCTTGGCCGACTTGGCGACGATCTCGCAGGTGGTGTTCCAGTCGGTCCAGCCGGTCGGCGTGATCAGCTTCCAGCCGCCGAGCTTCGTGCCGTCGGGCAGCACGTAGATCCCGTCCGAGCCCTTCTTGGCCTTCAGCTCGCCCTCGAGGATCTCGATCGCCTTGGCCTTGTCGTACTTCCAGCCCTCGGCGGCCACGGCGGCGGAGTCGTAGAACTTGGACTCGTACCCGGTCGGGATGATCAGGCTCGCGTTGGCCGGCTCCGAGTAGTCGGACATGGCGGTCGTGGCGATGTTGGGATAGTTGATCGCGTACGCGATGGCCTGCCGGACCTTGACGTTGTTCAGGCCCTTCTTGTTCAGGTTGAAGATCAGCAGCGGCAGGTTGCCGGGCAGGTGGTAGGGCTTCTTGGTCAGCCACGTGCCGACCGGCTTGCCCGACTCCCACATCTTCCAGATCTGGGCCGTGAACTGCTGGCTCGCGTCGATCTCGCCGCTTTCCAGCTTGAGGTCGCCGTCATTGTTGCTCTTGAAGATCGGGTGGTTGATCGTCGTCATCGGCGGCTTGCCGAAGACGCCGTTGCCCCAGTAGTTGTCGTTGCGCTTGAGGTTGACCTGGGTCTGGTCGTACTTGTCGAGCAGGAACGGCCCGGAGCCGATCGGCTTGAGGTTGGGCTCGGCGGTGACCTTGTCCGGCGCGACCTTGCTGAACACGGCCTTGGGCACGATGTTCGTGGCACAGATGAAGTTCTTGACGAAGCCCGGGTTGTACGGGCTGGTCTTGAGCTTGAACTGGACGGTGCGCGGGTCGGGGGCCGTCACCGAGTCGATGTAGTTCCACACGGTCGAGAAGGTGACCGAGGCGGTCTTGCCCAGCTCGAAGGTGAAGACCACGTCGTCGGCCGTGAGGTCGGAGCCGTCCGACCACTTGGTGCCGTCCTGCAGCGCCAGCTTCATGGTCTGCGGGTCGGGCTGCTCGAGGCCCTTGGCCAGGCCCGGGTGCAGCGAGCCGTCGCGCATGTCGAAGCGCAGCAGGGTCTCGTAGATCAGCTGGCTCTGGAACTGGGCGGTCGGCCAGTCGGGCGACGCGGCCAGCGGGTTGAAGGTCTTGGGCGGTCCCCATTGGAAGCCGGCCACGAAGAGGGTCTCACCGGCGGCGCCCGCACGGCCCTTGCTGCCGCCGGTGCTCTTACCGGTCTTGGCCGTGCCGCAGCCGGCCGCGCCGACGCCGAGCACGACGCCGGTGGCGGCGAGACCGCCGAGGGTGAGGAAACTCCGCCGGCTGGCCAGCCATTCGCGGGGGTCGGCCGGGGGATCGGATTCGCTGGTCATTCTTCCTCCAGGGCGGGATGGGTGTCCGCTCAGGAGGAGGGACGCCCTCGGAGAAGCTGAGACCAACCTCACACCCGATCTTAAGTGGCGTCAAGACATCGATGCATCGCTGTTACTTGATCTCTGTTTTGCCTGGTAGGAACATCGTTAAAAATTTACTTAATTGCCTGGAGGCGGCTGGCCCGCACGGTGGTGTGGCGCGGGCCGATCACCCGTCCGTCCGTGGTGACCTCGGTGCCCTCGACGTCGTACCAGGTTTCGCCGTTGTGCAGCCGCGGCCGGGTCCAGTCCACCCGGTCGACGACCATGCGCAGGACGCCCGCACCGAACAGGTAGTCCGTCTCCTCGAACGTCCACACTCGCCGCATCGCTGATCCATCCTCGACGGCGCGGGCTGGGGATCAAGCCCGCGATGCGATCAGTGTGCACCTGCGCGCGCAAGAGCACGCTCATCTGCACGTGCATTTGCACGTGGGCCGTACGTCCGAGGTTTGCCGGATCTTGAAGCCGCGTGGGCGGCCGCGGGGCACTGCAAAAAACCTGCAAACCGGATTCATTGACTGCCATGTATGGGGATAGGCGATTCTCTTCCTATCGCCACGGTCCACATTTCACCTGGCGGCAGCCCGCCCCCGGATCGGGAGGGCGGCCGGCGTCCCACGCGCCGGCCGTCCTCCTTCGCCCTGCACCTGGCCGGGCGACAGCACCGCGAACGCGATCGACGGGCCGGACTTCCACCTCGATCGGCCGGCGGCTTGACCCCGACGCGCCGATCTCCGGTGCGTACCCGGTGAGGAATCCTCATGGCGGCCCGCCGGCGGCCGATCCTCCAGCCACCAGGCCGGGGGGATGCCCATGCACAGCGTGTTCCACGTCGCGGTAGCACCAGCCGATCTCATCCGGGCCGGCCGGGAGCACCTGAGCGGCTCGCGGTTCGACGACGCCGTCGCGCTGGCCCACCGGGCGGCGGCCGGCGACGACGCGAACGCCCGGGCCGAGGCGCTGACCATCATCGCGACCTGCCTGCGGGTGCGCGACGACTACGCGGCCGCCCTCGACTACGCGCTGCGGGCCGCCACCCTGGGCCGGGAGATCGGCGACGCCCCGGCCGAGGCCCGCGCCCGCGGCGAGGTCGCCCGGGCGCTGCTCGGCACCGGCGAGACCGACGAGGCGCTCCAGGAGGCGCTCGCGTCGCTCGCCCTGGCCGAGGCCGGTGGCGACCTGGGCGCCCACGTCAGCGCCCTGACCGCGGCGGCCAACGTCTACCTCGCCGTGCAGCAGTTCGACCTGGCCGTGCAGGCCTGCGAGCGTGGCGCCGAGACGGCCCGGCTGGTCGGCGACGAGATCGCCAACGCCGCCCTGATGGACACGGCGGCGTGCGCGCTGATGGGCATGTCCGAGGCCGCCTTCGACGAGGATGACGGCGCGGGTGGCGTACGGCATGCGCTGGCCGCCGCCGACCGCTCGCACACCGCCATGCTCATCGCCCGCCGTCATGGGCACCGCCGCAACGAGGCCTGCGCGCTGGCCAACCTGGCCGAGGCGCTGGGCGCGGCGGGCGAGCCCGAGCGGGCGCTGACGCTGATGGACACGTGGCTTATCGACCCGGCGCGGGACTCGACGTACACGATCACCCACCACCTCGACACCCGCGGCGCGCTCTGCCTCGCGCTGGGCCGGCACGCCGAGGCGATCGCGCTGTTCTCCGAGGCGCTGGAGATCGCCGAGAGCAAGAGCGCCGCGATGATGTTCTGCGAGCACCTGGCCGACGCCTACGAGCGCGGTGGCGACTTCGCCGCCGCGCTGGCCGCCTACCGCAAGTTCCACCACCTCTACCGCCAGGTCGCCTCGGAGGCGGCGCAGAGCAACGCCCGGGTCGCCGCGGTGCGGCTGGAGACCGAGCAGGCCAAGGCGAGCGCCGAGCGGGAGCGGCTGCGCGCCGACGGCCTGCTGCGGATGAGCCTCGAGGACCCGCTGACCGGCCTGGCCAACCGGCGCTGCCTGGACGAGGCGATCGCGCTCGACGCGGGCGGCCACGCGGTCGCGCTGATCGACGTCGACCACTTCAAGCGGGTCAACGACGAGCACTCCCACCAGATCGGCGACGAGGTGCTGCGGGCGCTGGGCGGCCTGCTGCGGGCCGGCTGCCGGGCCGGCGACCTGGCCGCGCGGTACGGCGGCGAGGAGTTCGCGGTGCTGTTCCGCGGCCTGTCGCCGGCCGAGGTGGGCGCCGCCGCCGAGCGGATCCGGCGCACGGTCGAGGAGTTCGACTGGTCCGGCATCGCGCCCGGCCTGTCGGTGACGGTCAGTATCGGGGTCGCGGGCTTCCTCGCGCACGCCGACGCCCGGCTCTACGAGGCCAAACGGGCCGGCCGCAACCGCGTAATCTGCTGACCATGCGCAAAATCATCTACTGGGTGCACACGTCGATCGACGGTTTCGTCGACGGGCCGAACGGCGAGTTCGACTGGCCGGTGATGGGCCCCGGGCTGTCCGCCTACTCCGAGTCACTCGACGAGCGGGTCGACACCCTGCTGTTCGGCCGCCCGGTGTGGGAGATGATGGTCGGCTTCTGGCCGAACGCCGAGTCGATCTCGCCCGACCCGCACACCCTGGCGTTCGCGCCGTTCTGGCGGGCCACCCCCAAGATCGTGTTCTCCCGCAGCTATCCCGGCGACGACTGGACCGAGCGCGTCATCAGCGCGAACCTGCCGGCCGAGGTCGCCGCGCTCAAGGCCGCGCCGGGCAAGGACATGCTGCTCACCGGCGGCGCGAACCTGGCCGCCGAGCTGACCGAGCACGGCCTCATCGACGAGTTCCACATCGCCCAGCACCCGGTGGTCCTGGGCGGCGGCCGCCGCCTGTTCGGCGAGCCGAAGGAGCGCCTCACCTTGCGGGCGAAGGCGTCCCGGGTGGTCGACGACCAGGTCGTCGTGACCCACTACGAGCGCGCCTAGCCACGCCACTCGCGAGCGCCCGGGTCCGCTTGCGGCCCGGCCGTTTCGCCCACGATCCGGCTCTCGTCGAACCGATCGGTCCCGTCCGAGCCGACCTCGGGGTGCTCGGCGAGCAGATGCGCTTCCATCTCCTCATCGGGAACGTCCCGCTGTCCGGGCGGGCACAGATTGCAGGTCGCCATGGCTCAGGAGCCTACGTCGGCGCCGGTGCGCTCGGCCCGGGACAGGCCCCAGTCGTACATCGCCTGCAGCAGCGGGATCAGGGTGCGGCCCTCGTCGGTCAGGTCGTACTCGACGTGGGGCGGCACCGTGCCCCGGTCGCGGCGCACGATCAGGCCGTCCGCCTCCAGCTCACGCAGGCGCTGGCTGAGCATCTTCTCGCTGATGCCGGGGATGAGCCGGCGCAGCTCGCCGTAGCGGTGCACGCCCTCCTTGAGCCGGGACAGAATCACCGTCCGCCACCGCCCGCCGACGACGGCGACGGTCAGCTCGACGGGACAGCCGTATCGCTGGGGCACGCACCATTATGTGCGAGGCGCCATCTTGATCGTCAGCCTCTCGGTCGCGGCTTCCTGCCGGATCCGTTCCCGCCTCGTTTCACCAATTTGCTCGGCAACAGCGCGGACCATCAAAGACAGCGCAGTGAGTCCACCGCCGGCGCCCATCAAAGCGGCGATCGGAGCTACGAGGTCTGCGGCAGCCATACCAACATCGTCCCCCCGCGCACACCGCATTCACCGTGAGTGAATGCATCCGGCTTGGATGGTCTGGCGGAAAATGCCCGTCGGCAACTTGCCACTCGCCGGCGTGCCGGTCTCCAACCGCTCGCTCCAGGCTCTGTTTGCCCAGCTCAGGACTCATATGACGGGAGTCGGGCGGCGGGCGTGGAGGTTCGATTTCCGCCCCGCATGGTGAACGCGATTCCCACCACGGCGGCCGGCTACCTCATCGTCAACGCCGCAGGTCACGAGGGCACGCACCATTATGTGCGTACTTGTGGGCGGCGCGGGGGACTGCTGAGCTGGGGACCATGAGCGAAACGACACCGACGCTGTACGAGTGGGCCGGCGGCGCGGAGGCGTTCGAGCGCCTGACCGACGCGTTCTACGCCCAGGTGGTGAAGGACGACCTGCTCGGGCCGCTGTTCGCGCACATGTCGGCGGAGCACCCCCGGCACGTGGCGATCTGGCTGAGCGAGGTGTTCGGCGGGCCCGCCACTTACACCGCCGAGCACGGCGGCTACCCGGCGATGCTGGCGCACCACATCGGGCTGGCCATCACCGAGCCGCAGCGGCGGCGCTGGGTCAACCTGCTCCAGGACGCGGCCGACGAGGTGGGCCTGCCCGACGACCCGGAGTTCCGGGCGGCGTTCCTCGGCTACCTCGAGTGGGGCACCCGGCTGGCCCGGCAGAACTCCCACCCGGGCGCCGAGGTCGTGCACGAGGCCCCGGTGCCGCACTGGGGCTGGGGTGTGGCGCCGCCCTACCAGCCCTGAGCGGCCGGCGTCTCCCACCATCCGTCGACCTCCCGCATCGCCCGGTAGGCGCGCAGCAGCAGGTCTCCGTCATCGACCGCGGCGAGGACGGGCACGCCGTCGGCGAGCACCTCCAGCAGCGTCTCGCGGCTGACGAGCCGCGCCAGCAGCAGGGCCGACCGCAGCGGCTCGAGGGCGTCGCCGGCGCGGCCCAGGGCGGCCAGGGCGCGTACCAGCGTCCGGAGGCCCATCACCTTGGCTTCCCCGTCGTTCAGGCGTTCCGTCGTCTCCGACAGCCGGGCGAGCCACGCGCCGGCCGGGAGCGGGCGCCCGGGCTGGATCATGCTCTCGGCCATCACGAAGAGGGCCGCGGCGCGGTCGGACGCGTTCCTGATCTTCAGGGCGATGTCCCAGCCCTCCGCGGCCAGCGCGTCGGCCGCGTCACCGGCCCCGGCCGTCAGCAGCGCCCCGGCGACGCCGGCGAGCGTCGCCACCCGGAGATTCCGGTTCTTGATCAGGCGTGCGGCCGCCTCGACCTCGGTCAGCATGGGCCGGCTCTGCTCGGTGGTGAGCTCGTTCGCCAGCCGGGAGAGGATCTCGGCTCGTCGTCGCTCGTTCGCCGGTCGCGAAAGGTCGCAGACGAAGGCGACCGCGGCGGCAAGCGGACCCGTTCGCGGTTCCGCGTTCAGCACCCCGGCCAGGCGGACGCCGATCATCGCCCGATCGTGGGTCGAGGCGAACTGCTCGCGTCGCAGCTCCGCGAGGACGGCATCGGTGGCTCGCCGATACGGTGCGACCCGGCCGGCTCGGAACAGCAGATCGGCGACGTCCAGCTCGGCCATCAGCCGGTCGCGCCGGGCGGGCGACCGCCGCGCGAGCGACGCTGCCGTCGCGGTCAGATCGGCGGCACCAGCCTTCTGCCCCCGCTTCACGCGGGCCCGCGCCGTGCCGATCGCCACGCTCAGCGCGTACCCGGCGGCGATGTCCCCGGGCACCTCGGCGACCAGCCGCTCGGCGACGTCGACGGCGCAGCGGTTCGCGAGTTTGTCGTCGTCGATCGACCGCAGGGCGTCCCACGCCGGTTCGGCCCGTCCCCGGTCGGCGAAGGCGACGGCGATGCGGGCGAGCGCGGCCGATCTCGCCGGGTCGCGGGCGGCGCCGCCGGCCGCGGAGAGGAGCGGATCGAGGAGGCCGGCCGCCTCCTCGCGGGCGTTCGATGCGGCGAGGATGTCGGCGATCGCGACCGTGGCGGCCGACTTCCGCTGGGCGTCGCGGATCTCGTTCACCAGAGCCAGCGCTTCGGCGGTCGCATGGGCCCGGGCCAGGTGCTCGGCCGCCTCGGCGACGGTGTCGGAGGACAGGGCGACATTCACATTCCCGTGGTACGTGTCGCCGGGGTAGAACTCGTCGAGGACCACCTGCACGACGTTCTGGGCCTGCCGCCCGCCGCGCTGGTTCCGCTCGATCGCGGCCACGATGTTCATCGCGGTCTCCGCCCGGCCGGCCAGACTCAGCGCGGCGATCGTCTGACTGAGCGGGATGAAGCCGGTGTTCATCGCGACGGAGACGACCCGCTCGGCGGCCTCGTTCGCCACTCGCCCGTTTCCGGTCCGGCGCCACGCCCGGGCGGCGACGAACATCGCGTTCGCGACCGGTGACGACTCCGCCGCCTCGGTGGCGATCTCGGTGAGCACGACGGCGGCCTCGGCCATGACGACGGCCCGGTCCGAGACGTCGTCGAGCCGTTTCGCGATCACGAGCGCCCGGTCGAGCATCGAGTCGGCGCGCGGGGAGTCGTTCGCCGAGGCCGCCGCGCGAGCCGTCCGGATGGCGGCGAAGGCGCGGCTCACCTCGTCCGGCACCCGCGACGCACTGGACGTGGCGGCATCCAGGGCGTTCGCGACGATAGGGTCGAGCGCCTGCCGCGACCAACCGGAGATGTGATCCACCACGGCGGCCAGCGTGCTCGCCAGGTCGGTCAGGATCGCCACCACGTCGAACTCGTCCCCGGCCGCGGCGGTTGCCGACTCCAGCGCCGATCGGGCCACCCGGGCGAGATCCATGATCTGTGACGGGTCGGCGGGATCGATGAGCCGGGTCAGGAGACCAGGAAGCCGGCCCAGGATCGCCGCTCGTCCGGTGGACGCCGGGGCCTCGGCGATCTCGGCCTCCACCCGGTCGAAGATCTCGACCGCCTCCTCGTGCTGCCCCAGCGACAAGCGCCGGTGGGCCAGGCCGATCAGGAGACCGGCCCGGGCCGGCGGATCGGATGTCGCCTCGGCCAGCGCCGCGAGCTCGTCCAGAACCGCGGCGGCCCGGTCGGTGAGGCCGGCGTCCCGCCAGGCGTCCGACAGCCGGCCCAGCGCGGCGCCGTCACCGGCGTCGCGCATCATGGAGGTGACTTCGCCCAGCGTGGCCGTGCCGTCCGCGGTCCGGCCGAGATCGAGCAGCAGCTCCGCGATGTCGATGAGGTGGTCGATCCGCTCGGCCCGGTCCGTGAGTGACGCGGACACCGATCGAGCCTGTCGCAACGCCTCCCCCGCGTCGTCCGCCCGATCCAGCCGCGCGAAGGTCTGGGCACACTGCGTCCAGGCCGACGCCGCGTCCCCGGCATCCTCGATGAGCCCGGCGTCCGACGCGGCGGCCCCGGCCAGGTCGGCGGCCTGCTTCGTCCGGCCGAGATCGGCCCAGGCGAGCGCGAGCCGGGCGTACGCGAAGCACCTGCTCTCCCGGTCGGCGGCGGCGGCCGAAGCACCGGCGGCGGCAACCAGCTCGGCGGCGCGTGACGTCGTCGGCGCGATGACGTCGAGCGCGTCGTGCATGGACTTCAGGCGCCCCGCTTCGATCATCAGCTCCGCGATCCGTCCGAGCGCCGTGCCCCGGCGTTTGTCGTCGGCGATGGTGGCCGCCAGCGCCCTCGCCGCGGCGTGCTTCCCGTTCGCGGACATCCCGGCGGCGATCTCACCGAGGCAATGGTCGCGGGTCGCGGGTTCGCCGATCGTTTTCGCGGTCCGGAGCGCCTCGGGGAAGCGTCGCCCGGACGAGAGCCGCCGGGCGAGCACGGCGGCGAAATCGTCGGCGGCGGCCGGATCCAGGGTGGCCCCGGCACGACGGGCGTCGGCCAGGTCGCCGCCCTCGGCCAGCCCGCGGGCGACCGCCGCGACCGCCTCGGCGCGGGCGTCGGCCGAGCCGAGCCGGCCGCCCATCGCCAACGCCTGCTCATGGCCGCCGCTGGCCGCCATCGCGGTCAGGAGCGCCATCCGCGCGTCGCGTGCGGCCTGGGGATTCTTGATCGAGCCGACCAGCCGCAGCCCCCAGGCGTCCTCGCCGAGCCGGGCCAGTTCCGGCGCCACCGCGTGGACCATCCGCGCGTAGGCCGACTCGTCGACGATCTCCATGGCCGCCCGCGCCGCCTGCTGGACCAGCGCCCGCGTCTCGTCGGTCACCCCGTCGGCGCGTGAGGCCCGGGCGATGTGGAGGAGGGCCTCGCACCGTGCCCGGCGGTCCTGGATGAGCTCGGCGTAGTCCCGGGCCACCCGGCCGCGTCCGAGCGTGGCCAGCACGCCCAGCGTCCGCGGCTGGATCGCGGATGCCAGGTGACCGAGGCGGCTGAACAGCAGGCAGGCGCGAAGCAGGTGGAACGTGTCGGGCGGCGTCGCCGACGCGGCCGTCCGGATGGACAGGGTCACGTCGTCGGCGAACGACCGGTAGGACAGCGATCGCCGGAACTTCTCCCGCATGAACGGCTCGCCGATCAGGTCGTGCAGCTCGCGGCCCCGATCCGCGCTCGCCAGCGTGTAGAGGTGGGTGGCCAGGTGCCGCAGCCCGTAGTCGTCGACGCCGTGCCAGTCCACGTCGTTCCACGACGTCGCCGTGCCGCGGTAGTGGTCGACGATCTTCCGGTGTGCCGCCTCGGGATAGATGACGAACTCCTGGGCGCGTTCCTCGTCGACCAGCCAGTCCGAGATCGACTGGTGGTACAGGCTGCATCGGCCCCGGTCGGCCTCGGCGGGATCCAGGAACTGGTTCAGGTCCGCCAATCCCTGGCGGGCCTCGTCCTTCGCGAGGCCGGCCAGCTCGGCCACCAGCGCCCTCGGCAGCGGCTCCTGGGCCGCGACCAGGACACTCAGGATCGGCCGGTACCGGTTCTCCCAGCGCGCCTCGTCCCGGGTCCGGCGGGTACGCAGGAACTCCCGGTACACGTTGTCCAGGCCCTTGGGCAGCTCACCGAGCGCGGCGACGTCGTGGTCGCCGTCGCCGGCCGCGGCCAGCAGCCACTGCACGTAGAGGAAGTTGCCCTCGCTGGCCCGCGCGATGCGATCGGCCAGATCGGCCCGGCCGGTTCGCTCCGGGAGCAGTCCGCGCACGTGGAGCCGGATGTCGGCCAGGTTCTCCGGCCGGTCGGCGTCGATCCGGAAGTGCGGTGTCCGGCGTGCCTCGAACTCGCGCCAGACGCGGTGGTCCGAGCGGGAGGTGAGGATGAACCGGACGTTGCGCGGCACGTCCGCCACGTTGGCCAGCAGGTCCACGATCGTCTCCGCCCCGACGTGCTGCACCGCCTCGTCGAGGCCGTCGACCAGGATGGTGACCGGCCGGTCGTAGCCCGCGGCGCAGATGGCCTTGAGCGGCTGCCAGACGGCGTGCGTGAAGGCCGCCGATCCCGAGGGCGCGTTGACGACCAGGTTGTTGATCCAGGCGCCGATGACTTGACCCTGGTTCGTTCCGACCGTCAGGGTGGACCGGATCGACGTCGTCGCCTGGTCGCCGGCGATGCGCCGGGCGAACTCGTCGATCCGGCCGAGCTGGTGGGCGATCGACCGGGCGAAGACCGCGGGGTCGATGGTGGCCGCGTCCCGGGCCACGCAGAAGTGGTAGGCCGTGACGTCCCGGATCTGGGTGAGCCGCGCCGCGATGGCCGACTTGCCGACGCCGGGCTCACCGGTGACGATCAGGAACGCGGGCCGGCCGGGGTCGGCGAGCCACTCGTCGATCTCGGCGAACACCCAGGCGCGTCCGGTGAAGACCGCGGTCCGTTCCGCGATCAACCCCGAGAAGTCGAGGACCACCGGCGACGTTTCCGGTGAGACCGTGCCCATTCTCCCGAGTGAACCAGCGGCGCGCCCGCAAGAGAAGAGCGAGACCCGATCGGGCAGTGACGGGGGACATTGACCGGCCGGTAAGGAGTGGCTAGCGTGTCGATCACTCGCTGGGGTCAGGGATGATCGCATGTTCGTCGCAGACGGGGACACCGGGCACGGGGCGCCGCGGTGATCGTCACCCTCATCATCGACACGTTCAACGTCAATAACAACGGCACCACGATGTCGGCGACGCGGTTTGCCTCGGCGCTCCTCGCGCGCGGGCACATCGTGCGGGTGGTGGCCTGCGGAAATCCGGGCCAGGCCGAGGATGACGGGGCCGGGCCGGTCATGTACTGGGTGCCGGAGCTGGTCGTGCCGATCGCCAGCCGGCTCGCGCACCGGCAGAGCACGCTGTTCGCCAAGCCGGTCCGCGAGACGTTGTACGCGGCCATCGAGGGCGCCGACGTCGTGCACATCTATCAGCCGTGGGCGCTGGGCCGGGCGGCCGAGAAGATCGCCCGGCGGCTCGGGGTGCCGGCGGTCGCGGCCTTTCACATCCAGCCGGAGAACATCACCTACAACGTCGGGCTGGGCTGGTTCCGGCCGGCCGCGCATCTCGTGTACGTGCTGATGCGGCTGGCCTTCTACGGCCGGTTCGCCGACATCCACTGCCCGTCCACGTTCATCGCGGCCCAGCTGCGTCAGCACGGCTATCGCGCGCGGCTGCACGTGATCTCGAACGGCATCGCCGGCAGCTTTCGGCCGCGGGCTTCCGGCATACGGGAAAAGGGGCCGTTCCGCATTTTGATGGTGGGCCGCTTCGCGCCGGAGAAGCGGCAGGACGTGCTGATCCGCGCCGTCCGGAAGTCGAGGCACGCCAACGACATCGAGCTGCACTTCGCCGGGCACGGGCCGGCGGAGAGGCGGCTGCGGCGGATGGGGGCGCGGCTCCCGATCCCGGCCCGGTTCGGCTACTACGCGCAGGACGAGCTGACCGAGCTGATCCGCGACTGCGACCTCTACGTGCACGCGTCCGACGTCGAGATCGAGGGACTGTCCTGTATGGAGGCCTTCTCCTGCGGGCTGGTGCCGGTCATCTCGGACAGCCGGCGCAGCGCCACCGGGCAGTTCGCGCTCGAGCCGCGAAACCTTTTCCACGCCGGCGATCCGGCGTCGCTGGCCGGGCGGATCGACGCCTGGATCGAGGATCCGGCGGGGCTGGCGGCGGCCTCCGAGGCGTACGGGCGCTATGCCGAGCTCTATGCGGTGGACCGCAGCGTCAAAGCCATCGAGCGGGTGTACGCCCGGGCGGGCCGATCGCCCGAGCGGCCGGCCGGCTATTCGGGGCGCGTGTACCGGCTGCTGCAGAGCGCCTTCTACTACGTGGTCGCGGTGCCACTGCTGTTCGTGCTGACCCGGATCATCCTCGGCGTGCGCAGCGAGGGCCGGAACCGGCTGCCGCGCGGCGGGGGCGCGCTGACGGTCTGCAACCACGTGCACTACCTCGA
Source organism: Actinoplanes sp. NPDC051537 (assembly GCF_055586105.1). NCBI lineage: Bacteria > Bacillati > Actinomycetota > Actinomycetes > Micromonosporales > Micromonosporaceae > Actinoplanes > Actinoplanes sp. NPDC051537. Next base: position 219,760 of record NZ_JBVJIU010000004.1, read on the forward strand.
CAGTGTGCTGGTCGCGCTCGCGTTCTTCCCGCGCCGGCTGGTCTTCACGGCGGCGCCGATGAACCTCGAGAACCGGTGGTACGGCGGGCTTGTTCATCTGCTCGGGGGCGTCGCGGTACCCCGTACGCCCGCCGGTCTGCCGTTGTTCTTCTCGGAGCTTTCGCTGTTCCTGGCCAAGGGGCGGATCGTGCACTTCTTCCCCGAGGGCGAACTGGTGCCGTACGACACGAGCCTGCGCGACTTCAAGCGAGGCGCGTTCCACCTGGCCGCCCAGGCCCGCGTCCCGGTGGTGCCGCTGTCGATCCGCTTCACGCCGCCGAAGGGCCTGCGCCGCCTGCTCGGCCGCAAGCCCACGATGGTGATCGTGGTCGGCGAGCCGATCGACCCGGCGACCACCGACCCGAGCAGCGACCGCCAGATCCGGATGGAGCTGGCCCGCCGCCGCATGCACGACCTGATCACCCGCGAGGCTTCCTGACTCCCGGCTTCCTGACTCCTGGCTTCAACTGCCGCGACGTGGGTATGTCCGTTGCGGAGGTGGAGTGATGAAGTTCGTGGTCAAGAAGGCCAGCAACGGCGAGTTCCGGTTCAACCTCGTGGCCAGCAACGGTCAGGTGGTGGCGACCAGCGAGTCGTACAAGCAGAAGACGTCGGCGATGAACACGATCGCCTCGATCCAGAAGAACGCCGGCGGCGCCTCGGTCGACGACCAGACGACCGCCTGACGGCAGATGAGCCCCGGGCCGCGCGCCCGGGGCTCGGCCGGCGCCGGGCCCGCCGGGTCGAGCCGTGCGGCGCGCGGCGATGTGCTGAACTAGGGCATGCAGATACGTCCGGCGGAACTGGCGGCGATCCGGGCCGGCGACATCGACGTGGCGTTCCGCCGCTGGGACCGGCCTCGCGTCAGGGTCGGCACCCGGATGCGCACCGCGGTCGGGCTGGTCGAGATCACCTCGCTGGACATCGTGACGGCGAGCTCGCTGACCGCCGCGGACGCACGCCGGGCCGGCGCGGCGTCGCTGGCCGCGCTCCGGCAGGGGCTGGACCGCCTGCACGCCGACCGGCCGGTGTATCGGATCGGGTTGCGGTACGCGGGCGCGGACCCGCGGCAGGCGCTGCGGGAGTCGCTGCCCGACACCGCGGAGATCGACGCGATCGTCGCCTGGCTGGATCGGCTCGACCGCGCCTCGCCGTCCGGCCCGTGGACCCGGGCGACGCTGCTGCTGATCGACGAGCTGCCGGCGACCCGGGCACCCGAGCTCGCACAGCGGATGGGGCGTGAGACGGCGCCGTTCAAACAGAACGTGCGCAAGCTCAAGGAGCGCGGGCTGACCGAGTCGCTCGACATCGGCTACCGGCTCTCCGCGCGCGGCGCCGCCGTCCTGGACCACGAGGGTCACCGGCGGCCGGTCTCCAGCCGGCCGGCCCCGGCGCCGGGCACCCCGCTGCCACACCTGGGTGCGCCCGCGACCCGGGCGCTCACGTCGCAGGGCGTGGTCAGCCTCGAACGGGTCGCCGAACTCAGCGAGGCCGAGGTGCTGGCCCTGCACGGGGTCGGGCCCTACGCCATCCGCCACCTCCGGGCCGCGATGGACGAGGCCGGGCTGACCTTCCGCGCCGGTCCGGCTTAGACGGCCTGCGGAAAATCGAAGAACCGGCCCGGGTCGTACGCCTTCTTGATCGTCGCCAGTCGGCGGTGGTTGCCCGCGTGATAGGCCGCCGCCGCATCCGTCAGCGCGGGATCGGGGAAGTTCGGGTAGACCCGGCCCGAGCCGTCGGCGTGCGCGGTCTGCCAGGAGCGGTCGACCCACGAGCCGGCCGGGTCGCCCGCGTGTTCGAGCAGGAAACGCTGGCCGCGGTGGGCGAAGGCGGTGGCGTCCCCGGCGACCCGGTTGTAGGCGCCGCCCATCGCGGTGAAGGACAGGCGGCCGTCCAGGCCGGTCAGCAACGACGCGATCGTGCGGCCGGACAGCGGGCCGGCGAAGAACTCCGACCGGATGCGCTCCGGTTGCTGCTCCTCCGGCCCGGCGAAGGACTGCTTCAGGCGGTGGTACGGCAGGCCGCCCCGCAACGCGACCGGCGCGTCGGTCAACTCCCGTAACAGCTCCCGGGTCGCGGCTTCGTCCAGTGTGGACGCGCCGAACAGCGAAGCGCGCCCGGACTCGACGGTGAGGTTCACGGTGATGTCGTCGGGGGCGTCCGGCGCCCAGGACTGCCAGCGGCGTACGAGATCCTCGGTGGCCGGCGGATGCGCCTCGATGCGCGTCGTCAGCGGCTCCGCGACCGTGTCGAACCGCAGCTCGGTGACCACGCCGAACTGGCCGCCGCCCGCGCCGCGCAGGGCCCAGAACAGGTCCGGGTGCCGGTCGCGGTCACAGTCCACGATGGAGCCGCCGGCCAGCACCACCTCGGCGCCGGCGAGACGGTCGCAGGTCAGCCCGTGCTTGCGGCCGAGCAGCCCGATCCCGCCGCCGAGGGTGAGCCCGGCGATGCCGACGGTCGGGCCGCAGCCGGCGGGCAGGGTGCGGCCGTGGGCGGCCAGCGCCTCGTAGACGGCGCGGAGGCGGGCCCCGGCCCCGATCCGCGCCACGCCGTCGCCGGCCATGGTGACGTGGTCGAGGCCGGACAGGTCGAGCACGATCCCGTCCGTCGACGATCGGCCCGCGAATCAGTGCCCGCCGCCCCGGGGTACCAGGCGCTCGCCGGTCGCGGCGGCGTAGGCCAGCGTGGCGGCGACGTCCGCCACCGACCGGCAGAGCACCACGAGCCGGGGCCGCACGTCCCGGTAGGCGGGGTTGACCGGGCGGCGGACCGCGTCGTATTCCGGCGAGCCGGGCGTGAACACCTGGCCGTCGGGGGCGAGGAAAGGCACGGGTACCAGGCTAGGTGGTCGCCGGGGCGGGACTTCTCCGAGCCGTGGGCAAGGCCCGGGACAGCAGCGGGAAGACCAGCGCCAGCGTCGCCATCGCGCCCACGCCCGAGATGACGAACAGCCAACGGCCGCCGACGGCGCCCAGCAACGCGGCGCCGGCCAGATAGGCGACGACCTCGGCGGCGTACGGGAAAAGGTAGATCGTCCCGAACACCGTGCCCAGCCGGTTCGCCGGGACGTGCCGCTGCACCAGCGTGTCGGCGGCGACGTTGTGCCAGCCGGCGCCCGCACCCGCCAGCGCCTGCCCGGCCACCGCGAAGGCGACCGCGTAGCTCAGCCCGGTCAGCACCGCGCCCACGCCGATCACCAGCACCGAGGCGTAGAGAACGAGGTCGATGCGGATGCGGTCGGCGCCGCGGGCGATCACCAGCGGACCGGCCACCATCCCGATCCCGTACGCCGAGGTCAGCAGCCCGACCGCGACCGGTCCCGCGCCGAGACCGTCGCGCACGAGCGGCACCACCGCCACGTTGTCCAGCGCCGCGAACGTCACCAGCATCAGGAAGCCGCAGGCCACCGCCCGGACCACCAGGTTGGTGCGGACCACGCCGAGACCGTCGCGCAGCACCTGCCGCAGTGGTTCGGCCGCCGCCGCGCCGCGCCGGGCCAGCGGCCGCAACCCGGCCACCAGCAGCGCCGAGACCAGGAACGACGCGACGTCGGCCAGCAGCGTCGGAGTGAGGCCGGCCGTCGCCAGCAGCACGCCGCCGAGCGCCGGACCGGCCGCGAAGCCGATGTTGACGCCGACGGCCAGGCGCGCGTTCGCCGCGCCGAGCCGGTCCGCCCCGACCAGCTCCGGCAGCAGGCTGCGGCCGGCCGGCGTGAACGTCGTCGCGGCCACCGACGCCGCCGCGACCAGCGCGAGCAGCACCGGCAGCGAGGGGCTGAGCAGGGCGATCGTCGTGTAGAGCACGGCCTGCGTCAGGTCGCAGGCGACGATGATGCGCCGCTGGTCGAACCGGTCGGCGAGCGCGCCGAGCGCCGGCCCGAGCAGCCGCGGCACCGTCGCGGCGAGCAGGAACAGGCCGACGGCGGCGCCGCCGTACCGGTCGAAGACGGCGACGAGCAGGGCGGTCCGGGCGATCTGGTCACCGGCGTACGAAACGAGCCGGGCGGTCCAGTAACGATGAAATGCCGCATTCATGAATGCCCCCGTGTTTGCTGTTTTCCGCAATATCATTGTGCCTCGTGAATCCCGGGAATTCGGTGTCGGATTCGCTACAGCGAATTGCTGTTTCCGACTTGCGGAGGGTGGCGCTATGGTCGTGGCCATCGGAATTCGGAACGCTTGTCACTGGGGGATCAAATGATCAAGCAAGCGCACGCAACCACGTCCACCGGGGCCGGCCCGACCCGTACCTGGGCCGGTCCGACCCGCACCTGGGCTGGTCCGACGTTCACCTGGGCGGGACCGACCCGCTAGGCCCCTCCGCCGCGGCCGGCCGCGCCCGTTGCTGGGCGCGGCCGGGCCGACCGTTCGCGGAAATGGCTGTCCATGACAATTCGATTCGCCATTCTCATTGCCGCGCCCGTGCTCGCCGGCGTCGCGCTCGGATACCTTTCCGGCGGCCGGCTCGGCGGCCTGCGCGCCATTCCGGTCAAGGCGCTGTGGCTGGTCTGGCTGGCGGCCGCGGCCCAGCTCGCCCAATACCGGGCGCCGATCCTGCACGGTCCGGCGACGCTCGCCGTCGTATTCGGTCTCGTGCTGGCCTGGCTGGCCGTCAACCTGCCGCGCTGGCCGGTCGCGTGCCGATTGGCGGGCGTGCTGATCGTGCTCGGCGCGGCCCTCAACGGCGTCGCGATCGCGCTCAACGGCCGCATGCCCTACGACAACGCCGGCCACGCCACCGTCACCGACACACCCAAGAACGTCGCGGCGAACGAGCAGACCCGGGCCGCCGTCCTCGGCGACACGATCCCGCTCGTACCGCTGCATGCCCTCATCAGTCCCGGCGACATCCTGATCGGCGGCGGCGCTTGCGCGTTCGTCCTGGTCGCGATGCGCCGACCCGAACGGAGACCCGATGACCGCGACCCTTTCCTGGCGCCGGCTCACGCTGGTGCTGTTCACCCTGGCCGCGCTGGCCTTGCTGCTCTGGACGATCGGCGCCCCGCACGAGCAGGGAGGCTGAGCTCATGAACCGCATCTGGCACCGCCTCGCGTTCGCGCTCGCCTCCCTGGCCTCGCTGGCCCTGCTGCTCTACACCGTCGGCGCCCCGCACGAGCACGGCGGCTGAGGTCCACCGGTCCGGTGGTTTCGGCGAGATGCCGCCGGGCACTTCGGGGGTATGTTCCCCGCTGAGAACCTGCGCGACTGGCGCGGGCAGAAGGTCATCGACCCCAAGGGCGACAAGATCGGCGACCTCGAGGCCGTCTATGTCGACACCGCCACCGACCAGCCGAGCTTCGCCACCGTCCGGGTCGGCATCATCGGCCGGCATCGCCTGGTCTTCGTGCCCCTGGACGGCGCGTCGGTGAAGCCCGACGCCGTCCGCGTGCGGCACGACAAGAAGCTGGTCGGGGACGCGCCGAGCATCGAGGTCGACGGTGAGCTCACCGCCGCCGACGAACCGCGGGTCTTCACCCATTACGAGCTGCCGTACGCGACGGGAGCAGCCGGCGAGCGCCGGCTGGCTCGCCGCTGACCGGGTTTTCCACCGGCCGCGGCGGGGCATCGGTGACGGTGATGAACACTGGCGACCTGATGGACGGCCGTTTCCGGCTGCTGGGGCGGCTCGGGGCCGGCGGCATGTCGATGGTGTGGCGCGCGCACGACGAGGTGCTCGGCCGGGACGTCGCCGTGAAGGTGCTGTTTCCGGAGCTGGCCGAGGACCCGCTGCTGCTGGAGCGGGTCCGGGACGAGGCGCGGGCGCTCGCGCGGCTGCGGCATCCGAACATCGTGGACGTCTACGACTACGGCGAGACCTTCGATCCGCGGGGGCGGCGCACGCCGTACGTGGTGATGGAGGTCGTCGAAGGCCGCTCGATGGCGCAGTTGCTCACCGGCGACGCGCTGCCGTGGCGGGTTTCGGTGCTCGTCTGCGCGCAGGTGGCGGCCGCGCTGGCCGCCGCGCACGAGTGCGGGCTGGTGCACCGGGACGTCAAGCCCGGCAACGTGGTGGTGGCGGGCGCCGGGGTGAAGCTGCTCGACTTCGGCATCGCGGCCGCGTCCGGCGACGACGACGGGCCGGCCGGTCAGGTGCTCGGCACGCCCGCCTACCTGGCCCCCGAGCGCCTCGAGCACGGCGTCGTCCGGCCGGCGACCGACGTCTATGCGCTGGGGTTGCTGCTCTATTGCGCCATCGCCGGCCGTTTGCCATGGGAGGCGTCGACCGCAACACAAATGCTTCGTGCGCACCGGTACGAGGAACCGGCCGCCCTGCCGCGGGGTGCCGGCCTGCCGGGCGACATCGCCGACCTCTGCCGGCGCTGCCTCGACAAGGACCCGGACCGCCGGCCGTCCGCCGCCGACGCCGCCCGCGTGCTGGGCGCCGCGGCCGGGCTGACCCCGGCCGCCCTGCTGCTGCCCGGCGGTGCTGCCCCCGATGCCGAGCCGACGGCTCGCATCATCGCGGCCACGGTCCAACGGCGATGGCGGCGGACGCCCCGGGCCGGGCGGATCGCGGTCCTCGCCGGCGGCGTGCTCGTCCTGAGTGTCGCTGCCGCGTCGGCGCTGCCCGGCGACCCGGACGGCTCGGCCTCGTGGGCGCAGACCCCGGCCGCGGCCACGCCCACCGCGTGCAGCGTCGAATACACCGTCGCCCGCGCCGCCAACGGCCGGTTCACCACCCGTCTGCGGGTCGCCAACACCGGGACGGCGCCGATCACCGCCGGGCAGCTCACCTTCGCGCTGAAGCAGGAACAACGACTCGTCTCCGGCACGCCCGGCACCTGGCGGCAGAGCGGGAGCGCGGTCTCGGCCCGGATCGGCGACCTTCCCGCCGGCCAGGCCCGCACCGCGACGATCCAGGGCACCTACCGGGGGCTGAACGCGCTGCCCGACCGCTTCGAGCTCAACGAGGCCGCCTGCGACTCGGCGCTGTCCGTCGCCGGCGCGACCACCGCCACCGCCCCGCCACCGCCACCGCCGGCGCCCGGCAAGCCGGCCGCGCGTCCCGCCTCCGCCGACGACAAGAAGCCGGCCGAGAAGCCCGGGAAGGAAAAGAAGCCCGAGAAGGGAAAGAAGAAGGAAGACTAGGCGGTCGTCTGCAGCTGCCTCGCGGCCGGGATCGGGGAACCCTCGGCCAGCCACAGGCGCAGCGACTCGGGGCGGAACAGGCGATCCGCGGCCAGCAGCGCGCCGCCGACGGTGCCCTCGTGGAAGTCGAGCGACGCCGTCCGGATGGTGAGGTTGCGGGCGGCCAGCTCGATGGCGCCGGCCAGCACGGCGGCCCGGAACTCGTCGAAGAACACCTGGCCGTACCGGATGACGCCGCCGCCGAGCACCAACGTCCCGGGGTTGGCGAAGTTGACCACGCCGGCGATCGTGCGGCCGGTCAGCCGGGCGGCTTCGGCCACGGCGTCGTGGACCAGCGCGTCGCCGGCCTCGGCCGCGAAGCCGATGTCGGCCGGGACGATGTGGCCGCGCTCGGCCAGCCGCCGGGCCAGCAGCGGGCTCGCGCCCGACCGGGCGTGCTCGGAGAGCGTGCGCAGCACCGCCCAGCCGCTCGCCACCGCCTCGAGGCAGCCGGTCTTGCCGCACCGGCAGGTCGCCGCCGGGTCGTCGGTGACCCGGACGTGCCCGATGTCGCCGGCCGCTCCGCTGTCGCCGCGGTGCAGCCGCCCGTTCGTCACCAGGCCGCTGCCGATGCCGGTGGCGACCTTGACGAACAGCAGGTCGCGCCGTTCCCGGGGCTCGCCGCGCTCCCACTCGCCGAGCGCCATCGCGTTGACCTCGTTCTCCACCCAGACCGGCGCGTCGAACCGCCGCTGGAAGGGCGCCCGCACGTCGTACCCGTCCCAGCCGGGCATGATCGGGGCGGCCACCACCGAGCCGGCGGCGACGTCGACGGGGCCGGGCAGCGCGATCGTGACACCCCAGACCGGCGTACGCGTGTCGCTCAGCAGATCGTCGAAGACGCCCTGGACGGCGGCCAGCACCGCCTCGGGCCCGTCCTGCACGTCGATGTCGCGGGCCTCGCGGCGCAGCGGGTTGCCGTTCAGGTCGGAGACCGCGGCCTGCAGCGACACCGCGCCCAGCGACGCCGAGAGCAGCACGCCGGCGTCGGCCCGGAACCGGATGGTGCGCGACGGGCGGCCGCGGCGCTGCGGTGACGGCGTGGCCGTGAGCTCGGTGAGCACGCCCAGCTCGAGGCCCTCGCGGATGCGGTCGTTGACCACGGTGCGGCCCAGGCCGGTGACGTTCTCCAGGTCGGGCCGGGTGATCGCGGTCTCGGCGCGGACGAGCTCGACGATCTGGGCCAGCACGAGGATGTCGCGAGCGGACGGCGGCGCGGACAAACGATCTCCTTGGGACACCCGGCGGTCGATCGGATCGTACCGCGCGCCCCCAGCTTATGTTGATTCGATACATAAACAGGGGCGGCATGACCGAGCAGCGCGGGGGCGCCGGGCGGCCTGTTCACGCGCGGCGCCGGCCCTGGCTCAGAGGCCACCGGTCTCGAATGCCGCCGGCCCGGGCGCCGACGACACCGTCCAGTGGCGTGTCAGCTGGTCAGGCCGACCGAAACCGGGGTTGATCGGGTGATGGTGGTGCCGTCGCCGAGCTGGCCGGCCGGGTTGTAGCCCCAGCACCACAGGCTGCCGTCGGTGCGCCCCGCGCAGGCGTGATAGGTGACCACGAAGTTGCCGTTCCAGCTGGTGGCGTCGCCGACACGCACCGGCGCGTACCGGTTCGCGGTCGTGCCGTCGGCCAGCTGGCCGGCCATGTTGTTGCCCCAGCACCAGAGACTGCCGTCGGTACGCGTCGCGCACGTGGTGTTGAAGGTCGCGGCGACCCGGCTCCAGGAGGTGCCGTCCCCGACCCGCATCGGCGTGGTCTGGTAGGTGGCGGTGGCGCCCAGCTGGCCGTACCCGTTCTCGCCCCAGCACCACAGCGATCCGTCCGAGCGCACCCCGCAGGTGTACGCGTACCCGGCCGTCACGCCGGTCCACGAGGTCGCGGTGCCGACCTGCGCCGGAGTGGCCGAGTAGCTGAGGATGCCGATCCCGAGCTGCCCGGCCGTGCTGTCACCCCAGCACCAGAGCGTGCCGTCGGTCCGGATGGCGCAGGTGTGCGCGAACCCGGTCGTGACGCTCGCCCAGTTGGTGGCCGTGCCGACCCGCATCGGCGTGGTGGCGTAGTACGGGTCGGTGCCGACACCGAGCTGGCCGAGCCGGTTGAACCCCCAGCACCAGAGCGTCCCGTCGGTGCGGACCGCGCAGGTGTGGCTGTCGCCGGCGCTGACGGTGGCCCAGGTTGCGACGTCGCCGACCCGGGTCGGGACGTTCCGGCTCGTGGTCGTGCCGTCGCCGAGCTGCCCCCGGAAGTTGTTGCCCCAGCACCACAGCGTGCCGTCGGCGCGAACCCCGCAGGTGTAGCTGGTCCCGGCGTCGATGCCGACCCAGTCCGTGGCGGCCCCGACCCGCACCGGCCTGGTCTTAGCCGTGTTGGTCCCGTCGCCGAGCTGCCCGGTGTCGTTGCCGCCCCAGCAGCGGAGCGACCCGTCGGCCGGAATCGTGCAGGTGTGCGAGTACCCGGCGGCGACGCCGACGTTGCCCGCCGAGGCGGCGCGAGCCGCCCCGGCCGTGCCGACCAGCGCGCCGATGACGGCCACCGCGGCGACCGACCATCTGCCTAAAGCGCGCAGCCGACCATCGTGAGTTCTTTTCATGTGTGGTCTCCCAAGGGAGTCGGAGGGGAAAGGCTGGCGGCATCGTTGCCCCCGCGGGCCGCTGGAGGGCCCACCAGTTCATAACATTCGACATTGACCGACAGCAATGTTGCCGAATTGCTTTCCCGCATTTCCCGGGCGAGGCGGCGGGGCGGGGTGGCCGGGCAAGGTGGCGGGGCGAGGTGGGCCGGGCGAGGCTGGCCGGGCGAGACGGGCCGGGCGAGACGGGCCGGGCGAGGCGAGGCGGCCGCGCGAGGGGGCGGGCGGTGGCCGGGCGAGGCGGGCCGGGCGAGGCGAGGCGGCCGCGCGAGGGCCGGGCAAGGCGGGCCGGGCGTGGGGAGGCCGGGCGAGGGGAGGCGGCCGCGCGAGGGGGCGGGCGGTGGCCGGGCGAGGTGGGCCGGGCGAGGTGTGGCCGCGCTGAGGCGGCTGGGCGAGACGTGGCCGCGCAGAGGCGGCCGCGCCCGCTGGGCCGGGCCGGCCGCGCCCGCCGGGCGGGAGGGGTGGTCCGGCCCGGGCTGGGCGGCGGCCGTCAGACCGCGACGCTCGGCCGGACGCCGCCGTGGCAAGGGCAACCCCGGAAGGCGGCCGGCGCGGCCATCGCCGGCTTGGGCTGCTGCGCGGCGGCCTCGATGTCGGCGAGCATCTGGCGGCGGGCGGCCGGTCCGATCAGGCGGCCACCGGCGAAGACGCTGTCGATGCGGGTCGTGTTGTGGATGTCGTGCAGCGGGTCGGCCTCGAGCAGCACCAGGTCGGCCACCGCGCCGCGGGCCACCACGCCCTGGTCGGGGCGGCCCAGGTAGCGGGCGGGGTGGAGGGTCGACGCGGCCAGGGCCTCGATCGGGCGCAGGCCCGCCCGCACCAGCAACGCCAGCTCGTCGTGCAGGCTGAAGCCGGGCATGAGGTAGGTCGTGCCCAGGTCGGTGCCGGTCATCAGGGGCACGCCGGCCGCGGCCAGGTCGGCCGTCAGCGCGAGCCGCCGGGCGAACAGGTCGCGCGAATGGGCGATCTGCTCCGGCGTCCGGCCGGGCAGATACAGGTTGTCGAGTGCCCAGTCCCAATACCCGATCATGTCGGCGCTGAAGTAGCGGTAGCGCGGGTCGTGCCGGTCGATGCGCTCCGGCATGTCGTTCGACTCGTGCAGCACCAGCGTCGGCGTGACGTACGTGCCGTTGCGGGCGACCCGGCCGAAGACCCGCTCCGCCTTGCGCCGGTCGTAGCTGCGGGCCGCGGCGTACTCGTACGGGTTCATGCGGTTGAACCAGCCGTTGTAGTCGCCCGGGCCGATCGGCACCGACGCCACGCCCCGCCGCAGGCGATCCTCGTCGGCCGAGGTGTCGTACCAGATCTCGAACAGGTGCTCGACCGACCGCAGGCCCCGGTCGCTCGCCTCGGTCAGCGGGACGAGGTCGGGCACGTGCCCGAGGAACGGCAGCCCGGCCCGCCCGGCCTCGTCGGCGATCGCCAGGAACGACTCGCGGGTCAGCCGGGTGTACGTCTTGATGAACGCCGCCCCCGCCGCCCGCTCCTGCCGCACCACGGCCCGGGCCTGCGCCGGATCGGCCACCGCGACGTGCACGCTGCCGTCGGGGTCGAGCCCGTCCCACAGCGAGGGCGACCCGTCGACGAGCCGGCTGCCGATCGTCCACCGTGGGCCGACCCGCTCCCCGGCGGCGATCTGCCGCTGCCAGTCGCGCGCCTCGGCGCTCGCCGACATCTGCCGGGTCGTGGTCACGCCGTTGGCCACGTAGAGCTCCGGGTCGGTGTCGTCGATGCCGGTCGCGTGCGTGTGCATGTCGGCGAGCCCGGGAATCAGATATTTCCCGGAGCCGTCGACGACCGTGGCCCCGGACGGCACCGGCACGCGCTGCGCCGGCCCGGCGTCGAGGATGCGCCCGCCCCGGATGAGCACCGTCTGCCCGCGCCGGGCGCCCCCGACCGCGTCGATCACCGTCACCCCCCGGATCGCGATCAGGTCACCACCGGCCGCCGCCGAGGCGGACCCCAGCCGGGTCAGTCCGAAAGCCACCCCGAGTGCCGTGCCGGTGAGGATCGTCCGCCGCTGCATGAGCTTCTCCCGTCGAAGCAAGGTCCAGAAACAACAAGGACAGCCTGCTCGGTCCGGCGTACGGAGTCAGTCGTGCCAGGGCCCGGAAACGGGGTGGTCCTAGTACCACCATCGATCGGATATGCAGTGACGGTCACCAATCCGCCGCCCCCGGGCAGCAGCTTCCAGTGCTCGAAGCTGGTTCTTCGCGATGGCCTCGCCCTTCAACCACTGGACCGCCAGAATCGGAGCATGACGGGCTCGATCCTCATCACCGGCGGTGGCTCCCGGCGCGGCATCGGCCGGGCCACCGCCCTGCGTTTCGCCTCCCTCGGCTATGCGGTCGGGGTGCTGGACATCGACGCCGACGGAGCCGGCGAGACCGCCGGGGAGGCGAGCCGGGCCGGCAGCCCGCAAACCTTCGGCGCGTACGCCGATGTCACCGCCCCGCCCTCGGTGGCCGCGGCGGTCCGCGCCGCCGAGGCCGCGCTGCCCCCGATCACCGTGCTCGCCAACATCGCCGGCATCTCGGCGCCGACCCGCTTCGAGGACATCACCCTCGACGAGTGGGAGCACGTCTTCGCGGTCAACGTCCGCGGCACGTTCCTGGTCACCCAGGCCGTGCTGCCCGGCATGCGCGCCCGCGGCCACGGCCGCATCGTCAACCTCTCGTCGGTCTCCGGCCAGCGCGGCGGCGGCCTCTTCGGCGCCTCGCACTACTCGGCCAGCAAGGCGGCGATCCTCGGCCTGACCAAGACCCTGGCCCGCGAGCTCGATGGCGAGGGCGTCACGGTCAACGCGGTCGCGCCGAGCATGGTCGACACCGACATCACCCACGGCCTGATGACCGAGGACCGCAAGGCCGAGCTGGCCGCCACCACGATGATCGGCCGGCTCGCCACCGCCGACGACGTGGCCGGCGTGATCGCGTTCCTCGCATCGCCGGACGCCGCCTACCTCACCGGGGCGACGATCGACGTCAACGGCGGCTCCCACCTGCACTGATGGCGCTGACCGCGGTTCTCGACGACGACCCGACCGGCACCCAGTGCGCGACCGGCGTGACCGTGCTGCTGCGCTGGGACGTGCCGGCCATCGTGGCGGAGCTGCGCGCGTCGCCGAGCGTCTATCTCCAGACCAACTCGCGGGCGATGCCCGAGGCGGAGGCGGTCACGCTGGCGCGGGCGGTGAAGGGGCAGTTGCGGGCGGCGGCCGCGGAGCTGGGCCGGCCGATCCGCCCGATCCTGCGCGGCGACTCGACCCTGCGCGGGCACGTTTTCGCCGAGTCCGATGTCTTCGTGGGGAAGAGCGGTCCGGTTCTTTTCGTGCCGGCTTTTCCGCAGGGCGGCCGGACCACGGTGGGCGCGGTGCACCGGGTGGGGGAGACGCCGGTCGCCGAGACCGAGTTCGCCCGCGATCCGGTCTTCGGTTTCCGCAGCTCCCACCTGGTCGATTACGTCCGGGAACGCGGTGCCCGGCGGGGGGTTCCAATCCCGCTTGCGGCCGTACGCGACACCGCGGGTCACGCGGTGACGCAGGCGCTGCGGCGGGCGGGTCCGGGCGAGTTCGTCGTGCCCGACGCGGCCACCGACGACGACATCCGGCTGATCCACGCCGGTCTCGAGGCGGCCGGCCGGGACGAAGTCGTGGTGCGCTGCGCCGCCACCCTCGCCGCGATCTGCGCGGGCCGCCTCAGCACCGGCTGTCTCGACCGCCTCGCCCCGCAACGTCCCGGCGTGCTGGTCGTCTGCGGCTCGCACACGGCCGCCGCAACCGCCCAGCTGGCCGCCCTCACCGACGCCCCGGTGGAGATCCCCACCGATGCGGCGCTGGCCGACCCGCCGGCGGCCGGCCGGGAAGCCGCCGCCCGCCTCGAGGGCCGCCCGTTCGCGGTCCTCAGCACCGAGCGGATCCGCCGGCCCGAGCACGGTTCCCTCGCGCACGCGGCCCGCGTCGACCAGGCGCTCATGACCGCCGCGGCCGCCGTCGTCGCGGACTACGGCACGGTCGTGTCCAAGGGCGGCATCACCTCGGCCGGGATCGCCCGGACGGCCCTGGGCGCCGACCGGGCCCGGGTCCGCGGCCAGATCGCCGCCGGCATCTCGGTCTGGGACTACGCGGACGGGACCGTCCACGTGATCGTGCCCGGCAACGTCGGCGACCGGGACACCCTCGTGCGCCTCACGCGATCCGGCAGATGACCGTCCCCTGCGGTATCGACGCCTCCTCCTCGACGAGCAGGTGGACCGTGCCCGCCGCCGGGGCGAGCACGTCCAGTGAGACCTTGTCCACCTGCACCTCGGCCAGCACCTGGCCGGCCGCCACCCGCTCGCCCTCGACGACGAACCAGGTCGCGAGCACGCCCAGGGCCGAAGAGTCCAGTTTGGACAGCGCCGGGAACGGCACCTCGGTCATGCCGCCGCCACCGCGCGGATCGCCGCCTCGATCCGGTCGTGCCGGGGCAGCACCGCGTACTCGAGGCTGTGCGCGTACGGGATCGGCACGTCCGGCACCGCCACCCGGGCGACCGGCGCGCGCAGCAGGCCCGGATCCACGTCGGCGACCGACGCGACCACCTCGCCCGACAGCCCGTACGACAGATAGTCCTCGTCCACGACCACCAGCCGGCCGGTCTTGCGCACCGACGCCACGATCGCGTCCCGGTCCAGCGGCACCAGGCTGCGCAGGTCGAGCACCTCGACGTCGATGCCCTCGCCCGCCAGCCGGTCGGCGACGTCGAGCGCGTGGTGCACCGACAGCGACACGGTGACGACGGTGACGGTCGATCCCGGCCGGGTGATGCGGGCCTGCCCGATCGGCACCGTGTAGTCGCCGTCCGGCACCTCGCCGATCGCGCGCCGGTTCTTGGCCATCCAGGCCAGCCCCATCACACCCTTGTGGAACATGTAGACGACCGGCCCGTCGTCGCGGATCGCCGAGATCATCAAACCCTTGGCGTCGTACGGGTTGCTGGGCGCCACCACCTTCATGCCCGGCAGATGGGCGAAGGTTCCCCACAGGCACTGGCTGTGCTGCGCGCCGTCGCTGTACCCGCCGCCGACGGCCGTCGTCAGGACCATCGGCACCCGCACGTGGCCGCCCGACTCGTACGAAATCTTGGCCATGTGGTTGTAGATCTGGTCCATGCAGACGCCGAAGAAGTCCACGAACATCAGCTCGACGATCGGCCGCATGCCCTCGACCGCGGCGCCGATGCCGAGGCCGATGAACGCGGTCTCGGAGATCGGGGTGTCGATCACCCGGGTGGCGCCGAAGCGGTCCAGCAGGCCGGTCGAGGATCCGAAGATGCCGCCGTACGCGCCGACGTCCTCGCCGAGATAGATGACCGACTCGTCGCGGGCCATCTCGGCCGCGATCCCGTCGACCATCGCCCGGGCGGTGGTGAGCCGGTTGGTCTCGGCCGTTGCGGTCATGACACCGCTCCTTCCGCTTTGCCGGCCGGCGACGGGAACACGTAGCGCAGGGCGTCGGCGGGGTCGGGCAAGGGGCTCTTCTTCGCGTACGAGACCGCGTCCTCCACCTGCACGGCCGCCTCGTGCCGGATCCGGGCGACGCCGGCGTCGTCGAGCAGCCCGGCATCGCGCAGGGTGCGCTCGTACGTGGGCAGCGGATCGCGGCCCGGCACGTCCTCGATGTCCTTGCGGTAGGCCTGGGCGTCGCCCTCGAAATGGCCCCACAGCCGCAGCGTGTGCACCTCGATGAGGCTCGGCCCGTCGCCCGCGCGGGCCCGCGCCACCGCCCGCCCGGCCGCCGCGTAGACCGCCTCGACCGCGTTGTCCTCGATCCGCTCGCCGGGCATGTCGTACGCCGCCGCCCGCGCCGCGTTCGACGGCACCGACGTCGACGCCGACCGCGGCACCGAGATGCCCCAGTCGTTGTCCTCGACGATGAACACGACCGGCAGCCGCCACAGCGCCGCCAGGTTCAGCGACTCGTGGAAGGCGCCCTGGTTGGCCGCGCCCTCCCCGGTGACCGCCACGGCGACCCGGTCGGTGCCGCGCCGCTGGAACGCGAACGCCTGCCCGAGCGCCGGCGGGTAGCCCTCGGCGATGATGCCGGAGCAGGAGAAGTGCGTCGCCGGGTCGAACAGGTGCATGTGGCCGCCCCGGCCGCGGCCCAGTCCCGTCTCCCGGCCGAAGATCTCGGCCGCCATCCGGCTCAGGTCGACGCCGTGCGCGATCGCGAAATGGTGCGGCCGGTGCGTCGCGGTGACGGCGTCGTCGGTGGTCAGGTGGGCGCAGACCCCGGCCGC
Organism: Actinoplanes sp. NPDC051537; assembly: GCF_055586105.1. Classification (NCBI taxonomy): domain Bacteria; kingdom Bacillati; phylum Actinomycetota; class Actinomycetes; order Micromonosporales; family Micromonosporaceae; genus Actinoplanes; species Actinoplanes sp. NPDC051537. The sequence continues at coordinate 235,843 of NZ_JBVJIU010000004.1, forward strand.
GACCGGCTCCTGCCCGGCGGCCAGGTGCATCTCGCCCGGCACCAGGCCCTTGCCGATGTCGAAGCCCGGTCCCTTGTCGGCGTGGTATTCGCGGAGCATCGCCTCCTCGAACGTCCGGCACAGCACCATCGTCCGGAACAGTTCCACGCGCGCGTCTTCGTCGATCTTCTCGGGTCCGCCCCCGGCCCTCTCGGGTCCGCCGGGCGGCGGCACAGTCGGAATGGTCATAGGGCCACGTTCGACCTGCCGCAACGCCTCGGCAACGGCCTCTTTCTCAGATGACGGGCACGGCGCGGGGCGTCAGGTGGCGGGGCAGTCGTGGTAGGCCTCGACCAGCCATCGTCCCGAGGCGCCGGACATCACCCACGTCGCCACCGACCAGCGGTCGGGGTCGGGCTCGGGCTCGTCCTGCGGGACGGTCACGCTGCGGCTGATCACGAGCGCGGTGGTGTCGTCGAGGAAGCGGATGCTCCGGACCCGGTGGATGCGGCGGGTGCCCTTGAGCGGGCCGGCGAACGCGGCGGCCATCGCGGTGCGGATGTCCGCCCGGCCGAGCAGGGCGAACCCGGGCAGGATGGCGGTCGCGTCGCCGGCGTAGCAGGCGACGAACGCCTCGACGTCGCCGTCCGCCCAGGCCGCCGACGCCGCGTCGATCAGCGCGCGTACCGCCGGCTCGTGGGAATTCTGTGTCATTGCTCGTCCTCTCCTCGGCCGTGTCTCGCGAGTGCAGACTCGCCCGGCGCGCCGGAGGAATCGGTCGCGCGGACCCGGCCCGCGAGGGCGAGGACGAGCAGGGCCGCCGCGGTGACGGCGGCGCAGGTGAGGAAGACGCCGCCGTAGCCGAGCGGGCCCGCGGAACCGGTGGCGATGATCGCGCCCGAGGCGATGGCGCCGACCCGGCGGGTGTTGACGTAGATGCCCGAGGCCAGGCCGGGGCGGGGGATGAGCTCCTGGAACAGCGTCAGGCCGACGCCGGCCACGGCGGCGAAGAACCAGGCGTTGAGGACCTGCAGGCCGAGCAGCATCACCGGGCCGCGGGCGTACGCCATGGCGGCGTAGAAGGCGATGCCGGCGACGCAGCCGGACGCGATCAGCCCGGGGGCCGCCACGCGGCGGCTCAGGCGGCCGATCGCCAGCAGCGCCGGGATCTCCAGGGCGGCGGCGACGCCCAGCGCCAGGCCGGCCCACAGCACCGGCAGGCCCATCCGGGCGGGGACGAACAGCGTCATGACCGACACCGTCGCGGCGTTGGTGGCCTGGAGGGCGACGAAGACCACGACCACCACCGCGACCCGGCCGCGGGAGACCGGCGCCCGGGACGCCTCGGGTTTCGGGGCCGCCGCGCCGGACGGGCGGCCGAGGAGGCGGGCCGTCACCGTGATGGTCAGCAGGGACACGCCGGCCAGCAGGGCCAGGACCGAGCGCACGCCGAAGCCGGACATGACCAGGGCGGCCAGCGGCGGGCCGGCGACCCAGGCGAAGGACACCACCGCCCGCGTGCGCACCACCTCGGCGGCGTCGGCGCCAGCGTGCTTGAGGTGGGCGAACAGCAGCGAGTTGCCGACGCCGGCCGGGCCGCCCAGCGCGACCAGCGCGCACACGGCGACCGGCAGCGACGTGGTCAGCGCCAGCGCGACGGCCAGCGCCAGGGTGAGGATCGCGCAGCCGAGCATGGGCCGCACGTAGTCGCGCCGGCGGTCGGCGTAGACCGGCAGCGCGAGCGCGGCGACGAACCCGCTCGCGTTGTAGATCGACAAGGCCCAGCCCACCTGGGCCGCCGTCGCGTGGAAGACGCCCGCCAGCAGCGCGGCCAGGGCCGGATTGAGCAGCGCGAACTGCAGACCCCAGAGCAGGGCGGCGGACGGGATGAGCAGTCGGCGCGTTCTCACCCGTCCGAGGAAACCCCAACGCGGCGCGGGCGGGGAGGGTCTGCCACAACCCCCCACCCGGCGGGCTGGTCCGATTAGTGTTGTTTGTCGTGATCCCAGCGGTTGCCGAGGCGCTCGCCCAGTCGGTCGACACCGGGCTGCTCATCGTCTCCGGCGACGTCGTGGTCAGCGTCAACCGGGAGCTTCTCCGCCTCTTCGGCGCCCCGGAGTCCGACCGGCTGGTGGGGGAGCGGGTCGAGGAGCTGGCCCGGCGGGAGCCGTTCCGGGCGGCCACCGAGCTGTGGGCGGGACGCTCCGGCCCGTACGGGAAAAGACGCCGTTGCCGCCTGCCCGGTGACCGGGTGGTCGAAGGCCGCTGGCACGCCCTGCCCTCGGACGGCCTCCCGATGGCCGTCGCCGTGGTCACCGACCTGACCCGGGAGATCCGGATCCGGGAGGGGCTGCGCCGGCACAACCGGGCCCTCGCCGAGGTGGTCGCCTCCAAGACCGAGCTGGTCACGGCGATGCTGCACGAGCTGCGCACGCCGCTGGCCGCCGCCCTCGCGATGGTCGACCTGCTGCCGGCGAGCACCGGCGACGAGCTGCTCGACGAGGCGCTGCCGATGATCGCCCGGAAGGTGCGGCGGATCGACGAGGTGGCCGCCGAGATCGCCACCGTCGCCGGCATCGAGAACGGGACGATCCCGCTCCAGCTCGCCGAGTTCGACCTGCTCGCGCTGCTCGGGCGGGACGGGACCGGACCGGTGGTGGGGGATCGCCGCCGGCTCGGGCAGGTCTTCGAGCGGCTCGGCGCGGCCGTGCGCGCGCTCGGCGGGGACGACGAGGTCGTGGCGGAGCGGGCCGGCGACCGGTGGCGGATCGCGTTCCCGCTGCCCGGGCAGTACGCCGCCGACAAGCTGTTCACCGGCGCGAACGCCACCGCGCTGATGCTGGCCCGCGCGGTGGTCGGCCGGCACGGCGGGTCGGTCGGCATCGAGAGCGAGGACGGCACGCCGTACCTGACGGTGCGGCTGCCGGCCGAAGGGCCCGGCTGAAAAGGGGCTAGGTGAGCGCGTCGACCCGGGTCAGCAGCTCCTGCGCGGTGAACGGCTTGACCAGGTAGTCGTCGGCGCCCGCGTCGAAGCCGGACGCCACGTCCAGCCACTGGCCGCGCCCGGTGAGCAGGATGATCGGGATCTCGGCCGTCTCGGCGTCGTCACGCAGCGCGCGGCACACCTCGAGGCCGGTCATGTCCGGCATCGTGACGTCCAGAACGGCGCAGTCCGGCGGGTGCTCGTGCGCGGCGCGCAGGCCGTCGCGGCCGGTGCTGCTGGTGGACACGTCGAGCCCGCCGGAGCTGAGCACGGTCGTGACGATCTCCAGCATCGTCGGATCGTCGTCGATCACCAGCACCGAAGTCACCGCGCCACCCCCGTTCACTACCTAGAGTAGTCGTCGTGGCGCATCGCGGTGAGCGGTTCGGCGAGCGATGGACCGTCGGCCGGATGCTGGCCGCCGGCTTCCTGCTCGCGCTGCTGGCCCTCGCCATCGTCGGCGCCAGCGCGTACGTGCGGATCGGCGACCTCATGCAGAGCCGCGAGCCGTTGCAGCACGCGCACCTGCTGCTGGGCGAGATCGGCCGGCTCGGCGACTCGGTGAACGGGATGGACCGGGCCGCCCGCAGCTACCACGAGACCGGCAACCAGACCTGGGCCCAGGCGCTGCGCGGCTCCTCGGCGATGGTCCGCGACCGGCTCGCCGACGTGCGCGCGTCGGCCGGTGGCGACCCGGCCCACGAGCGTCTGCTCAATCAGCTCGAGCCGCTCGTCGACACCCGGATCGCGCAGTTCCAGCGGGCCGTCGCCGACAAGCGGCCGGACCAGGTGAACTCCGACCTGGCCGACGTGCAGTCCCTGGTCAGCGCCATGCACGTGCAGGAGGAGCAGCGCCTCGCCGAGCAGCTGCACGCCGGGGACGTCAGCGCGCGGCGTACCCGGCTGCTGATCCTCGCCGTCTCGGTGGCGACGGCCGCGCTGGTGGCGCTGGGCGGCCGGGGGATCACCCGGCGGATCACCGCGCCGGCCCGCCGGGTCACCGCCGTGGCCAAGCGGGTGGCCGAGGGTGACCTGAGCCAGCGCGCCGAGGTGACCGGGCCGCTGGAGCTCGCCCAGATGGCCCGGGCGGTGAACGCCTCGATGACCGCGATGGTCGCGGCCCGGGACGAGGCGGTGGCGGCGGCCGCGGCCAAGTCGGCGTTCCTGGCCACCATGAGCCACGAGATCCGCACCCCGATGAACGCCGTGATCGGCATGACCGGGCTGCTGCTCGGCACCGACCTCGACGCCCGGCAGCGCGAGCTGGTCGAGACCGTGCACGCCAGCGGCGAGTCGCTGCTCGTGATCATCAACGACATCCTCGACTTCTCCAAGATCGAGGCGGGCGAGCTGAGCCTCGACGAGCGGCCGTTCTCGCCGCGGTCGTGCGTGCAGCAGGCGATCAACCTGGTCGCGCTGACCGCCGACGCCAAGGGCCTGCACCTGTCCAGCCATCTCGCCGCGGACTGCCCGGAGACGATGGTCGGCGACGAGAGCCGGATCCGGCAGATCCTGGTCAACCTGATCGGGAACGCGGTCAAGTTCACCGAGCACGGCGCGATCACGGTCCAGGTCACGGCGGTTGCCGGGCCGGGCGACGAGCGGATGACCGTACGGTTCGCGGTGCGCGACACCGGGATCGGCATCCCGCAGGACCGGCTCGATCGGCTGTTCCTGCCGTTCAGCCAGGTCGACGCGTCGGTGGCGCGCAGCTACGGCGGCACCGGGCTGGGCCTGGTGATCAGCCAGCGGCTGGCCGAGGCGATGGACGGCGGCATCTCGGTGGACAGCACACCCGGGCAGGGGTCGACGTTCACCGTGACGGTCCGCCTGCGACCGGCGTCGGCGGACGACGTGCCGGCCACCACCGGGCCGGCCCCGGTCGTGCCGGCTCCGGCCGCCGCCGGGCGGTCGCTGCGGGTGCTGGTGGCCGAGGACAACCCGGTCAACCAGCGGGTGGCGCAGCTGCTGCTGGAGCGGCGCGGGCATCGGGTGGAGCTGGCCGCGGACGGGACCGAGGCGGTGGCGGCGGTCCGGCGTACCCCCTTCGACCTGGTGTTGATGGACGTGCAGATGCCGGTCCTGGACGGGTTGGCCGCCACCGAGCAGATCCGCGCCGACCCGCCGCCGCACGGCCCCCCGCGGATCGTCGCGCTGACCGCCAACGCCATGGTCGACGACCGCGCCGCGTCGCGGCGGGCGGGCATGGACGGCTTCCTGGCCAAGCCGATCCGCGAGGCCGAGCTCGACGCCGTGCTGGCCGGCGCGTCGGGCCGGGCCGACGTGCCGGCGAACCTCCCCCCGGCGACCGAGGCCGAGAGCATCCGCGCGTGGGTCGACGCGATGGCCGCCTCGATGGGCCAGGACCGTGCCCGGATCGCCGAGATCCTGCGCAACTTCGCCGACCGCCTGCCGGACACGCTCGACCGGATGGACCGGGCGGCCGCCGCCGGCGACACGCGCGGCCTGGCCCGGCTCGCGCACAGCCTCAAGGGCTCGTCGGCCACCCTCGGCGCGAACCGCCTGGCGGCGTTGTGCTCCGAGCTGGAGGACCGCACCCACGCGCCGGCCCCCCTGCTGCACGACCTGCGGGTGTACGCCCACGAGGCCGGCGACGTGATGGGCGAGCTCTCCGAAGACCTCGTGCGGGGCTGAGGCCGGTCAGTCCTCCAGGCTGCGGGACAGGCTGGCCATGCTCGTGGTGAGCGCCGCGATGTAGGCGTGCATGCGCCAGCCGGTGGCGACCACGGTGGCCAGGCGGGCGGCCAGCACCGGCCGGGCGACCACCGCCGCGGGGGTGGCGGCCCAGACGGCGACCTGGGCGAACAGGTCGGCGATCAGGCCGCGGACGATGTCGCGGGTCAGCAGGATCAGGTCGCCGGCGGTGCGCATGAACAGGGCCAGCGCGTCGGCCATCGCGGCCAGCATGCTCAGGCCCTCGACGTTGTTGGACATCAGCGCCAGGTAGGCGGCCACGCCGGGCTGGTCGTGGCGCGGGAAGTCGCGGTTCAGGCAGGAGCGCAGGTCGACGGCGATCCGGCGCAGCTCGGCGGCGGTGCCCTCCCAGCCGGCCACCTCGACCGCCACCGCCTCGGGGTCGCCGGTCAGGTCGTCGAGCATCCGGCGCAGCGGCGCCACCCGGGCCATCGCGCCCGCCAGGCCGCCGGCGCGCAGGGCGGTGGCGATCGGGTCGGCGGGGACGGCGAACTCGGCGACCGGCGCGGCGTCGGCCAGTTGCGGCTCGAGCCACTGGCGTTTGGCGATCACCTCGATCAGGCCGTCCATGAAGTGGCTCTCGATCTCGGGCTCGTCCTCGAACTCCAGCAGCAGGTGCACCGGGTCGCGCTCCTCGGGGAGCCGGCCGACCAGGTCGACCAGGCGCAGGTCGCCACCGGCGACGCGAGGAAGGTTCCGGACGATCTCCTGAAGGGACTGCTCGACGTACGAGATGAGCTCCTGATACCGCACGTGGCGGTCGCGCAGGCCGGTGAGGATCCAGCCGCAGTCCCGCCCGAACGCCGCCTCGTCGTGACCGGCCTGCTCGCGGGCGAACCACACCGCCTCGAGCCGCGAGCGCACCGCGTCGAGGTGTGACGCGTGCACCAGGAACCCCTGCCCCATCACCGCACGGTAGCGCGTCGCCCGGCGGCCCGGCGTCCCGCCGAGAGCAGCGGAAACATCCCGCAACGACGCCGGGGGACAGCTCGGATCGACACCAGTTGTTACGCTGCGGCCGTGGCGGAGGGATTCAAGGTCGTCAGCGAGCAGCTGCGGGGGCACGCGGCCAGGATCGAGCAGCTGGGCGGCGAGTTCGGTGCGGTCAAGTCCGCGAGCGGCTTCATCACGGGCGATTCGGCGGCGTACGGGCTGCTCTGCGGTTGGATCTCGGACATCCTCGAGGGCCGGCACCGGGAACAGGACCGGCTGGTCGCGTACGCGGAAGAGAACTTGACCCTGCTCGCCGACGCGCTGCGCACGACCGCCGGGGAGTACGACCAGATCGACAAGAACATCGCCGACACCCTGCGCGCGGCGGGTGCGCTGTGAGCGACGGCTCGCTGATCGCGGACGAGGTCTCCACCCGGCGGCCGTGGACCGGATCGTCGATCGCCGACAACATCCAGGGCCTGCACGACGCGATCGAGGGCGGCAGCTGGGTCGACCAGGCGCTGGCCGGCGGAAACCTGGCCCTCGACGTGGCGTCCTCGGCGCTCGACCCGTTCAGCGCGCTGCTGTCGAACGGGCTCGGCTGGGCGATGGAGTACTTCGACCCGCTGCGCGAGATGCTCGACCAGCTCGCCGGCATGCCCGACCGGGTCCGGCAGCACGCGGCGACCTGGGGCAACATGGCCGACGCGCTCCAGGGCATCGCCACCGACCTGCAGGGCGCGGTGTCGCGCGACATCCCGGACTGGATCGGGACGACCGCCGACGCGTACATCGGGATGGCGGCCGGCAACATCGACGGGATCAGTGGCCTGGCATCCGCGGCGGCGGCGATGGCGGCGGCCACCGAGGCGGCCGGCAACCTGGTCGACTTCACCCGTCAGCTCGTACGCGACCTGATCGCCGACCTGGTGGCGCGGGTGATCGTCTGGGCCGCCGAGGCGATCTTCGTGGTCACCATCCCGGTGGTGGCCGAGCAGATCGTGGTCGCCGTCGTGAAGTGGGCGGGCCGCATCCTGACCTACACGACCGCCCTGGTCACCAGCCTGACCAACCTCACCAAGCTGCTGAACGGCTGACCGCGCGATGGCGAAACCACACCCGCACGGCACCAGCGGCTCCTCCCATCCCCATGAGGGCGAAGGTGAAGGCGGCTCGTCGCCGACGCATCACGGCGGCGGCACCTCGGTCCGGCCCGCCGGCAGCGTCAGCGACGTGCACGCGATGTCCTCGGAGGCGCTGGAAGCGTCGCGCCCCGGCGGCAACGGCTATCAACCGGCACTGCCCGCCGGGCGCACGCCCAAGGCGCTGACCCCGGGCCGCACGTCGAAGACACTCGCGCAGATCCGGGCCGCCCGCGGCGGGCCCTCCCGGGGCGCGATCGGCGAGGAGTACGCGCGCGAGCTGTACGGCGCCGGGCCCGAGCGGCACTACCCGGTGACCCCCAACAACGACCCCGACTTCCCGGTCACCACGCCCGGCGGCCGCAAGGTCGACGCGCCCGTGGACGAGCCGAACGGCAACACGACCGCGATCGAGGTCAAGCACTACAAGGACTGGAAGACGGTCACGCTGCCGGACGGCTCGAAGGAGAGCCAGCCCGCCACCGTCCCGCTCAACGGTCATCTCCGCGAGGAGATCGCCAAGGACGTGGCCAAGCGCAACGAGGACCCGACCTACGATCCGCGCTGGGTGTTCCTGCAGGCGGGCCCCGGTCCGGAGCTGCGTCAGAAGCTGACCGACGCCGGTATCATCTTCGTCGAGTACGGCTAGGAGAGGCTTCTCGTGACTGACCCCGACCTGATCGACGCCGCGCGGGAGACTCTGCGGAGCTGGAGCGAGGATCACCGCAACAACTACGACTCGGTGGTCGAGGTGATCGGCGCGCCGTTCGGTGACGCCGAGCGCGACCCGCTGACGGCGATCCCCTACCTCCAGCGGTACATCGACGAGATGCCGTTCGCCGAGTTCGAGAGCTCGGACTGGATCACCCTGCAGAACGACATCGTCTCGTTCCTGACCCGCGTCGAGAACGTTCTGCACAACGCGACCTGGCAGGTCCGGGCGGCGCCGAACGCGCCGCGCGGCTACCGGTACGTGCTGATCACCGCCGACGCGTCGGACACGCTGCACTTCGTCGACCCGTACGAGGTGGTGGCGCTCGAGTTCCAGCAGGAGGCGATCGACGTGGTCCGCATGATCGCCACCGTCGAGGCCACGTTGGAGTCTCCCGCCAACGTTTTCTGAGGTTTGTCGATCGGGGCGCGCCGCCATTCGTGTAGTGGGTGAGAGGAAGGTGGCGTGATGCCCGAACCGAGAGTTCTGTTGGATGGTCTGGGAATTCCCGAGTCGCCCCGATGGCACGACGGCCGGCTGTGGTTCTGCAACTGGATCGAGCAGCAGATCGTGGCCGTCGGCCTGGACGGCAGAACGGAGGCTTTCCCGGCGCCGGATCAGCGGCTGATGGGCTGGTCGATCGACTGGCTGCCCGACGGCACGCTGCTGGTCACCGGCGACAAGCTGTGGCGCCGGGCGCCGGACGGGTCGTTCGCCGTCCACGCCGAGCAGGGCGGGAACGAGATCGTCGTCGACGGGCGCGGCCACACGTACGTCAACGGCGCCGACTTCGACTTCGCCGGTGGTGAGGCCCCCAAGCCGGGCTACATCAAGCTCGTCACCCCGGACGGCCGGGTTCGCCAGGTCGCCGATGACATCCAGTTCCCCAACGGCATGGTCGTCACGCCCGACGACCGGACGCTGGTCATCGCCGAGTCGTTCGCGGGGCTCCTCACCGCCTTCGACATCGAGCCGGACGGCGGGCTGACCAACCGGCGGGTCTTCGCCGACGGCGTCGGCCCGGACGGCATCTGCCTCGACGCCGAGGGCGCGATCTGGGTCTCCACCGGCGGCTCGGCGGTCGTGCGGGTCGCCGAGGGCGGGGAGGTCCGGCAACGCGTCGAGCTCGACGAGAACCGGGCGCCGTTCGCGCTTGCCCTCGGCGGTCCGGACCGGCGGACCCTGTTCATCCTGACCGCCGAATGGCGCCCGGCCGACGGCATCACCGACAACCTCGGCCGGTTGACCGGCGGGCCCCGTACCGGAAAGGTCCTCGCGCTCCCGGTCGAGGTGCCGGGCGCGGTCAGGGCTGCAGCTTGATCACCCCGCAGGTCGACAGGGCGGGGACGCCGGCCAGGCGGTAGGCGAGCCAGTCGATCGCCGTGCCCTGGTCGGCGAGCAGCGGTCCGAAGTGGTTGATCAGCGGGTCGAGGGCGTCGGGCAGCAGGATCGGGGCGTAGACGACGTTCCCGCCCCGCTTGCACCAGTCCACGGCCATCGTGCGGGCCTGACCGTGCGGCACGAGGTTGTCGGCCACGCCGGTGGCGACCCGCACCACGCCGGTCGGCTTCCGGGCGCCGATGAGCTGGCCGTCGATGTAGGCGCGCAGGACGGGCTCGGCCGCGATGATGTCGCCGACCGACTCGCCGTTGGTCGTCCAGCCCGTGCTGCGCTTGCCGGCGTACCCGAAGAGAGCGTCACCGACGCACATCGTGGACAGGTCCTTCAGCGCGGCCCGGCCGGCGTCGTTGAGGTACTTGTCGACCAGCGGGCGCAGCTCGGGGTCGGACTGCACGAAACCGCTGACCGACCAGCCCAGGGCGCCGACCAGCTCGGTGCCGTCGATCGCCTTGGTGACGTCGGCCAGGTTCGCGGGTGGGGCGCCGGCATAGGTGGCTTTCAAGAGCACATCCGGCGCGTACGTCGATTGCAGTTCGGCGGCCGCGGCAACAGCCCCGCCGCCCTGGCTGTACCCGTACAGGCCGACCACCGACCGGGCGGTGATCGTGGCGCCGGGCAGGGCCTTGGCCGCGCGCGCGGCGTCGAGGACGGCGTGGGCCTCGTCGACCCGGTTCACGTAGGTGTGCAGCCGATCGGTGGCGCCCAGCCCGACGTAGTCGGTCTGCACGACGGCGATGCCCTTGGCCAGCAGGCGGTACATGGCCAGGATCTCGTACCCGATGGAGATCGTCGTCTGGCCCTGGTCGGCGCCGACGACGAGGCCGCGCTGCAGGGCCAGCGAGGTCGAGCACTGGTCGCCCTGGCCCATCGTGCCGGGCGCGAGCACGACCAGCGGGCGGGGGCCGGGGCCGGTCCAGCTCGCGGCCGGTTCCAGGTAGGAGCCGGTGACCGCCACCGGGCGGCCGTTCTCGTCGGTGGACTTGTACATGATGCGGGTCGCGCTGCCGGGCAGGCGGGAGTTGATGCCGGGCAGGGAGAGGGCGAGGGGGAGGGGCTCGGTGCGGACGAGAGCGCCGTCGGCGGCGGGGAGGGTCGCCGGCGGCGTGTAGAAGGCGGGGATCTCGACGCCGCGGTCCGCTCGGGCCGGGGCGGCGATGCCGACTCCGGCCAGCGTGACGGCGCACAAGATGGCGGGGATGCGGGCGCGTACCGACATGTCCGGCCTCCATCGTTAAGCCTGGGTTACCGGAAGGTAACTAGGAGAACCGAGACATTCCAGAGTGTGGAACTCTCACTCCTCGACAGCGCCGCGGCCCGATCGGCGGGCCGCGGACCCTGGTGAGGTTGTCAGGTGTAGCTGACGGCGGTGCGTCATCGGCGTCCTGCTGTCCACCGTGGGGATCGGTGGCGTCGCCGGCTCGGTCATCGCTTCACGGCTGCGGGCCATGGTCGGACTCGGTCCGGCAACCGCCAGCCTCGCCGTCGCCCTGTTCTCAGGGCCTGGCGGGGTTACTCGAGTACGTTCGCCGCCGGGCGGGCCGAGGTGTCGTACGCGTTCTTGGCGGCGACCACGGCCGCTTGGACGTGTACGGGGTCGACGCCGTGCACGTTCAGCGGCGGGTGCAGACGCCGGACAAGGTCGGCCTCGACGGTCGCCGGCTCCGCGTCCTCGGCCCAGGTCAAGCGCAGGTGCGCGTACATCCACGCGGTCAGCCGCGTCTCGTCCCCGGGGATCAGGACGACACGATCGGTCCAGGTCGTCCGGTAGCCCTCGGACACAAGAAGCCCGGCCAGCGTACGGCGGAGCGTTGAGCTGCCCGAACGCCTCAGATGGTTGCGCAGGATCCGGCCCCGCAGGCTCGTCGCCCGGCCGAGATACAGCAGCCGCAGCGACGGCGCGCTCCCGTTCGCCGGTCCGGGCAGGTCGGGAAGGACCGAAGGAGCAGCCCACCACGCGTAGACACCGCTGCCACGGCTGAGTTTCTTGACGGCCACGCCGAGTTCCACCGGCGGCCCGGACAGCAGCCGCAGGGCCTCCTCGACTCGCTCCTGGCCGGTGGGGAGGTCGTCCAGTGGCGTTTCAGGAGTAGTCATCGAGACCATGCTAGGCGTCCCGGGCCGGGCGGCCGCGGCTGCTGTTTCTCCCCGGTCATTTCTCCTCGGTTTTGACCGAGGTGGCGGTCACGCTGCCGTCCGTGCCGGTCGCGCCCTGGACGGTTACGGATTGGCCGGATCCGCCCGCGTCGCTCAGGCTGCCGCCGCCGGAACCGCTGCCCCCGTCTGTGCCCCGTCGGCCGCGACCGCGAGGACGGCGTTGAGCGCCACCGAGGGACGTCGCAGGTCGAAGCGCGCTGACATGGGCCACACTGTCGTGGCCGGCCCTGGCAGAACGTTCTGCGGCACCTGTGGAAGAGCTACGAACATCCGGTCGCCCGACCGCGACTACATTTGAGCGGTGCGGCTGAGCAAGCGGACTCTCGATCAGATCGACTCGCCGATCACCGCCGCGTACGACCTGCTGGAGCTGCGCGGCCCGGGCGCGCCGCCGCCGCTCGATCTCGCCCAGGCGTCCCCGCCCTACCCGCCGGCGCCCGAGGTCGCCGAGCACCTCGCGCGGGTCGTGCGCGACGCCGAGGGCGGCCGCTACACCGAGGTGCCGGGACTGCCCAAGCTGCGCGCGGCGTTCGCGGCCGAGCTGAGCCATGACTATGCGGGGGTCGTCGAACCGGGGCAAGTCGTGATCACGGCTGGTTGCAATCAGGCGTTCAGCCTGGTCGCGTCGGCGCTGGCCGACGCCGGCGACGAGATCGTGCTGCCCCTTCCGTACTACTTCAACCACGACATGTGGTTGCGGCTCAACGGCATCCGGCCGGTCCATCTCGAGCCCGGGCCCGGCCTCGTGCCCCGGGCCGCCGACGCCGAGCCGCTGATCACCACCCGGACCCGGGCGATCCTGCTGGTCACCCCGGGCAACCCGACCGGGGTCACGATCGACCCGGACGGCATCGCCGCGTTCGCGGAGCTGGCCGAACGGCACGGCATCGCCCTGATCCTCGACGAGACGTACCGGTCCTTCCGCGACACCACGGCGCCGGCGCATCGGCTGCTCGGCGAGCCGGGCTGGGACCGTACGGTGGTCAGCCTGCACTCGTTCTCCAAGGATCTGGCCATCCCGGGCTATCGGGTCGGCGCGGTGGTCGCCTCGGCGGCACTGAACCGCGAGATCTGCAAGCTTCTCGACTGCGTCGCGGTGTGCGCGCCGCGCATCGGCCAGGAAGCGGCATGGGCCGGGCTGACCTACGCGCGGCAGTGGCGTTCGGAGCGGTCGGCCGAGATCGCTCGCCACCGCGACCTGCTCGCCGCCGCCCTGGCCGAGCGGCCCGGCGGCTACGAACTGCTCGGCATCGGGGGCTACTTCGCCTGGCTGCGGCACCCGTTCCCGGACCGATCCACCGACGATGTGGTACGCGATCTGGTGCTCCGCCACGACACGCTGGTGATGCCGGGGACCGCGTTCCTGCCCGCCGACCGGTCGACGATCCGGGTGAGCGTGAGCAATCTCGGCCCGGCGATGATCGGCGGGTTCGCGCGCGCTCTCGCGACCTGACATCCGGAACGTCCAGCCGTCGACCGGCGAGCTTCCGGCCTTGACCGCAAAACCTCGCGAGGAGTTCAGCCGAACAGCAAGCCCCCGAGGTAGGTCAGCAGCATCGTGGCCACGCCGATCGAGACGGTACGGAGCAGGGTGCGGGGAACGCTCGTGCCGCCGAGGGTGGCGATCACCAGCGCGGTGAGCGACAGCGCCACGACCACCGCCATGATCGTCGCGGCGCTGCGCCATGCCGGCGGGGTCAGCAGGATCACCAGCAGGGGGACGCCGGCCGCGAGCGCAAACGCCAGCCCCGCGATCACCGCTTTCGTCCACGGGGTGGCCGGGCGGTCGCGGAGCACGATGCCGTACTCGGCCTCGGCGTGCGCGGCCAGCGCGTCGCTCGCGCTCAGCTCGGCGGCCACGGCGCGGGCGAGCTCCGGAGAGAGTCCCCTCGCCTGGTAGAGCTCGGCCAGCTCGATCTCTTCCTCGGCCGGCGTCAAGGCGATCCGGCGACGTTCGGCCTCGAGTGTCGCCTGCTGGACGTCGCGCTCGTCGGCCGTTTCGGCGTACCGCATTCCGCCCAGAGCGAGCCCGCCGCCGACCATCGCGGCCAGCGAGCCGACGAGCAGGATCGCGCTGCCCGCCCCGGCGCCGAGCAGACCCTCGACGATCCCGGCCGACGCGATGATCCCGTCGTTGGCGTCGATGACGTGTTCGCGGACCCTGCCGGGATCGACCCGGGCCCAAATCCCGGTCATTGTCACCACCCGGGGCCGCAGGGCGACAAGCTCGCATTCGGTGTGATCAGCGTAGGCGACCACGAACGCGGCCGGAAGCCCGTCAACCCGGGGTTCAGGCGCGCCGCACCGCGACCGTCACCCAGCGTGGCGTCGCGTAGATCTCGCCGGCCCAGCCGTCCGCGTTCCGGAACGCCAGGCTGGTCGTTTCCGCTCCGGCCCGGTCGGCGACGATCGTGAAGGCGCCCCGGGGCAGCTCGCGTCGATAGAACGCGAGCACCGCCTCCGGGTCCGGCGCGGTCAGCGTGAACGAGGCGCCCGACTCGTGGTCGGAGAGCGTCGTGACCTGGCTGTCCGGCGGGAGCCGGAAGGCGTACGGCAGATGGTTCACGCCCGCGGCCGCTTGGGCGGTGGCGTGCATCGTTCGCGCGCCACTCGCCGGGCTCGGAGCGATCGCGACCGGTTCGTTGCGTCGCGCCTCGAGGGTGGTGGCGCTGCCGCAGGCGCCCATGCCGGCGAAGGCCAGCAGAGTTGTCACCAGGGTGGCGATCCGCCTCGCGATCATGCGTCGACTTCCTCCCGGTGCCGTCCTGGGCGCACCCGAGATCAGATCAGGAAAGGCGCCGATCCCCATTCTCGATGATCGCGTCAAGGTTGGGGGGCGAATGTTAGAGTGCCGGGCATGATCATGCGTTCGACCGGTTGGTGGCCCGTCTCCTAGGCGGCCCTTGACCTGTTCGAACCCACCCGGCCGCCCGATGAGGCGGCCGTCTTCGTTGGGGAAGCTCGCAGCCTCGCCGGGCCTTCTCGTGCGAGGACTGCCATGGCATCGACCACTTCCCCCGCGGCCCACCGCGATGCGCCCGACTCGAGATCCGCGACGTCGTCCTGGGCGGTCGTTCTTTCCTGCCTGCTCAGCGGCGGAGACCTGACCAGCGCCCAGACCGCGTGGGCCATGAACCAGATCATCTCCGGGACGGCGACGCCGGCCCAGATGGCCGGCTTCCTGACCGCGCTGCGCGCCAAGGGGGAGACCCCCGCCGAACTCTCCGGCCTGGTCACGGCCCTGCGCGCCAACGCGACCGCCGTGCCGGTCGCCGGCGCGACGGTGGACATCGCCGGCACCGGCGGTGACGGCACCGGCGCCGTCAACGTCTCCACGATGGCCGCCGTCGTTGCGGCCGCAACCGGGGTGACGGTGGTCAAGCACGGCGGGCGGTCCGCGTCATCGTCGACCGCCGGCGCCGCCGACCTGGTCGAGCACCTCGGGATACCGCTGGACCTGACACCGGAACAGGCCGCCCGGATAGCGGCGGAGGCGGGCGTGACGTTCCTGTACGCACCAAGATTCAACACCGGCCTGCGCCACGCCTCGCCCGTTCGCCGCGAGCTGGGCGTGCCCACGGTCTTCAACCTGGTCGGCCCGCTGATCAACCCGTCCGATCCGCGGTGTCAGGTGGTGGGCGTCGCGGATGCGCGGATGGCGCCGGTCGTCGCCGGCGTGCTGGCCGCCCACGGACAATCCGCCCTGGTCGTGCGCGGGGATGACGGGTTGGACAAGCTGACCACCTCGGCCACGTCACGGATCTGGACGGTCCGCGGCGGAACCGTCACGGCGACCCGGCTCGATGCTCGAGACCTGGGCTTCGCCCGGGCGCCCGCCGGCGCGCTGCGGGGCGGCCGCGCGGCCGCCAACGCGGGCGCCCTCCGGTCCGTTGTCCGCGGTGAGCGCGGCCCGGTCCGAGATGTTGTGGTTCTCAACGCCGCCGCTGCCCTGGTCGCTTCCGGCGAGCGTGACACGCCTCCGCTCGATCGGTTCGCCGCCGCCGCGGCCCGGTGTGCCGATGCCATCGACACCGGAGCGGCCGAGGCGACGCTCACCCGATGGATCACCGCCAGCCGGCGCATAGCCGGCTCAACCCGCGACGACGCGCCGGCCGTGGAGGTCCATCCAGCGCAATAGGTCTTCGAAGACTTGTGCCCCGCCGTGCCGTTCGAGCGCGAGGTGCTGAGCGCGGGCACGGTGGAACCGGGCGGTCAATGCCTCCATCACGGCTTCGACCGAGACATCGCCGTAGGTGTCGCACATCAGATGCGCCTTGCGCGCCTGTTCGGCCACGGCGACGTCGGCCTCGGTCAGGTCCGCGAAACACCACACCGCATGCGCGACGTCGTCCACGCGCCGCCCTGGGCCCAGATCGGCGTCGAAGTCGATGAGAGCGACCGCCCGCTCGCCGAGGAAGACGGTGTTGTGCGGGCCGAGGTCCCCGTGGCAAACGGTCTCCTGATCGGCGCGCAGGGGGGACGTTGCCGCCGCGTCGTGAAAATCGCGGATCAGAATCGCCGCACTGCGGATTCGGGCGTCGGAAAGCCGGTAGGGGCCGGCGCCCGGTACCTCGCCGTCGACGAAGGTCAGAATCTGGCGTCCGCGCTCGTCGTAGCCGAGCGGACGGGGAGCGCCGCGGAAGCCGGCATCGGCGAGGTGCTGCAGGACCGCGTCCACGTAGGCGGACCGGTCATGAGCCGGCCGGCGCGTGGTGCCTCCCACCCGGACAAGTCCTTCGGTCAGCTTTCCGCCCTCGAGGCTGTGCTCGACGGACTCCTCCATGTGGCCACCTTGGCCCTGGGCCGGCCGCTGAGCAACAACCGCACATCCGGATGTCGAGCGCGACGACACCGTGGGTAAAGCCAACGGTGGGGGCCATTCCTCTCGGTGCGCCCGCTCAGCGCGCAACCATGCCGCTTATCGCCATCACCGCAGCGATTAACACGACGGGCCAAGGGCAGTCTGTTACTGCGAGTGCGCCGGGCACTCCCGCGATTGGGGTGAACATCGCCGTGATGACTGCGGCCTTCGGCCACTCATCACGCTGCGACGACGTGGCTGTCGACGGTTCCTGCCCGGCCGCCGCCTTCGGTCAGCCCAGAAGCATTATGCGAGAAGTACCCACTTCTGGTCCCTCGTTCGTGTACACGGCCCGAACGCCGAGGCATCCCGGCAGCGGAGGATCAACCCGTGGATCCAGTTCCTCCAATGCCGGCCGCTCACGTGCGAAGCAGCCGGCACCTCCGGGCTCCGGCGCGATCATCGTCGCCCCCGAGCCGGCCATGCTCGGCGCCACCTTCCAGGGGCGTCCGCCGTAGTGGGGAGTATTGCGGCTGCGGGCAAACGGCCGGACGCATGACTGTCCACACTCCAGAGTTCCGGACGCACAATGTCAGCGGTAATCCTTTCCCTCTTCACCGTCGGCTTCGTGGCGATGAGCCGGCACATCGTCAACTCCGGCGCCTTCTACTCCTACATCTCGCACGGCCTCGGCCGGGTGATCGGCGTCGGGGCCGCGTTCGTGGCCCTCCCGGCGTACTCGCTGATGCAGATCGGCCTGTTCGGGCTCTTCGGCTCCGCGGCGTCCGGCATCCTCGCCGCGTTCGGCGTCAAGGCCCCCATTTTCTCTCCGTCGTGCTGACCGCCACCGTGATCGGCTTCTGCTGGGCCACGATCGGCGCCGAAGAGTTCCGGCTGCAGCCGTGCCATCGCCGGGCGAGCCCGGCCCCCGCTTTTCCGTGGAGGGCCGGGCTCCTGCGCTCAAGGGAGCTTCGCGCCGCTGGTCACGTAGTGATGGATGGCCAGTAGAAGGGCGAATGCGCCCCCGCCCACAAGGACAGACGCGGGCGGATTGTTGCCTCCCGCCCACGCCGGAAGGGCTGCTGCCGCGCCCACGACCGCGCTGAAGAACGCCATCAAGGCGAGCCAAACAGCCCACATCTCATTTCTCCTCCGTCACGTCTCCGCGTACCTTTCCGGTTGTGCGGAGAGTTCCGGGCCCGGTTTCTCCTTCCCTAAATGATCCCAACGGGCGTCTCACCAGCACAATGCGTGTTCGCCGGTTGAATGTGCCAATGCTTCCAACGCCCGTTCCATGACTGTCTTCGACCGAAATCACGGACAGTGATATCTGGTCGGGTGGCTCTTCAAGGGAGCGAACAATTCACGGCGGCTCAGACGAACTTGTCTTCGGACGCCGGCGGCCATTGCGCTTCCGTAAAGGCCGGGAATACGACACCGGTGAGCTTCTCGGAAAGCTGCCACACGCGGCGGGCCTCTTCCTCGGAGCGCAGGCGGGAATAGAGCGTCTGCTCGGCCGGTGGGCCGGAGAGGTGGCCGAGGCCGCTCGGGCCGTAGAAGCGGCCGCCGGCGTCGGGGGCGGTGGCGGCCAGCAGGGCCGGGAGGGCGGCGGATTCGGGGGTGCCGAGCAGGATGCCGCGGCGGGACAGGGCGCGGATCACCCGTACGCCCATGGTGTCCTTTGCCCGGCCCAGCTCCGGCCGTGCGGCCAGCAGGTTCGTGGGTGCGACGCCGGGGTGGGCGATCGTGCTGGTGATGCCCCAGCCCGCGGCTCGGCTGCGGCGTTCCAGCTCGAGGCCGAACAGGCCGAAGGCGATCTTCGACTGGCTGTACGCGCGGCCGCCGCTGTAGGACTTCTCCCAGTTCGGGTCGGCCCAGTTGATGGCGTTCTGGTTGGCGGCGACGCTGATCTGCGACGTCACCCGGGCCCGGCCGGCGCGCAGCAGGGGGAGCAGCTCGGCGACCAGCGCGAAGTGGCCCAGGTGGTTGCTGCCGAACTGGAGCTCGAAACCGTCCGCGGTGGTCTGCCGGTCGGGCGGGGTCATCACGCCGGCGTTGTTGATCAGCAGGTGGATCGGGCGGTTCTCGGCGCGCAGGGTGGCGCCCAGGGCGGCGACCGAGGCCAGCGAGGACAGGTCGAGGTCGCGCAGGGAGAGCGCGGCCCGCGGGTGCTGGCGGCGGATCTTCTCGACGGCGGCCTCGCCCTTCGCGCGGTTGCGGACGGGCAGGACGACCTCGGCGCCGGCCTCGGCCAGGCGGGTTGCCAGGTGCAGGCCGACGCCGTCGCTGGCGCCCGTCACTACCGCGA
The DNA here is from genome assembly GCF_055586105.1 of Actinoplanes sp. NPDC051537. Taxonomy (NCBI): domain Bacteria; kingdom Bacillati; phylum Actinomycetota; class Actinomycetes; order Micromonosporales; family Micromonosporaceae; genus Actinoplanes; species Actinoplanes sp. NPDC051537. The sequence continues at coordinate 254,971 of NZ_JBVJIU010000004.1, forward strand.
GCGTTCCGGTCAGGCCGGGGAGGGTGATGTCCGGTCGGGTGCGTGCCATTCTCGCTGCTCCTAGTCGACGAACTGACGAATCGGCGTCCTGCGTCGAAGGTCGCACCCGGACCACGGGCTATCCACGGCCTGTCGATCCCACCCAAGGCGCGGCCGGATGGGGGGATCGACAATCCGAGGCTGCGATTCGCGGCCGGTGGTAGAAACGGGAAACCGGGGGGAGAAGCCGTTGATGATCGACCGGGCCGGGCTCGCCGAGTTCCTGCGCCGCCGCCGCGAGTCGCTGCAGCCCGAGGACGTGGGTCTTCCGCGCGGGCAGCGGCGCCGCACGAGCGGGCTGCGCCGCGAAGAGGTCGCCACGCTGTGCCACATCTCGGCCGACTACTACAGCCGGCTCGAGCGGGAGCGCGGGCCGCACCCGTCCGAGCAGATGGTCGCCTCGATCGCTCAGGGCCTGCACCTGTCGGTGGACGAGCGCGACCACCTGTTCCGCCTGGCCGGGCACCATCCGCCGACCCGGGGCGGCAGCGGCGAGCACATCAGCCCGGGCCTGCTGCGCATCCTCGACCGGCTGGACGACACCCCGGCCGAGGTGGTCACCGAGCTGGGCGAGACCCTGCGCCAGAACGCGTTCGGCGTCGCCCTCACCGGGGACCAGACGCGATATACCGGGCCGGACCGCAGCATCGGCTACCGGTGGTTCACCGACCCGGCGTTCCGGGACCGCTACCACCCCGACGACCACGAGCTGCACTCCCGGGTCTTCGCCTCCGGGCTGCGCCAGGCGGTCGCCGTGCGCGGCCCCAAATCCCGGGCCGCGCACCTGCAGCAGCTGCTGATGGCCCGCAGCGAGGAGTTCCGCGCCGTCTGGAACGAGCACGAGGTGGGCATCCGCTACAGCCACGTCAAACGGTTCGTCCACCCGGAGGTCGGCATCGTCGAGGTGACCTGCCAGTCGCTGCTCGACCCGGACCAGGCGCACGCGCTTCTCGTCTACACGGCCGTTCCCGGCAGCGAGAGCTACGAGAAGCTGCAGCTGCTGGCGGTGATCGGAAGCGCCTAGACCGGGCGGCGCAGCGGGATCGGGTTGTCGTCGGGCAGGGCCGTCCACGCCCGCTCGGCCAGCGGCACCAGCAGCCTGGCGCAGCGTTCCGTCCCGGCCGCGCCGAGGCGCTCCCACGGGCCGGCGGCCAGGCGATCGGTCAGGGCCTCGACCTCGTCGTAGGCGGCGCGGCCGGCGTCGGTGGCCTTGCCGTCGGCGGCCAGCCAGCCGCGGGACCGGAGGCGGTCGGCGGCGGCCTGCCACTCGTCGTCGGTCCAGCCCCGGGCCGGCTGGGTCACCTCGCGCAGGGTTTCGCCGTCGACGCCGACCCGCCAGACCAGGGACTCGCAGCCGTCCACGCCGGTGGTCAGCAGGGCGGCCACGTGGCCGTCGCCGCGGTGCTCCCGCAGCAGCGTCGCCGCGTGCCACAGGCGGCCGACCGGCGACTCGGGCCACGGCAGGTCGGCGTACGCGGCGGACAGCACCCGGCCGGGAATGTCCAGGTGGCGAGCGGCCGCCTCCAAGGCGTCGGCAGCGTCGGCCACGGAGGCCGCGGGCAGGCCCGAGAACAAGCCGGTCAGGGCGGCAACGGCGCCCGCCTCGCGGGCCTCGAGCGCGGCCGCCGGAGTGATGCGCGACCACACACCGGGGAACGCCCGCGACACCATGGCCGGCGCGAAGCCGAAGAACGCCGCGGTCACCGGGCCGGGGCCGACCGCACCGAGCGCGGCGGCCCGGCCGGCGAAGTAGCGCCGCCAGAAACCGGTCAGGCCGGCCGCCTCGAAGGCCTCGGCGGCCTGGGGCGTGAAGTAGGTGACGGCGTGCAGCGGCTCGAACAGGGACCACAGGCGGCGGGGCGTATTCATGGTTCGTATCATCGCCTCACAGCGGCGGGAAGCGCAGCGCCAGGTCGGCGAACTCGTGCAGCAGCCGGTCGTGGCGGGTGGCGACCCAGGCCAGGCTCACCTCGTTGTCGGGTATGTCGTCGATGCGTACGTGCGCAAGATCTTGCCTGGTATAGAAGCGCGCGGTGGAGAGCGGCAGGATCACCACGCCCCGGCCGGCGGCGACGTGCTCGAGCTTCTCCTCCACCGCCAGGTAGGCGCCGCGCCACTCGGGAACGGCGGCCGGATCCTGGAGCAGTTGCTCGCCGGCCAGCTCGGCGATGCCGGTCGACTCCTTGCCGGCCAGGCGGTGCTCGCGCGGCACGACCACCACGCGCGGCTCGGTGACCAGCGGGCGCAGGGTCAGGCCGCGCTGGTCGACCGGCAGGCGCAGGTAGCCGGCGTCGGCGCGGCCGTCGTGCAGGACCTCGGTCTGGTCGGCCACGCTCGTGCGCAGGACGTCCACGGTCAGGCCCGGATGCGCGCCGGCGAGCCGGCGGACCGCGTCGGTGACGATCAGGCCGGGCATGAACGCGACCACGAAACGGGCGGCGGACGCGACCCGGCGGCGCAGCGCCTCGGCCGACCGCAGCAGCGGCTCCGCGTCGGCGAGCAGCCGGTGGCCGGCCTCGGTGAGCTCGGTGCGGCGCCGGTCCCGTACGAACAGCTCGGCATGAAGCTCTTGCTCGAGGGCCCGGATCTGCCGGGAGAGCACCGGCTGGGCGATGTGCAGCTCGGTCGCCGCCCGGCCGAAATGCAGGTGCCGGGCGACGGCCACGAAGTAGCGAAGCTTGCGCAGGTCGACGTCGCTGATGCCATCAGGGTATTACAGGCGGCGAAAGAGGTCTTGGACGATCGGCCGCCGGCGGACGCAGCGTGGACGCATGACATCTTTCGACAATCAGCGGGTGGTCGTTCTCGGCGGCAGCTCGGGCATCGGGTACGCGACCGCGGAAGCCGCCCGGGCCCGGGGCGCCTCGGTCGTGGTCGTCTCGCGCTCGCCGCAGGAGGCCGCCGACCGCCTCGGCGTGACCGGCCTCGCCGCGGATCTGACCGATCCCGACGCGGTGGCGCGCGTCCTCGGCGGCATCGGCCCGGTCGACCACCTGGTCTACACGGCCGGGGAGGCGCTCTCGCTGATGCCCCTCGCCGGTTTCGACCTCGGCCGGGCGCACGGATTCTTCGAGCTGCGGTACTTCGGCGCGCTCGCGGCGGTGCGCGCGGTCCTGCCGCACCTGCGGCCGCGGGGTTCCATCACCTTGACCACGGGTACGGCCGGAGACCGTCCCACCCCGGGCTGGTCGGTCGCGGCCAGCATCTGCGGGGCCGTCGAGTCGCTGACCAGGGCACTCGCGGTCGAGCTGGCCCCGATCCGGGTCAACGCGGTGAAACCCGGCGTCACCCGATCGCCGATGTGGGGTGCGGGGGAGGGAGTCGAGCAGTTGTACGCCGAGACGGCGAAACTGGTGCCGCTCGGCCGGCCGGGTGAGGTCGCCGATGTGGCCGAGGCCGTGCTCTACCTGATGGCCCAGTCCTACACGACCGGCACGATCCTGCCCGTCGAGGGCGGCGCCCTGCTCGCATAGGAGTCAACCGGGGCGGGACCGGGTACATCGCCGGGCATGACTGCCGGCCCGGTCCTCGTGCACGAGCGGTACCGGCTGGGCCGGACCGTGGGCGCGGGCGGGATGGGTCGCGTCTGGCAGGCCCGGGACGAGATCCTCGACCGGGACGTGGCGCTCAAGGAGATTTTGCTGCCGGGCGAGCTGGCCGACGCCTCGGTGCGGCGGCACATGCTGCGCGAGGCCCGGGCCGCGGCCCGGCTGTCGCATCCGGCGGTGGCCCAGATCTACGACGCCTTCGAGTCGGACGGGCGCGCGTGGATCGTCATGGAGTACGTGCCGTCCCGCTCGCTGCAGGAGGTGCTGGACGAGGACGGCCCGCTGCCGCCCGCCCGCGTGGCGGAGATCGGTCTCGCGGTGCTGTCGGCACTGACCACGGCACATGCGGCGGGCGTACGGCACCAGGACGTGAAACCGGCGAACGTGCTGCTCGCCTCCGACGGCCGGGTGGTGCTCACCGACTTCGGCGTGGCGTCGGTCGAGGGGGAAAGCGTCAACACCAGCGCCGGCCTGGTCATCGGTTCGCCGCAGTACATGGCGCCGGAACGGGTGATGGACGGCGAGAGCACCCCGGCCGGCGATCTGTGGTCGCTGGGGGCGACGCTGTACGCGGCGGTGGAGGGACACGCGCCGTACGCGCGGCGCTCGGTGATGGAGACGATCACCGCGATCGCCAGCGAGGAGCCGCCGCCGCCCGCTCAGGCCGGGGAGCTGGAGCCGGCGCTGGACGGGCTGTTGCGGAAGTCGCCGGTCGACCGCATCGGCGCCGAGGAGACCGAGAGGTTGCTGTGGGAGGCCGCGATGTCCGCGGCCGCCCCTGCCCCGGCCTCGGCCGACACGCCTGCCGCCACCGCCCCCGCGCCTGCCGCGCCCGCGCCTGCCGCGCCCGCGCCGCCCGCGCCCGCGCCGCCCGCGCCCGCGCCGGCCCCGCCCGTGCCCGGCACGTCCGAGACGCCCGCGCTCGATGCGCCCACGCCGGCGAGGCCGAGACCCCGCCGGGCGCGCCGGGCGATCCTCATCGGCGCGGTGGTGCTGCTGCTCGTTGCCGCGGGCATCGCGTGGGTCGCTCTCCGGCCGGATCGCAACGATTCGATCGCGGGGACGACGCCAACCGCCTCGCCCGTGCCGTCCGCCTCGCCCTCCGGCCCGGCGTCGGCGTCGACCGGGGGCGGCGCACCGCCGTCCGCCGGGGCCGGCTCGGCGCCGTCCACCGAGGCCACCGTCGCCTCGGCCGCCGCGGGCGGGAAGACGCGGCCGCCGCTGCCGGCCGGCTGGATCGACTATCGCGACCCCACCGGGTTCTCCCTCTACGTGCCCGAGGGCTGGGCGCACTCCAAGGAGAGGGGCATCGTCTACTTCCGCGGCGGCGGGCGGGTTCTCGGCATCGACCAGACCAAGAGCCCTCAGTGGAACCCGGTCGCGGACTGGCGGGGCAAGGCCGACTACCGGGTCGCCCGCGGCGATTTCCCGGGGTACCACGAGATTCACATCAGGTCCGTCGACTACTTCCTCAAGGCCGCGGACTGGGAGTTCACCTTCGACCGGTCGGGCGTACGGCAGCATGTCAACAACCGGGGCCTGATCACGTCGCGGCACCAGGCGTACGGGATCTATTGGCAGACCTCCGATGCCGGATGGGGCGCCGCCCAGCCCGACCTGCGCCTGGTTTTCGCCAGTTTCCGGCCGGCGAGCTAGCGCGGCGCGAGCTCCGGCGCCGGGAACACGTCGCGGAACGTGAAGGCGTCGGGCGCCGGACCGCCGGCCCGGAGGCGTTCGAGACGCGCGATGCCCTGCCCCAGCGTCGGGATCTCGCCGGCCGGGATCCACCACAGCACCAGGGCCGCCTCCGGTCCGTGCGGGACGAACCAGTCGCGGCGGCGGCGCAGGTACTCGAGGTGGTGCGACTGGTAGGCGTACGCCCGCAATTGCTCCGGGGTCTTCCAGACCGAAAGCGTGTAGATGCGGCTCGGGTCGGCCGGCTCCGCGATCGTGCCGTCGGCGCCGTCGCCGGCCAGCCGCCAGACGAAGCCGGGCGAGCGGTCGGCGAGGTCGTTCATCAGCGCGATGCCCTCGGCGAAGTCGCGCATCGAGGGGTCTTCCAGCGGGGCTCGGAGCCGGGCGGTGTTCATCTGGGCCAGGTGGAAGGCGGTCATGGGCCCAGCTCACCAGCTCCCGGTTCTAATGTCAATGGAACTACTTTTTAGAAATGATGACGCAGCACCGGCCCGGCGCCGCATCCATCCGCGCGGCCCATCGATCGTCCAGGCCGGAACCCGCCAGCAGCCCGGTCACCATCGCGAGGTTCATCCCGCAGATGACCGGCGGAAACTGCTCGGCGAGCCGATGGAACGGGCAGTTGCGCAGCTCGATCCGGTCCGGGCCGTCGGCCACCGGCGCGTACCCCTGCCCGGTGAGCAACTCGGTCACGTCGGCGCAGGCCGGCGTCCGCGTGCCGTGCCGCTCCGCCACCTCGTAGAGCACCTGCTCGGCGCCCGCCTGCTCGAGCGCCTCGGCGAGCAGCTCGGCGGCGGTGCGGTAGGCGCGCGGCGGCACGCTGACCGCGTGCTCCCCGGCGGCGAGGTGGTACAGCTTGGCGGGCCGGCCGGCGCCGGGGCCGGTCTTCCCCGACCGGCGGGCGTACGAGACCTCGAGCAGCCCCGCCGCGACCAGTTTGTCGAGGTGGAACGCGGCCAGCGTGCGCCCGACCCCGAGCGCCGCGGCCACCTCGTCCCGCCCGACCGCCCCGCTCGCCGCCGAGAGCTCCGCGACGACGTGGTAGGCCTGCCGCCGCACCGGATCGGTGAGGCTGGCCAGGGCGTCGAGGTCGTGCAGGTGGTCCGAGGTCGTCACCGGGCAATCGTATTGCCAATGGGGCTTGTCGCTAGAACCTCAGTGCTCGATCAGGCCGCCGACCGGGACCGGCGGCACGTGGCCGCTCGCCGGCCGGGTCCGGGCCAGCGCCAGCCCGACGTCGACCAGCGACGACCGGCGCAGCCCGGCGACCTCGGCCGGCGGCACCCACGACGGCTCGGTCGTCTCCCGGTTGGGCTCGGGCCGCAGGGTGCCGCCGGTGATCCGCACCAGGTAGAAGACGCCGACGTTCTGGTGCTCGGCCCCCGCCCGCGCCTCCGCCGCCGGTATCACCCGGGAGTCGACGCCGAGCAGTTGGTCGACCTCCGCGTGGTAGCCGGTCTCCTCGGCCACCTCGCGGCGCACGGCGTCGAACGGGTCCTCGCCGTGCTCGACCCGGCCGCCGGGCAGGGTCCACGTCGTGCCGGCGTGGCGGGTCAGCAGCACCCGCCCGCCGGAGATGCACACCGCGTACGCCGCCAGCCGGAAGGTCATCCCAGCAGCGCGAGGTCGTCGTCGGTCAGGCTCAGGTCGCCGGCCGCGATGTTCTGTTCCAGATGGGCCAGCGAGCTCGTGCCGGGGATCAGCACGATGTTGGGGGAGCGGGCCAGCAGCCAGGCCAGCGCGACCTGCGGCGTGGTGACGTCGTGGCGGGCGGCGACGGCGGCCAGGTGCTCGGCGGTCACCGGGCGGAAGCCGCCGACCGGGAAGAACGGCACGTACGCGACGCCGGCCTCGGCGGTGGCGTCGACCAGCGGGTCGTCGTCGCGGGCGGCGATGTTGTACAGGTTCTGCACGCAGACGATCTCGGCGACCGTGCGGGCGAAGGCGAACTGCCCGGCCGAGATGTTCGAGATGCCCAGGTGCCGGATCAGGCCCTCGGCCCGCAGGGCCATCAGCGTCTCCAGCGCGGTGGCGAACCCGGCGTCGTCGTGCCCGCGGTCGCCCAGGCGCAGGTTCACCACGTCGAGCCGGTCCACGCCGAGCGAGCGCAGGTTGGCCTCGACGCCCCGGCGCAAACCGTCGGGGGTCATGCCCTTCTGCTCGGCCGGCGGCAGGTGGATGTCGTCGCCCTCGACCAGGGCGCCGATCTTCGTGACGATGACAAGGTCTTGCGCGTACGGGTGAAGAGCGCTCCGAATCAGATCGTTCGCGGCCACGCCGTCGCGCGCGTAGTAGTTGCAGGTGTCCAGGTGATTGACGCCCAGCTCGACCGCGCGCCGCAGGATGGCCAGGGCCGTGTCGCGGTCGGGCCGGTCACCGCGCGGCCAGCCGGTGAGCTTCATCGTGCCGTAGCCGACACGGCGGACGGTCAGGTCAGGACCGAAGGACCAGTGATCATTCTCCACGAGGGTCGACGGTAACGCGCGCCGACGCGGTCCGCCGACCGGTCGACCAGTCGCAGCACCTCGTCCCTGGTCCGGTAGTCCCGGTCGTTCCAGGTGGTCAGGTCGCGCACCCGGGCGGCCCGCACGAGCGGCGGCGCCAGCGGCCCGACCGGATCGGCGCCGGGCGTGACGTCGAACAGCGTGTGCCAGAGGGCGTCGAGCGCCGGGTACGCGTACTCCTTGCGCGGGCTCAGCAACCAGGCCCCGTGCACGACCGCCCCGACCAGGCACGCCCCGACGACCCGGGAGCGGTCGACGCGTACCGGCAAGAAGGGCAGGCGGCGGACGGCGGGCGTCTCCACGGCGTACCAGGTGCGCTGGACCCAGCCCCGGGCGATCACCCCGCGCGTCGCGCTGAGCACCGCGAGGGCGTCCTGATGGCGGCGCGGGGGAGCGGTCAGTTCGGTGTGCGGCACGTCAACCTCCCGATCGACCTCGATTGTCGCGCCGATGCCGCCGCGGGGCTAGGGTCTGATCTGCCGATCACGAGGGGGCGGCGATGGACCGGATCGAACGGGCCCGGGAAGCATTCGAGCGGGCGGTGTACGGCGGTGACACCGGCGCGCTGATCGAAGCCGAGCGCGATCTGGACGCGGTCGAGGCCGACACGGCGCTGGCGCGGGGCCGGCTCTTGCATGCCCGGTTCCAGGCCGCGGCCGGCGGCGCCGAGGATCCCGCCGAGCTGCCGTTGTTCGAGCGCGCGCTGGCCTTGTACCGGGCGCTGGGCGACTCCCGCGGCGAGGCCGAGGCCCTGTTCTGGATCGGCTGCCTGCACCAGTTCATCCGGCGCGACGACGAGACCGCCGTGCCCTGTCTGGAACGAGCGGCCGAGGCCGGCGACCGGCGGACCCGGGCCGAGGCGCTGCGGCACCTGGGCATCGCGGCGCACGCCGCCGGCCGGCTCGACGAGGCGCGTGAGCGGCTCGAGGAGTCGTCCCGCCTGCGCCGCGAGATCGGGAACCTGTCCGGGGTGGCCGCCAACATGGTCGGGCTGGCCTACATCGCCGCCGCCCAGGACCGCCGCGCGGACGCGCTCGCCATCCTCGACGAGGCGCACGGCATCGCCGTCGCGCAGGGCGCCCACGCCGTCGCCGGGCACATCGAGCAGGCGAGAACGGTCACTCGGGGGCAGTGAGCGGCTGCGCCGCGGTGAAGGCGACGCTGAGCAGGCCCGCCCGCGTGCGCACCTGGTACCGGCTGCGCCCGCGCTTCTCGACGGTGCCGGTCAGGCCGGCGTACTTGCCCGACCCGGTCAGCCGCACCCGGTCGCCGACCGCCACCGGGATCGGCGCGGGCTCGGGCCGGCCCCCGTCGCGCAGCCGGGCGAGCTCGGCCTCGTAGCGCGGGTCCATCGCCGCCGGGGCGCCGCGATGGGTCCAGGTGTAGCGGGCGGAGAGGTCGAACCGGGGCGAGCACTCCGGGCACGATCGCACGCGCACCGGCCGGCGGTGGGCGGTGGTGCGGTGGCCGGCCGGGCAGGTGCCCACCCACGCCCCGTCGACCTGCGGCGCGTCCGCGGGCAGGCACCGCCCGCCCGAGTAGCCGATGCGCCGCGCGACCGTCCGCCACACCCGGTCGTGCCCGTGCCGGGGCCCGGCCAGCGCGTGCGCGATCTCGTGCAGCACGATCTCGGTGACCTGCTCCGGCGAGTACAGCGCGATCAGCGGCCGGGACAGGGCGATCTCGCGCCGGTCCGAGCGGCAGGCCCCGGCCCGCGTCTTGGCGTTGTCGTACGTCAGCCGCCACCCGCTGAGCCGATGCCGGGCCATCAGCCCGAGCGCCAGTTCCCGTGCTTCCCCCAGATCCAACCCGCGACGCTCCCTAGTCCGCGTCCGACGGGCGTAACTGGCGCCGGGACGTGATGCCCAGCTTGGCGAAAACCTTGCGCAGATGCCACTCGACCGTGTGTGGGCTGAGGAACAACCGGGCGCCGATCTCCGGGTTGGTGAGGCCGGCCGCGGCCAGGCGGGCGATGTTTCCCTCCTGCGGGGTGAGGGCGTCGTCGCCGCGGGTGGCGCGCTCGGCGGCGGGCTCGCCCGCGGCGCTCAGCTCGCGGCGGGCGCGGTCGGCGAAGGCGGCGGCGCCGGCGGTGGCCAGCATGTCGTACGCGGTACGCAGCGGGCCGCGGGCCTCGAGGCGCCGGTTCTCGCGGCGCAGCCATTCGCCGTACAGCAGATGGGCCCGGGCCAGTTCCAAGCGGATGCGGGTCCGCCCGAGCCGTTCGATCGCCTCCCGGTATCCGGCCTCGGCCGCGTCGCCCGTCGCCAGCAGCGCACCGGCCCGGGCGAGCAGGCCGAGCCCCCAGTCGGTCCCCGCCGCCCGCGTCTTCGCCGCGAGCCGGTCGTAGGCCCCGGCCGCCGCCCCGGGCCGGCCACTGCGCACGGCCGCCTCGATCAGCTCGGACAGCGCCCAGCCGCCGACGCCCGACTCGAGCGGGTAGGCGGCCGCGGCCTCCGCCGCCGTCCGGGCTTCGCCGTAGCGGGCCAGCCCGTTCAGCAACAGCGACTGCGCCCAGCGGGTGACCATGGCGCCGGCGTCCTCGCCGCGGGCCGCCGCGTCGGCCAGGCTCGTGCCGATCAACGTGGACGCGAGCGCCTCGTCGCCGCGCCAGGCGGCCAGCGACACCGCGCCGTACGACACCAGCGCCACCCCGGTCGCCTCACCGATCGCCTGGATCTCGGCGATCAGCGAGGCCGCCGCCGCGTGGTCGCCGGCGACCATGCGCACGTACGCCAGCGAGTTGAGGGTGAGCGGCAGCGAGCTGAGGTCGCCCGCCTCCCGGGCGACCCGCACGTGCCGCTCGGACAGCGTCGCCCAGCCCTCGTCGTTCCACACGTCGGCCGCCGTGACCGCGGCCAGCCACAGCCAGGACTGCTCGTCCGGGCCCGAGCCGTGGTCGTCGCCGAACGCCGCCAGCGCCTCGTTCACCTGCGGAATCGCGGCGGCGTACCCCTCCAGGCGGGCCACCGCGAGGCTGTCCAGCAGCAGGTCGCCGGGCCGGGGCCGGGCCGGCTTCGGCGCCGCCAGCACCGCCCGCGCCACCGCGGCCGGGCCCTCCGACCCGCCGGCCAAGATGATCGCGCCCATCGCCTCGCGGTAGGTGTCGCGGGCGAGGTCGAGGTCCAGCGGCTCGAGCCGGCGGCCGGCCTCCAGCAGCAGGCGCGGCGCGGCCGCGTCGTGCCCGGAGGCGAAGGCGATCTGGGCCCGCATCAGGTTCACCCGGGCCCGGTGCAGCTCGCCGGCCGGCCCGTCGTCGGCGGTGAGCAGCAGCTTCAGCGCGATCTCGAACGCGCCGCAGCGCAGCTCGGCCCCGGCCGCGGCCAGCGCGCGCACCGCCCGGGTCGCCGGGTCGGGCGTCAGCTCGGTCGCCCGCCGCAGGAACTCGGCCGCCGCCGCGATGCCGCCGCGGCGCTGGGCCCGGTCGGCCGAGCGGACCAGCTCGGCGGCGACGTCCTCGTCGGCGTCGGCCGCCGCGTGCGCCCGATGCCAGGCGCGCCGGTCGGGGTCGGCCGCCGGGTCGGTCGCCTCGGCCAGGGCCCGGTGGACGTCGCGGCGGTCGGCGGGTGTCGCCGACCGGTAGATCGCCGTGCGCACCAGCGGATGCCGGAACCGCACCCGCGAACCCAGCTCGATCAGCCCGGCGGCCTCGGCCGGCGCGCCCGCGTTCATCGGCAGGCCCTGCAACCGGGTCGCCCGCAGCAGCAGGCTCGCGTCGCCGAGCGGCTCGGCCGCCGCGGTCAGCAGCACCTTGCGGGTCGACGCCCGCAGCGACCGCACCCGCCGGGCGAAGCTGCGCTCGATCTGGTTCGCCATCGGCTGCGCGTCGGGCAGCCCGAACCCGCCCGCCAGCTCGGCCGCGGTCAGCCCGCGCGGCAGCTCGATCAGGGCCAGGGGGTTGCCGCGCGTCTCGGCGACGATCCGGTCCCGGACCCGATCGTCGAGCCGCCCGGGCACGGCCGAGTCCAGCAGCGCGCGGGCGTCGTCGTCGGCCAGCCCGCCGACCGGCAGCTCCGGCATGCCGCGCCAGACCGCGGTCGCGACCGGGTCGCGTACGGCGAAAATCATGCCGATCCGCTCGGCCACCAGCCGCCGCGAGGCGAACGTCAGCGCCCGCGCCGACTCCTGATCGAGCCACTGCCCGTCGTCGATCACCGCCAGCAACGGCCGGTCCTCGGCCGCCGCGGCCAGCAGGCTCAGCACGGCCAGCCCGACCAGGAACCGGTCCGGCGGGCTCCCGGCACTGTGCCCGAAGGCGACGGCCAGCGCCTCGCTCTGCGGTCCCGGGATCCGCTCACGCAGGCCCAGCAGCGGCGCGCACAGCTGGTGCACGCCGGCGAACGGCAGCTCCATCTCGGACTCGACCCCGGCGGCCCGCACCACCCGGAACCCGCCCGCCTGCCCGGCGAGATGGTCGAGCAGGACCGACTTGCCGACCCCCGCCTCACCGTGGATCAGCAGCGCGCGTCCCTCGCCCCCGCGCACATCATGGAGCGCACGGCTCAGAACCGCACGCTCGAGGTGCCGGTCGCGGAACTCGTGTGCCCCCGCGCTCGTCATGACCGCAACGCCTTGATCCCCCCGACCCGAGACTAGAGGTCCCGGCGACGTTGCGGTAGGCGCTGTGCGCGGCCGCGAGCAGGGCTTCCAGGCCGGCGAGCTCACCGGCGAGCGAGGCCGCGGCGAACGCCCGGACGAACCGGCCGGGGTGGGGCGAATCGGCCGGGCGGCGCACCCCGGCCGCGATCCGGGCGCGGGCCCGCGACACCAGCTGGCGGGCATTCTCCGGGCCGATGTGCAAGATCTGAGCGATTTTCCCGTACGGGTACGCGAAGCCCTCCCTCAGCAGGTACGCGCCTCGCTCGTACGGTGGCAGGCGCTCGACCAGCAGCCGGGCGGCCAGTTCGATGGTCTCCCGCCGCTCGGCCTCGGCCGGCGGATCGCCATCGCCGGCCGGTTCGCGGTCCGGCCCGATGGCCACATAGGTCTCGTGCCGCCGCCGGGCGCTCCGCACCAGGTTGATCGCGAGCCGCACGGTCGCGGTCGCCAGGAACGCGTCGGCGTTGCGCACCGCGGCCCGGTCCGTGCGCTGCCAGCGGACCCAGACCTCCTGCACCACGTCCTCCGCCTCGTGCACGTTGCCGACGATCCGATGCGCGAGCGCGAACAGTCGCGGGCGTGCCCGGACGAAGCTGTCCACATCGAGCTGAGTACTCACCTTCCCGACTCCCCCCTCGGCCGTGTCGTCCCCACGGTCGTCCCCGGGGGAGTGACCACGCGCCCCGGAGATCCGTGGTCGAGTCCGTGGTCGGCGGGTGGGGCTGTGCGCTTTTACCGTTTTCTCAGGATTTCGTGGCTAGCATCCGCGGGCATGAGCTCTCCGTTACGCCGCCTGGGCCGGCTTGCCGCCCTGATGATCGCGGCGACCACGGCCGTGGCCTGCACGCAGGGCGAGCCGGCCCCGCGGTCGCCGGTCAGCGCCTCGCCGCCGGCGCCGGACGCCGGGCACAAGGTGATGATCATCGCCGAGGAGAACCGCGGCTACCACCAGATCATCGGCAGCTCGCACGCGCCGTACCTGAACCGGGTCGCCGCCGTGTTCGGCACCGCCACCCATTTCGACGCCGGCTACCCGGCGCACTGCCCGTCGCTCGCCGCCTACATCCTGATGACCAGCGGCGGCACCGGCGGCATCTGCGACGACAAGGACCCGAAGGCGCACCGGCTGACCGGCGACAACGTGTTCCGGCAGGTCGCCGCCTCGGGGCGGCAGTGGCGCGCCTATGCCGAGGCCGCGCCGGGCGCCTGCGTGCTCCGCGGGCACGGCCGCTACCTGGTGCGGCACGTGCCGGCCACCTACTACCGGGGCGAGCGGGCCGACTGCCGGCGCTGGGCGGTGCCGCTCGGCGGCGGGCGCGCGGGCGCCCTGCACGACGACGTCGCGGCCGGGACGCTGCCCGCCTTCGCGTTCGTCAGCCCCGACGCCTGCGACGACATGCACGGCGCCCCGGGCTGCCCGAGTGACCTGATCGCGGCCGGCGACCACTGGCTGGCCGGGTGGCTGCCGCAGATCATGGCCGGTCCCGACTACCGGTCCGGCCGGCTCACGATCGTGGTCACCTGGGACGAGGGCACGTCGACCAGCAATCACATCCCGACCCTCGTGATCGGCCCGGGCGTCCGGCACGTCGCCACCACCGCGCCGCTCACCCACTGCTCGACGCTGCGGTTCACCGAGGAGCAGCTGGGCCTTCCGCTGCTGGGATGCGCCGCGGCCGCCCCGTCACTCGGGGCGGCCTTCGGCATCCGACGGTGATCAGCCCACCGGGCCGGTCGCCAGCTTCACGGTGGCGCTGTGCGACTGGCCGGAGACGTCGGTCCACTTCACCTTGACCTTGTCGCCGGGGTGGTAGCGATCGAGCAGGTTGGTCAGCGCCGTAGCGTCGCTCACGGTGGTGCCGGCGACCGACTGGATCACGTCGCCCCGGGCGAGGCCCGCGGACTCGGCCGGCGAGCCCTGGACCACGCCGAGCACGGCCGGGCCGGACTCGTTCGCGTAGCCGTTGCCGCTGGTCTCGATGCCCAGATAGGCGGTCTCGCCGATGTGCACCACGCCGGACGACTTGCCGGCCCGGATCTGGTCGGCGAGGGCGACCGCGGTGCCGATCGGGATCGCGTAGCCGTCGCCGCCGGCCGCCTGGTAGCGGAACCCGGCCGAGGCCGCGGTGTCGACGCCGATCACCTGACCGGAGGTGGTCAGCAGCGGGCCGCCCGAGTCGCCGGCCTGGATGGCGGCGTTGACCTCGATCAGCCCGGTGAGCTTCTCGGACGCGCCGGACGCCTCGTCCGACGCGGTGATCGACTGCCCGAGCGCGGTGACCACGCCGCCGACGGCGCTGGGGGTGCCGCCGGTGCCGCCCGCGTTGCCGATCGCGACCACCTGTTGCCCGGCCGTCACCGGGGTGCTCGACAGGGTGGCGGTGGCCAGGCCGGACGCGCCGGAGAGCTTGAGGACGGCGATGTCGCCGGTACGGTCGTAGCCGACCACGGCCGCCCGATAGCTCTTCTGGTTGCCGATGTCGGTGACGGTGATGCTGGTGGCGCCCGAGACCACGTGGTTGTTGGTGAGGATGACGCCGCTCGAGTCGATCACGATGCCGGTGCCGGCGGCCTCGGCGTTCTGCGCGCCGAGCACGGAGACGATGTCCACGAGCGCCGGGTCGACCTTGGTCGCGACCGCCGAGATCTGGCTGTCGGTGGGCCCGCCCGCGGCCGTGCCCGAACTGTCCCCCGAGCCGGACCCGTTGCCGGACCCGACGCCGCCGCCGTTGCCGGTCCCGCCGTTGTCCGTCCCACTGCCGCCGCCCGAATTGTCCGGGTTCAACGGCAGGTACGGCGACAAATAGCCGCTGCTCGACGACGACGATGCCGCCGCGTCGGGGTGCAACGACCAGCCCGCGGCGAACCCGCCGGCCCCGGCGAGCACGACCGCCGCGATGCCGCCGCCGACCGCCGCCACGATCCGCCCGTGATGCCGTTTGCGCGGGGGCGGCGGGGCCGGCTGCTGATAGGGGTACTGCTGCCACTGCTCGGGCGGGGGCCACCCGCCCGGCTGGGGTGCGTAGGTGAACTGTTCAGGAATGGTCACCGGAGGTCGCCTCCCGAGCCGCCGAATTCGCGCTGACGACTCCGGTCTACCGCCGCTTTCTTAGGAACCCCTGTGGGCCTGCTGTATGTACGCCGCTAGATGGATGCCCCGCGGGCGATCGCGGCGGCGGCCAGCTGGGCGCGGTTGGTGACGTCGAGCTTGGTGAAGACGTGCGCGAGGTGGGTCTTCACCGTGCCGCGGCTCATCAGCAGGCGGGCGCCGATCTGCGGGTTGGTCAGGCCCTCGGCGACCAGGCCGACGACCGCGAGCTCGGTCGGCGTGAGGCTGGACCAGCCGGCGGCCGGGCGGCGCCGGCGGCCGCGGGCCCGCCGGACGTAGGCGACGCCCTGATCGAGGGTGAGCCGCGTGCCCTCGGCCGCGGCCCGGTCGAACGCGGTCGCCCCGAGCGCCCGCCGCAGATCGCCGGCGGTCTCGTCGTACGCCCGCTG
Organism: Actinoplanes sp. NPDC051537; assembly: GCF_055586105.1. Classification (NCBI taxonomy): domain Bacteria; kingdom Bacillati; phylum Actinomycetota; class Actinomycetes; order Micromonosporales; family Micromonosporaceae; genus Actinoplanes; species Actinoplanes sp. NPDC051537. The sequence continues at coordinate 270,851 of NZ_JBVJIU010000004.1, forward strand.
CTGGTCGGCCCGGCGCGGAAGGCCCAGGGCCGCGCGGGCCGAGCCGGCCGCGCAGAGGATCCGCACGTCGTCGGGCGCCGGCTGGATGGCCGCACCGGCGCGGGCCAGAGCCTCGAGGCTGTCGAGCTGATCCGCGCGCAGCCGATGGTCCGCCCGGATGGTCAGCGCCGCGTGGTGAAGCTCGACCGCCCGGGCGAGGCCGTCCGGCTCGGCGGCGGCGAGCTCGGCCCGGGCGGCGTACGCCTCGGCCAGCGCCCCGGGCATCCGCAGGCGGCGAGCGACCTCGACCGCCCGGTCGAGCACCGCCACCGCCTCGCCGGGACGGCCGGTGGCGGCCAGCGCCGCACCGAGCCGGGGGAGGGCCCGCGCGGCGAGCCAGGTCGCGGCGTCCCGGTCGGTGGAACGGGCCGCCCGCCGCAACGCGTCGACGGCGGCCGGCGGGTCGTCCCGGCACATCGCCAGCACCGCCACGGCGTCGTCGAGACCCGGTATGAACACCTCGTCCCCGGCGCCCTCGACCAGGCGCAGCACCGGGCCGATCACCTCGGTCGCCCCGGCGAGGTCGCCGGTCGCCGCCCTGATCCGGGCGAGCACCGAGCGGGCCATCCCGACCCGGAGGTAGTCGCCGAGCGGCTCGGCGACCAGCAGCGCCTCCGCGGCCAGGTCCGCCGCCCGGCCCGGGTCGCCGCCGGCCAGGGCGCCCTCCGCCTGGTACGTCAGCAGCGTGGACAGCACGCCCCGGTGCTGTCGCAGGTGCCGCCGGACCGGCTCGTCGACGATCGCCTCGGCCTCGTCGTGCCGGTCGCGCAGGTGCAGGATGATCGCCTGGAGCGCGCGGGCGCCGCCGAGCACGAAGGAGTTCCCGCCGGCCCGGGCCGCGGCGTGGGCCCGCTCGCACAGCTCCCACGCCTCGTCGAAGTCGGTGTAGAACGAGCCGACCGCCAGCAGGTTCAGGCACAGCGCGCGCAGTCCCTCGTCGCCGGCCCCGGTGGCCAGCTCGAGCGCCCGCGCGGCGGCGTCCCGCTCGACGTCGAGCGGGCCGGCCGTGTCGGCGACCAGGGCGAGACCGGTCATCAGCCGGGCCTGCAGCAGGGAGCGTTCGCCCGGCACGCGGTCGACGGCGCGCCGCAGGAAGCCGATGCCCTCCCGGCCGCGCCGGTCGGAATGCCACAGCCAGGCCAGGGACGCGGCCAGCTCGCGGCCGGCCCGCGGGTCCTCGTGGGCGAGGCTCCAGTCCAGGGCCGCGCGCAGGTTGTCGTACTCGAGCACGAGCGCCTGCCGCCACCCGTCGGCGTCGCTCTCCCGGTCGCCCTCCGCGGCCTCGACGAAACGCAGGTACCAGGCGAGATGCCGGCCGCGCAGCGCGGTGTCGCCCTCGGCGTCCACGAGACGGGCCGCGGCGTACGTGCGGATCGTCTCCAGCATCCGGTAACGCGACGCGTCCGCCCGTACCTCCGCCACCACCAGCGATTTGTCCACCAGCCGGCCGAGTGCCGGGATGTCGGCGGCGCAGACCGCCTGCGCCGCGTCGAGCCCGAACGTCCCGGCGAACACGGCGAGCCGCCGGAACACCACGCGATCGGCCTCGTCCAGCAGCGCGTAACTCCAGTCGATGGATCCGAGGAGGGTGCGCTGCCGGCGTTGTGCGCCCCGGGGCCCGCGCACGAGCAGCGCGAACCGGTCGTCCAGGCCCGCTTCGACCTGCCGGGGCGTCAGGGTGCGCACCCACGCCGCGGCCAGTTCCAGCGCCAGCGGTATCCCGTCCAGGTGCGCCGCGATCGAGCGGATGGCCGCCTCGTTGGACTCGTCGAGCGCGAACGTGGGCTGCACGAGGCGCGCCCGATCGACGAACAGCGACAGCGAGTCATCGTCGGACAGGGGCGGAACCCCCAGAACCATTTCCCCGGGTACGCCGAGCGGCTCCCGGCTGGTGACCAGTACGGTGATCCGCGGGCAGGCGCGCAGCAGGTCCTCCACCGTGCCCGCGACCCCGTCGAGCAGGTGCTCGGCGTTGTCCAGGCACAGCAGCGACCGCCGGCCGGCCAGATGGGCGCGAAGGGCGGCGCCGCCGGCGACCGGCCCGGGCACCGCCTCGGCGATGGTGTCCGCGACCATCGCGCCGTCACCCACCGTCGCGAGGTCGACCCACCAGACGCCGTCCGGGTAGCGATCGGCTCGACCGCCGGCGACCTGGGCCGCGAGCCTCGTCTTCCCGGCGCCGCCCGGCCCGGTCAGGGTCACCAGCCGGTGCTGGTCGAGCAGCCCGGCCGCGGCCCCGATCTCGGTCCGGCGTCCGACGAAGGACGTCAGCGGCGCCGGGAGGTTGGTCGGCGCCCGGGCTTCCCGCATGGACCCCAGGATGCCATCGGCCACCCGCGGCGGCGGCATCGGCCACTTGGCAGATGATCCGCGACCGCGTGCGGGGGAGGCTCGGGTCATGACGAACGGACCACTTACCGTCTCCACCCGCAACCCCCGCTACTTCACCCCGGTCTCCGGGCCGGGCGCCGGCCGCGCGGTCTACCTGACCGGGTCGCACATCTGGAACAACCTGCAGGACGGCATGGGCCCCGGTCCCGGCCGCCCGGACCGGCCGGAAACCATGGACTTCTCCGCCTACCTGCGATTCCTCACCGAACGAGGGCACAACTTCATCCGGCTCTGGCGCTGGGAGCAGGTCCTGTCCCAGGCCGCGGGCGGGAACTACCACCTCAACATGACGCCGCAGCCGTGGTCGCGGACCGGGCCGGGCCCGGCCAAGGACGGCGAGCCCCGCTTCGACCTGGACCGGCTCGACGACGGCTTCTTCCGGCGGCTGCGCGAGCGGGTGGTGGCGGCCGGCGAGGCGGGCATCTACGTCGGCGTCATGCTGTTCGACGGCTGGGCGCTGCATCTCAGCCCGCCGCCGGACCACATCGAGGGCCACCCGTTCCACGCCGCCAACAACGTCAACGGCGTCTCGGCAAGCTCGATCAACGACCTCCAGGTCCTGCCGCTCGACCCGAAGATCCGGGCGATTCAGGAGGCGTACGTCCGGAAGGTCGTCGACACCCTGCAGGACCTGCCGAACGTGCTGTGGGAGGTGGCCAACGAGTCGTCCGGCGACGGCACGGTCACCGACGAGTTCGCGGGGTTCCTGGGCATGGACAAGGCGCCGGTCTGGGGCGACTCGACCGGCTGGCAGTACTGGGTCGTCGACACGGTCAAGCGGCACGAGGCGGAGTGCGGCTACGACCCGCACCCGATCGGCATGACCATGCAGTTCCCGGTGGCCGAGCAGACCAAGGTGAACGACCCGCTGCTCGGCAGCCGCGCCGAATGGATCTCACCCGGCTACGACGACGAGATCTTCGCCGGCGGCGGCCACCCGATGGCCCCCGGCAACCCGCCGTCGCACTGGTACACCGACCCGCCGATCGCCGACGGCGCGAAGGTGGTCCTCAGCGACACCGACCACTACGCGCCGGGCCAGGGCGACGCGCTCTGGGCGTGGAAGTCGTTCCTGCGCGGCCACCACCCGATCCTCATGGACTACGGCCTCATCGCCGGCCTCGAGCCCGGCGACGAACCGGCGGCCGAGACCGGCGTGCCGCCGTTCGCCCACTACGAGCCCGCCCGGTGGGCGATGGGCGACACCCGCCGGTACGCCGAGCGGATGAACCTGATCGACACCCAGCCGCGGCGCGACGTCGCCTCCACCGGGTACGCCCTGGCCAACCCCGGCGCCGAGTACCTGGTGCTGGAGCCGCACGGCGACGGCCGGTCGTTCACCGTGGACCTGCGCGCCGGCTCGTACCGGGTCGAATGGTTCGCCGTCACCACCCGCGAAACGGCGACGGCCGACGTGCTGACCGTCGAGTCGGACGGCGCGGTCGAGCTCTCCTCGCCGTTCCCGCCCGGCCCCGCCGTCGTCTACCTGAACCGCGACGCGGTCGTGTGAGACTGAACAGCGATGGCCGACACGAGCTTCAGCACGCTGGCGAGGACGCTGCTCGACACGAACGGCTTCCTCACCCTGGGCACGGCCGACCCCGGCGGCCGGCCGTGGACCTCCCCGGTCTACTTCGCCGCCGACGGCCTCCGCGAGTTCTACTGGTGCTCGGAGTCCGGCGCCGTGCACTCGCGGAACATCGCCGAACGCCCCGAGGTGAGCATCGTCGTGTTCGACTCCAGCGTCCGGCCCTACTACGGCCGTGCCCTGTACGCGGCCGGAACGGCGGCCGAGCTGGCGGGCGCCGACCTCGACCGCGGGCTGCGGGTGTATCCCGGGCCGAGCGACCGGGGCGGCTCCGCGCTCACCCGCGACGACGTGACCGGCTCGTCGCCCTACCGCCTCTACCGCGCGACGGCGACCGACCTGTGGGTCCTGTGCCCCCGCGAGCCGGGACAGCCGTGCCCGCCGCACGGGCTCGCCAAGGACCACCGGGCCCGCGTCGGCTAGGCCGGCTCCGGGCCGGGCCGCGGCAGCCGGATCCGCATGGCGGCGCCCTCGTCGCGGGCGTCGGCGGTGAGCGTGCCGCCGTGCGCGGCGACGATGTCGCGGGCGATGGACAGGCCCAGCCCAGCGCCGCCGCCCGTGCGTGACCGGCTGTCGTCGAGGCGGACGAACCGGTCGAAGATGCGCTCACGGTCGGCGGCCGGGATCGGCGGGCCGTCGTTGGCGATCACGATCTCCGCGTACGCCTGGTCGCCGCGCACGGTGATCGACACCTCCGCGGCGGCGTGCCGGGCCGCGTTGTCGACCAGGTTGCGCACCGCCCGCAGCAGCGCGTCCGCGTCGCCGGTGACGCGCGCCGGCTCGACGGTGGCGCGCACGGCCAGCCCCGGGTGCAGCTCGGCCAGGCGCTCCCGCTCGGTGTAGACCAGGTCGTCCAGGTCGACGTCGCCCCGGCGTACGCGCAAGGGATTGTCGTCCATCCGGGCCAGCAGGAGCAGATCGTCGACCAGCCGGGCCATCCGGGCGCTCTCGGTGCGGATGCGGCCGACCGAGCGGGTCGCCGGCTCGGGCAGCTCGGCGCCGTCGAGCAGGTCCGCGTTCGCCTGCACCGTCGCCAGCGGGCTGCGCAGCTCGTGACTGGCGTCGCCGACGAACCGGCGCTGGGCGGCCGAGGACGCCTCGATCCGGTCGAGCATCGTGTTCATGGTCGAGGCCAGCGCCGCGATCTCGTCGTCGGTGGGCGGCACCGGCAGCCGCTCGTGCAGGTTGCGGGAGGTGATCGTCGCGGCCTGCCGGCGCATCGCCTCGACCGGCAGCAGGGTGCGCCCGACGAACCAGAACGTGGCGATGCCGACCACCACCGCGAGCAGCGGCAGGCCGATCAGCATCGCCGCCAGCACCGCCTCGGTCCCGTCGTCGATGCTGTCCTCGGAGACGGCGACGAGCACCGTACGGTCGCCGGCTCCCTCGGCCACCACCAGGAACGGCTCGCCGGGCGGGTGCCACCGCCCGGTCGCCTTCTGACCGGCCCGCGGGCGCAGCTCGGAGATCGGACCCTGCCCGGCGAGCGCGTCCGACGCGGCCTCGACCCGGCCCGAGGCGTCGAGCACCTGCACGACCGTGCGCTCGCGGGCCGACGGGCGCAGCAGGGTGGCCAGGTCGGAGCCGTTCTTCACGGCGGCGACGACCTGGGTCGCCTTGTCGTCGGCCACGCTCGTGACGTTGTCGAGCAGGATGACGCGGGTGGTCACCAGCAGCGCCACGCCGGCCAGCAGCGAGGCGATCGCGACCACGACGGCGGCGGCGAGGGCGGACCTCAGCCGTACGCCGAGGCGCCGTCGCAGCGAGAACATGGGCGCCACGGTAGCGGCCCGAACCCGGGCCCGGCGGGTGTCTTCAGCACATTTTCAGGTGCTCGGGGGTCAGTCTGGACCCATGCGTGTGCTGGTGGTGGAGGACGAGGTCAATCTGGCCGAGACGATCCGGGACGGCCTGAGCGAGGCCGGCTTCGTGGTGGACGTGGTGCACGACGGGGTGGACGGGCTGTGGCAGGCGACCGAGACGCCGCACGGCGCGTACGACGTGGTCGTCCTGGACATCATGCTGCCCGGGCTCAGCGGCTACGAGGTCTGCCGGACGCTGCGGGCCCGCAAGGTGTGGACGCCGATCCTGATGCTGACCGCCAAGGACGGCGAGTACGACCAGGCCGACGCGTTCGACCTCGGCGCCGACGACTACCTGACCAAGCCGTTCTCGTTCGTGGTGCTGATCGCCCGGCTGCGGGCGCTGATCCGGCGCGGCGCCCCCGAGCGGCCGGTCGTGCTCTCGGCCGGCGACCTGCGGCTCGATCCGGCGCAGCGGCGGGTGTGGCGCGGCGAGGAGCCGGTGGCGGTGACGCCCCGGGAGTTCGCGATGCTGGAGTTCCTGATGCGGCACGAGGGTCAGGCGGTGACCAAGCGGGCGATCCTCGAGAACGTCTGGGACGCCCACTTCTCCGGCGATCCCAACATTGTCGAGGTCTACATCGGCTACCTGCGCAAGAAGATCGACCACCCCTTCGACCGGCAGTCGATCGAGACGGTCCGCGGCGCCGGCTACCGCATCGTGGCCGACGGGTCCTGAGCCGTGTTCAGCGATTCTTCAGCGCCGCGTCATCACCCTCTCCCGCATGCTGAGCCCTTCACCCGTCCTGATCGTCTCGGCCGGCATCGGCGCCGGTCATGACGGCGTCGCCGCCGAGATCGCGCGGCGCATGAGCGCCTCCGGGATCACCGTCCGGCGCGTCGACTACCTCGATCTGCTCCCCACCGGCTGGGGAAAGACCATCAAGCGGACGTACGCGCGGCAGCTCGCGCTCGCCCCCGAGAGCTGGGGCCGCCTGCTCGACGTCATGGCCCGCCCCGGCGCGGCCCGGCGCGCGGCCTGGCTGGCGGACCGGGCGGCGCGACGCCGGCTGCTGGCCGAGGCCGGCCCGAACCCGGCGGCGGTGGTGTCCACCTATCCGCTCGCCACCCAGGCGCTGGGCCGGCTGCGGCGGTCCGGCCGGCTGACCGCGCCGGCCATCGCCGTCATGACCGATCCCTCGGTGCACCCGCTCTGCGTGGCCGCCGGCATCGACCTGCACATCGCCCAGAACGACGAGGCCGCGGCCGTGATCCGGGACGTGCACGGCCTGCCCGCGGCCACCAACGCCCCGATGGTCGGCCCCGCCTTCCGCCCGCGGCGCGGCCCGGCCGACATGCGCGAGGCCCGCAGGCGGCACGGCCTGCCCGCCGACGTCCGACTGGTGCTCGTGGTGGCCGGCTCGTGGGGCGTCGGCGACATCGACGCCACCGTGCGCGACCTGGGCGGGGCCACCGACGCGGTGCCGGTGGTGGTCTGCGGGCGCAACACGGCCCTGCGCGACCGGCTCGCCGCGACCGGCAAGGCGATCGCCTTCGGCTGGGTCGACGACATGCCCTCGCTGCTGCACGCGGCCGACGTGGTGGTGCACAACGCGGGCGGCCTGACCAGCGCCGAGGCCCTCGCCAGCGGCGTGCCGCTGATCAGCTACCGGTGCCTGCCCGGGCACGGCGTGGCGAACGCGGGCGTGCTCCAGCGCGCGGGCTCGGCGGCGTGGCCGCGTACGGAGGAGGAATTGGCTTTCGCTCTGAAAACCGCGATGGCGAGCACCGTTCCGGTGACCCGATGAGCGCCGTCCGCACGGCCGTGGAGTCGATCGCCCACCCGCTGCCCGCGGTCGCCGCGATCGGCCCGCTGCGCCGCCGCCTGCTGCCCCGCCTGGCCGGCCTCGGCAACCCCCGGCACGTGGCGCTGACCTTCGACGACGGCCCGCACCCCGACGCCACCCCCGAGCTGCTGGGCCTGCTCGACCGGGCCGGCGTGCGCGCCACGTTCTTCCTGCTCGGCCGCGCGGCGGAGGAGCTGCCGGAGGTGGCGCGGGCGATCGCCGACGCCGGCCACGAGATCGGCGTGCACGGCTACGAGCACCGTCTGCTGCTCAAGCGGACGCCGGGCGCGACCCGTTTCGACCTGAGCCGGGCCACCGCGGCCATCACCGCGGTGACCGGTGCCCGGCCGCGATGGTGGCGGCCGCCGTACGGCGTGGCGAACGCCGCCGCCCTGCTGGAGGCCCGCCGCCTGGCCCTCCGCCCGGTCCTGTGGACGTGCTGGGGTCGAGATTGGACGGCCGGCTGCACCCCCGACTCGGTCTACCGAAGCGTCTTCCGCCGGCTCGACGGCGGAGGCACGATCCTGCTGCACGACAGCGACCACGCCGCCGCCCCGAAGTGCTGGCTGTCCACGCTCGGAGCCCTCCCCGCCATCCTCACCACGTGCCGTGCCCGCGGCCTGGCCGTCGGCCCGCTCGCCGAGCACGGGCTGTCCCGGTGAGGCCCTGTCCCGCCGAGGTGACGCCATGCTGGTCTTGTTCGTCTATGCGGTAGGCGCTCTCGCCGCCCTGCGCGCCCGCCGAATCCGCCCGGCGGCATGCCTCGCCGCCATGGCCGCGGCCGCGTTCGCGCTGACCGAGGCCCTGACGCTGAGCGGCCCCCGCCCGCGTCCGTGGCCGGCGGGCCTGGCGGTGGCCTTCGCCGTGGCGTTCGGCGTGCTGTTGTTCCTCGACCGTCGCCTGGGCCTGCTGCTGGCGGCGGTAGCGGCGCTGGCCCGCATCGACCGCCCCGGCGACATGGCGGCCGCCGTAGCCATCGCCGCCCTGTCGGCGTTCGGCGTCTTCGTCGCCGACCGAGGCGCGAGCACCCTCGGCTCAGACCGCGCCCGCGGGCGCATCGGCGTCGGAGGCGCCGGCTTCAGGCCGACCGGCAGACGAGCCGGCGGCGGGCGTCTCCGCGGGGACGGTCCGGGCGGCCTGCACTTGGAGAACGGCCGCGAACCAGCCGAGCAGCAACACCCAGAGATAGGGGTCGACCAGCTCGATCCGGCTCCCGGCAACCTGATCGGCCGCCCCCAGCGAGGGCGGCATGAGAGGGGGGATGAGCGCAGCCGGCCCGGCCGCCGACAAGGTCTCGACCAGGATGACGACCAGCAATGACCCGGTCGTGGCCGCGACGAGGGCCGCCCGCAGCCCCATCACCGGCCCACCACCGCCCGCCGGCCCACCACCGCCCGCCGGCCCACCACCGCCCGCCGGCCCACCACCGCCCGCCACCGGCCGCCCCGCCCCGGAGTCGCCGCCGCCCGCCGCCCGCCCCGTCCCGGGATCGCGCCCGCCCACCGGCCGCCCCGCCCCGGGATCGCGGCCGCCCACCAGCAGCCCCGCCCCGGCCGCGCCGCAGGCCACCAGCACGATGGCCGCTCGCGGATCGGCCGGAATCGGCGGAAAGACCAGCGCGCCCGCCACCCACAGGCCGACCGCCCCCGCACCGCCCGCGAGGCCGGTCACGAGCGCGCGGGAGGATGTAGCCGCCCACCCCGTGGTCAGGGCGAGCGCCCCCACCAGGTACCCGGCGAACATCAGCGACAGGACCGGCACCCCGCCCAGATCGTCGTTGGTCTTGTGGGCGATGTCCCGGGTCATCTCCGTCGCCAGCGTCCCGACCAGCACGTACGCCACCACGCGAGTGAGGCGCGCCGCGCGGTCGCGGGCCACCGGGCCGAGCGGTCCGACCAGCCCGAGCTCGGCGACCACCGCGATCACCACGGCGATCGCCACCACGCCCCACCGCCGCGGCGCCCAGTCGATCCAGGCGCTCCACCGCAGCACCCCCGCCACGATCGCGACCGGCAGCAGCAGATATCCCACCCGCTGCCACACCGCGGCCCGCCCGGCGACCACGCCCAGGCACCCGGCCGCGAACCGCCACCGCTCGCCCGCCGCGTCGACCGTCTCGAGCTCGGCGAGCATCGCCCGCCCCCAATCCCGCCGCCCGGCCGGCAGCAGCCGAACCCCGCCGCCCAGCACCCACGAGGCCCCGTCGCGCCGGCTCACCACGCACCCGCCCGAATCGTCCCGGCCGGCGTCCGCCCCTGGACGCCGCGCCGCTCAGCCGCCCGAATCGTCCCGGCCGGCGTCCGCCCCCGGGCGCCGCGCCGCGCACCCGCCCGGATCGCGCCGGTGGCCTCCGCGCTCACCACGCACCCGCCCGAATCGCGCCGGTGGCACCCGCGCTCACCACGCACCCGCCGGTCGCCCGGGCTTGCGCGACCGAGCCGGCGCGGCCCCGTCCGCGCCTTCCGCCGCCCGACCAGCACCCGGCGCCGCCCGACCAGCACCCGGCGCCGCCCGACCAGCACCCGGCGCCGCCCGACCAGCACCCGGCGCCGCCCGACCAGCACCCGGCGCCGCACGACCGGCACCCGGCGCCGCCGCCGTCTCGGCCGCCAGCGTCACCCCGTCACCGGTCAACCGGTACAGGTGGCGTGGCGGCCGCCCGGCCGGCGGCGCCGACTCCCACGAGGACTCCAGCAACCCGCGGTCGTGCAACCGCATCAGGATCGGATAGAGCGAGCCGGCCGGCAGGCCGACCTGCCGGCCCAGCTCGTAGCCGTAGCGCCAGACGGCGGGCCGCTCGGCCAGCGCGTGCAGCACCGCGGCGGTCTGCGGCGAAGGTCTCCGGGATCGGGTCACGCCGGTAACTCTATATAGGTAGAATAACGCCCGTCAATCCAGCGGCGAGCGAGCGATCGCCGGCGGTTCCCGGCCCGCCAGCAGCCAGGCGGCCACCGCCGCGATCAGCGGCAACCCGACGATCAGGCCGGTCAGATGCTCGACCGGCACGTCGGCCAGGGCGTGCAGGTTCTTGTGGTACCAGGCGATCAGCGCCGCGTACGCCCCGGCCGTGCCCAGCACCGCGCCCAGGACGGCCAGGGCCAGCGCGGTCGAGGCGGTCAGCCGGCGCCGGGTGCCGCGGCCGGCGCCGTTGGCGGTGAGCGTGCGCAGGTCGCGGGCGCTCTCGCCGCGGATCAGGCCGACCGTCATGGCCAGCACGCCGAGCGCCACGATCGCGCCGACGACCACCGCGCCGGTGCGCACCCGGGAGAGGTCGGCGGCGAGCGGGCGGGTCTCCACCGACAGGGCCAATCCGGCCGTACGCGCGAGCTCCTCGGCCTTGTCGACCTGGGCCGGCGTGAGCTGCCGCGAGGACGTGACCAGCCAGCCGACCGGCTTCGTGGTGAGGCCGAGGGCGCGCATCCCGTGCTCGGTGAGCAGCGTGGTCGGGTCGGAGGTGAACCTCGGCAACGCGCCCGTGTGCTGCACCTTGGGCTGCCAGCTCTCACTTCCGCGGCCGGCGCCGATCAGCCGGTACGCGCCGAGGTCGCCGTGCGAGGTCAGCACGTCGGCCGCCGGGTCGATCGAGGACGCTGAGATCCCGTACCGCTGCAGGATCTGTGGTGTCGCCACCAGCAGTGAGATCATCTCGTCGCCGTGGTACTCGATGCCGTTGCCGCTGCGGTGCGGGATGCCGAGGGTGGCCACCGGCTTGCCTCGCTGCCCCTGTTCGTCGGTCATCGCGTCCGCGTTGGGGCTGAGGCCGCCGAGCATCGGCAGCGACGTCCCGCCCGGCATCGTCGCCACGATCGACGCCACCGCCGACCGGACCCGGGCCAGCTGAGCGGCGTCGAGCTGGGGCACCGGACCCATGGTCTGCCCGGGGCTGAGCCAGACGACCAGCTCGTCGTCGGGGAGGTTGCCGCCGGACGGCGACGCCTGGACCGACGCGCCGGCGCCGATGATGACGGCGGCCGCGATGCCGACGGCCATGCTGATCGCGGCCAGCGCGGCGCCCGAGCGGGCCCGGTAGCGGGCCAGGTCGCGCAGGGCGACGCGGGCCGCGACCGGGCAGGCCCGTGCGATCGGGGCGAGGGCCGCGACCAGCAGGGGAGCGAGCAGCAGCACCCCGGCCGCGGTGCCGACGATCCCGCCGATGTCGACGAGCGGGCGGTCCGGGCTCTGGAATCCGAGGGTGACGAGCCCGCCGGCCAGCAGCACCCCGCCGGCCACGGCGAAACGGTGCGCGGGCCGCGGCTGCGGCGGCCGGGACGAGAGGGCGGCCACGATCGGGACGCGGGCGGCGGCGCGGGCCGGCCACCAGGCGGCCGCGATCGCGGTGAGCACGGCCAGCCCGAGCGCGAGCAGCAGCGGCAGCCAGGCCAGGTCGAACCGGTCGATGCGGTGCTGCACGACCGTCTCGAGGCGGGGCGCGATCAGGAACCAGGCGGCCAGCCCGAGCGCGCCACCGGCCAGCGCGGCGACCCCGCCCACGACCGCGCCGTTGGCCAGCATGACCAGGCGCAGGTGGCGGTGGCGGGCGCCGACCGCGGCGAGCATGCCGAGGGAGCGCAGCCGGCGCTGCGCCAGCACGGTGAACCCGGCGGTGGCGAGCAGGCCGACGAACAACAGGCCGATGGTGGCGAGGATCAGCACCACGTACGCGGGATCGGTGCCGTCGCCGCCCTCGCCCCGCATCTGGATCTCGGCGTTCTCCGGCCGGCTCGCCGCGGCGAACTGCGCCGCCGTGGCCCCCACCAGCACGTTCACCCGCTGCGGAGAGCCGATTTGGCCGGGGGCGACCAAGGCGAAGGAATCCAAGAGGTTGTACGGGTTTTCCACCGTCCCCACCACCGACCAGCTCTGATCGCCGGCCCTCAGCGTGGAGCCGACCGCGACCTGCAGCAGGCGGGCGGCCCGGGCGGTGACCGCGATCTCGCCGGCCGCCACCGGGTAGCGGCCCGAGTCGAGCCGCAGCATCGCCCCGGCCAGCGCGCCGGACGGCGACTGGTCGCGCATGTCGACCCCGTTGGCCGTGCCCGGCGCCGGGATCGCCCGGTGGCTGATGACCTCGGCCTGCGGATAGGCGGTGCGGGCGGCGGCGACCTCGCTCGCGAGCATCCGGTCCTGGCCGCGGAAGACGAGCAGGTAGTCGGCGTCGCCGAACTGCGCGGAGCCTTCCGGCAGCCCGGCGCCGGCCGTGCCGAGCCCGAAGACGGTCGCGCCGACGGCGACCGTCAGCAGCGCCAGCACCAGCGCCTGGCGCCGCCACTCGCGCCGGAACAGCCGCCAGGACCAGCGCATCACCGCGACGCGGGCGCTCATCGGTCCGCTTCCAGCAGCGACTCGGGGCCGGGCGGCGGGACGGTGTGGTCGATGACCCGGCCGTCGCGCAGGAACACCACGCGGTCGGCCCAGGCGGCCAGCTGCGCGTCGTGGGTGACGATGACCGCCGCCACCCCGCGCTTGCAGGCGGTCAGCATGAGCCGCATGACGGCCTCGCCGGTGGCCGAGTCGAGCGCGCCGGTGGGCTCGTCGGCCAGCAGCAGCCGCCGCTCGCCGACCACCGCCCGGGCGATCGCGACCCGCTGGCGCTCGCCGCCGGAGAGCTGGTCGGGGAAGTGCCCGGCCCGGTCGGCGAGACCGAGCAGGTCGAGCGCCTCGAGCCCGCGCTGCCGCGCCCGGCGGCCGCCGATGCCGTCCAGCTCGAGGGGGAGCGACACGTTCTCGGCGGCGGTCAGGCCGGGCAGCAGGTTGAAGTCCTGGAACACGTACCCGACCGAGCGCCGCCGCAGCCGGGCCAGCTCGTCGCGGCTCATGCCGGCCAGATCGGCGCCGCTCACATGCACCGTGCCCGACGTCGGCGACTCGAGGCTGCCGGCGATGGTCAGCAGCGTGCTCTTGCCCGAGCCGCTGGGCCCCATCACCGCCACCATGCTGCCCGGATCGACGGACAGGTCCACGCCGGCCAGCGCGACCACTTCGGACGGCCCCCGGCCGTACACCTTGGTCACCTCGCGCATCTCCAGCACGCTCATCGCCGGCCTCCCACCCGCCGCCGCAGCTTGGGCAACGGCCCGGTGGCCGCCGCCCGGCTCGCCGCCGGCGCCTCGGCCGAGGCCCGCCGCAGCCGCCCGTCGGCGCTGTCGAGCCACCGGATCACCGAGTCGAGCCGGAACAGCTCGGCGTCGACCACCAGCGCGAGACCGAGGTCGGCGCCCCCGTCGTCGTCCTTGAGACGCGTCCACTGCTGCATGAGCTCGACCAGGTAGCGCCGGTGCACCTGAATGACCTCGTGCACGTCCACCCCCGGCATCCGCGCCGCGATCAGCACCTTGATGACAAGCTCGTCCCGCGGCGGCGCGGCCAGGTCGGGCGGCGTGCGCAGCCACCCCGAAAGCTCCTGCGAGCCGCCCTCGGTGATCCGAAACCCCTTCTGCGGCCCCGCGTCGGCGACCTCGCCATCGGACTCGACAAGCCCGTCCCGCTCGAGGCGCTGCAGCGTCGTATAGACCTGCCCGACATTGAGTGGCCACACCTCCCCGGTCCGCGCGACGAACTCCTCGCGCAGCTGAAGCCCGTACTTGGGCCCCTCGGCGAGCAGCGCCAGCAGCGCGTGCCGCACGCTCATGACATCGATCCCACGCGTATCATGCCGAGGATAATACTGAGTATATAGAAAGATCACCAGACCCGATCCCGACCCGGCGTGTCCTGACGACACCGCCCGGCTCCTCGATCCGATTGATCGTCCGGGGCAGCACTGCCACGCTTCACCGATGTCCGAACTCGACGCGGAACCGCTGATCGCGTCATACCTGGACGGTGGACGGCACGTACCCCGTGACTGGCTGGTCGATCGGGTGCGGGACGCCCTGGAATTGCCGCATGCCCGGTTCGTGCTGCTGACCGGGGAACCCGGGGCCGGCAAGAGCGCGCTGATGGCGCACCTGGCCCGGCTCCACCCGGACGCGGTTCGCCACTTCATCCGCCGCGACTCGGTCAGCACCTTCTCGGGCGGCGACGCACGCGAGTTCCTGTTCTCGGCCGGATACCAGGTCGGCCGGCGGCACCCGGAGCTCTTCGAGTCGCGGCACCTCGAGGTCGCGGTCCGCCAGCGCGCCGACCACATCGCGGCCGGCGCCCGCGTAGCCGGGATCACGGTGGACGACCTGCTGGCTTCGCCCTTCCAGCCCACCTCGTTGCGGGTGACGCAGCAGGCCGGGACCGTGGACGGTGACCTGGTGGGGCTCGCGGCGAGGCGGATGACCCTGGAGCCCCGCCTTCTCGAGCTGTCGAATCTGCAGTACCTGGCCCTGCTCGATCCGGCTCGGGCCCTCCAGGATCGGGATCCGCGGGCGCGGCTGCTGGTGCTGATCGACGCCCTCGACGAGATCCGGCGCGGCGTTCGCGGCGAGGACGTGCTGTCCTGGCTGGCGGACTGCCCCGAGCCGCCGGCCAACCTCCGGTTCGTGCTGACCGCCCGACCGGACGACGACCTTCTGCGCTCCTTCCGGCACGCCCGGAGCGCGGAGCTCGTGGAGCTGACGATCAGCGCGGAGCACCGCGACGAGATCCGGGGCGACGTCTGCCGCTTCTGGAGCGGGTGGTGGCCGAGCCGGCCATCGCGGAATCGCTGCGAACGCACGACATCGACGCGGTCGCCTTCGTGCGGAACGCCGCGGACCGGGCCGACGGCAACTTCCAGTACGCCACCGCCCTGGTCCGGGGAATCGAGGCGGCCACGCCGCATGTCGAGGATCTGCTGCGGCTGACCGGAATCCCGGCCGGCACGACGGAGCTCTACCGGTATTTCCTCGGCAAGATCAAGGAAAGGGCGGACCGGGCGCCGGTACGGGTTCCGAGCGGCCCGCTGACCGAACCGGTCGAGCGCCCGGCCTGGGACGCGCTGTTCCGCCCGGTGCTGTCCGTGCTGGCCGTCGCCTTCGAGCCGCTGTCCCCGGAGCAGTTGGGGGCCTACGCCGGGGCGCCGCCCGAGGCGATGCCCCGGGCGCTGGAGGAACTGAACCAGTTCTTCGACACCCAGCCCGATGGGCGGTTACGCCTCTACCACCAGAGCTTCCCGGAGTTCCTGACCGGCGACGGCGGGGTCGACGCCGGCTCGGCGCACGGACTCCTGGCGGGCCGCCTGTTGCGCCTCCACGACGACTGGGCGGCTTGCGATGATCGCTACGCGCTGGCGCACACCCCGGCGCACCTGATGCGTACGGTGTCCGCCTCGCCCGACCCCGGCGATCGGGACGAGGTCCGCGGCCGCCTCTTCGCCCTTCTCGCCGATCTCGGGTTCCTGGAGCGGAAGTCGGCGGTTCTCGGCGTGAACGCGGCGTTGACCGACTTCCGCGCGGCCGACCAGGCCGCCGCGCCGACGGCCGCCGCGCCGACGGCCGCCGCGCCGACGGCCGAGGCGGCGACCGCCCTGCGGCGCGTGCTGCTGCGCGAGTCCCACATCCTGTGCGAGTGGGACGCCGCCGCCCAGCCGGCGTTCTTCGCCCAGCAGATCTACAACCGGGCGACCGTCGAGGGTGCGGCCGGGCCGCGCGCGGCGGCGTCGCGGCGACTGCGATCGCTCGGCGCCCCCCACCTGGCGCTCGATTGGCAGATCGGCCCGGTGCAGCACGGCCTGGAGCGCACGCTTCTCGCCCCCGAGGGAATCCGGGCCATGGCCATGACGCCCGACGGCCGCCGGGCGGTCTCGGGCTCGCGGGGTGGATCGGTGCGCCTGTTCGACCTGGAGAGCGGGGAAACCGCGGTCCTCGGCTATCACGAGAAGAAGGTCCGGGCGGTGGCGATCTCGGCGGACGGACGTCGCGCCGTCTCCGGGTCCGAGGACCGCGGATTCATGGTCTGGGACCTGGTCGATCGCCGCCCGGTGACGGTCGTGCCGAGGGACGAGCAGATCTTCTCGATCGCGGTCACCGCGGACGGCGGCCGCGCGGTCTGCGGACTGAATCCTGTCCTGGAGGTGTGGGACCTCGACGAGGAGCGGCTGATCCGGACCCTGGACGGCCACCACGACGTGGTCTCCGCCGTCGCGGTCACGCCGGACGGCCGCTGGGCGGTGTCCGGCGGCATGGACGCGACCGTCCGGCTCTGGGACCTGACCTCGGGCGACCTGGCGCGGACCCTGACCGGCCACGATGCTCCCGTCTACGCCGTCGCCGTCACACCCGACGCCCGGCACGTGGTCAGCGGCTCGCTCGACCTCGCCATCAAGGTGTGGGATCCGGCCGAGGGCGTCCTGGTGCGGACCCTGACCGGTCACCGTCCCGCGCCGACCCGGACCGCCGGGATCAACTCGCTGGCCATCACGGCCGACGGCCGCGTGGCCGTCTCCGGCGCGGATGACGGCGACGTCCGGCTGTGGGAGCTCGACGGCGACGGGTCACGGGTGGTGACGCGGCACGAGAACGAGGTCCGGGCGGTCGCCGTCACGGCCGACGGCCGCCACGTCGCCTCCGGCTCGGACGACGAGGCGCTCAAGATCCTCAATCTCGGCCTCGGCCGCGACCCGGATCGGCGGACCGAGGCGGTCACGGCGGCGGCACTCGGGCCCGGCGGCCGGCAGGTCGTCGCCGGCACGCGGGACGGCCGCCTGTTCGTGTGGGACGCCGAGACCGGGACCGAGATCCAGGAGCTGGCCGGGCGGGATCTCCCGCTGGCGGTGACCGCCATCGGGGTCGGCGCGGACGGGCAACGGGCGGTTTCCGTGCAGGGCCAGGCCGTGGTCCGATCGTGGGACCTGCGGACCGGGCGCGAGATCGCGGCCGTGCCGGTGCGGGGATGTTCCGGGGTGGCGGTCGCCCCGGACGGCAGCCGGGCCCTTCTCGTCATCGCGCGCAAAGGCCTGTCCGGATGGGACACCGGGCACGGGACGGTCGAGGCGCTGCTGAAGGCCGATGACCAGGACTGGGCGGTGAGCTCGGACTTCGGCCGGGCCGTGTCGTGCAACTGGCTCGAGGGCTCGGTCCGGCTCTGGGATCTGGCGGCCGGGGAGGCCGTCGTCGCCGGAAACCACGAGCTGGCGATGGCGGTCGCGATCACTCCCGACGGTCGCACGGCCATCTCCGGATCCCAGGACGTCAAAGTGTGGGACGGCGTCGGCGGGAAGGAGATGGCGGCCACCCCGCCCGGTCATCGCGACCTGATCCTGTCGCTGGCCATCAGCCGGGACGGGCGGCGGGCCGTGTCGGGCGCGAACGACCGCACCGTGGCCGTCTGGGACCTCGAACGGCGGGAGCGGGTGGCCACGGCCACCTTCGGCGGCCGGATCCTCGCCGTCGCCACGGACGAGGACGGGAGCACCGTCCTCGTCCGGGACGGACTGGGCAACCTGACCTGTCTCCACCTCGCCGGCGGAGAGTGAAGCGGGCGGCTACCAGTCCTCGGGGTCGTCCGGCGGGAACGTCGGGAACGGCGGCGGCGTCACCGACGGGTCGGCCGTGGGCGGCACGTCCGTGGTGGGCGGCTGCGAGATCGGGTGGCCCGGCGGCAGCGGGAAGTCGGTGCAGTCGGGGTCGACCGGGTCGCACGGGTCGTCGCCGCCCGGCGGGAACGGCGGCGGGCTGAGGGTCTCGCCCGTCGGGGGCGTCGTCGGGTCGGGTGAGCCGGTCGGGATCGGCTTGTGGGGCGGCTCCGGGAAGCTGGGATCGACCGAGACGGTCGGCGTCGGCGCCGGCGTGGGATCGCCGGCGTAGGCGGGCCAGGCGCCGGTCAGCAGGCCGGCGGTGAGAGCCGCGACCGTGGCCACGGACAGAGCATGCTTGCGTCGCATCGCATTTCCCCCGTTTGGAAATCACGAACCGCCGGATGGCGGCCCGGCGCGGGAAAGATATCAATCGATGCGCGGCGCTCGCTGCCCCGTTTGTTGTGGTGTTCGACATGGCCTGCGAGGCTGATGACCATGAACATGGTCGCCTTCGCGCTGGTGGATGTCTTCTCCGATCGGCCCCTCGCCGGGAACCCGCTGGCGGTGGTGCCGGACGCCGACGACCTCGACGAGACGGTCATGCCGCGCATCGCCGCCGAGTTCAACCAGTCCGAGACCACGTTCATCGTCGCGCCCACCGTGGCCGGCGCCGACCATCGGCTGCGGTCGTTCACGCCGGCCGGGGTCGAGGTGTACGGCGCCGGGCACAACGCGCTCGGGGCGTGGTGGTGGCTGGCCGACAGCGGCCGGCTGGACCGGACCGGGGTCTGGCACCAGCAGCTCGGCGACGTCGTGCTGCCGGTCGAGGTGAGCGCGGACCGGATCGCCATGCGCCAGGAGCCGGCCCGGTACGGCAGCGAGGTCGACCCGGCGCCGCTGGCCGCCGCGCTCGGCGTCGACCTCGCGCCCGGCCTGCCCCGCCCGCAGGTCGTCGAGACGGGAGCGCCGCACCTGATGGTCGGCGTGCGTGACCGGGCGACCGTGGACGCGGTGCGACCGGACACCGCCGCGCTGCGGGCGCTGCTGCTGAAGGCCGACGGCGAGGGCTGCTACGTCTACGCACTGGACGAGAACGAGGCGTACGCCCGGTTCTTCAACCCCGTCGCCGGCATCGTCGAGGACCCGGCCACCGGCACCGCCGCCGGGCCGCTCGTCTGCCTGCTGCACGACCGCGGCCTGGCCGGCGAGACGGTCACGATCGTCCAGGGCGCCAAGCTCGGCCGGCCCTCGCGGCTCGAGATCAGGCTGGACGGCACGACCCCGGTGCTGTCCGGGCGGGCCGTGGTGAGCGCGACCGGAACGCTGAACCTGCCCTAGGGGATCAGGCTGCGCGCCACCTGCAGGTCGGTGATCAGGACGTTCACCCAGCCACCCCGCAGCGCGGCCCGGATCGCGGAGCTCTTGCGCGCGCCGCCGGCCACCCCGACCCGGCGGGGGATCGCCCGCAGCGTGTCGACGCCGATGCCGAGCACCCGGTCGTCGAGCTCGGAGTCGATGTGCCGCCCGGCCTCGTCGAAGAAGCGGATGCACACGTCGCCGACCGCACCCGCCGCGCGCAGGGCCGGCAGCTCGCTCTCGGCCACCGCGTTGCCGCTCTCGCGCAGCAGGGGAGAGGGCTCGATGCTGCCGATGCCGACCAGCGCCATGGTCAGGTCGTCGCAGGCGCGCAGCACCGGCTCGATGTTGGGATCGGTCACGAACATCTGCCGCATGTCGCCGGAGGCGAGCAGCCCGGGCGCCTGCAGGTAGACGGCCCGGGCGCCGGTCAGCGCGGCCAGCCGGCCGGTGATGCGGGTGGCCTGGGTCTGCGCCGTCACGTTGCCGACCCCGCCGATCATCTGCACGACCTGATCGGCGACCGGGGTCGGGCGCGGGTGCATGGCCTCGACCGTGGCCAGGATCGTCGAGCTCCAGGACGAGACGCCGATGCGCTCGGCGCCCATCAGCGTGGTCTCCAGGTAGACCGCCGCCGCGGCGCCCAGCGCCCGGATCACCTGGGCCTCGTCGGCGTGGTCCTCGGTGTCGGCCACGATCACCTCGGTGAGCCCGTACGCCTGCTCGATCTGCTCCTCGAGCTCGGCATAGACCCCCCGCGGCGCGATCACCGTGGTGCGCACGATGCCGAGCTCGACGGCGCGTTTGAGCAGGCGCGACACCCGCGGCTGGGAGATGTGCAGCTGCTGGGCGATCTGCGGCTGCCGCATCCCGCGCTCGTGGTACATGCGCGCGACCTTGGTGAGCAGGCGGATCTGATCGTTGGCGATCTCCGCCGTGTAGCTGTCCACGCGACGAAGAATATCCATTCACCGGCGGATGAGAGCGCGCGGATGAGTGAGCACCAGTCGCAAGACCCGTTGACAAGCACGACATCGACCGTTCACAGTACAGGCATGGCCAGTCGCCCGTGAATGGATATTCAAGATGCAGATGATCGTACGCCGGATGGCCGCGCTGCTGACGGTGGCCGCCCTGACGGCGGGCTGTTCCAAAGTGCCGGGCGTCTATGTCTACGAGAAGGACGGCCAGGCCTCGGCGGCGAAGCCGGGCGCCACCGACCCGAAGTCGTACGTGGCCGGCAACTGGTCGTCGAAGATCGTGCCGACCGTGCACGACAAGGCCCTCGACGTGACCACGGTGGCGGCCGCGATCGCGAAGGACCCGGCGGCGGCGGGCAAGCAGTACGGCCACCAGTCCGGCACCGGGAGCCCGTACGCGTACCTGGTCAAGGGCGAGGGAACCGTCACCGACGTCGACACCTCGGTGCCCACCGGCCCGGTGACGGTGATGGCCGGCGACACCAAGGTCACCATCGCGACCGGCCCGGTCATCGCCGGCACCGCGATCCGCGACGCGGTCGGGATCGCGTTCGGCGACTTCACCAACCAGATCGACTACGCGAACGTGGCCAACCAGATCAATCTCAAAGTGAAATCCGACGTGCTTGCCAAGGTCGACGTCAAGTCGCTCAAGGGCAAGAAGGTCGCGTTCTACGGCGCGTTCTCGGCCCTGAGCCCGGGCACGATCTTCCTGGTCCCGACCGAGCTGACGGTGACGCCGTGAGTGAGATCGTCGAAGCCCGCGAGATCTCCAAGAGCTACGGCGGCGTGCGCGCTCTGAAGGACGTGACGTTTACCGCCTACCGCGGCAAGGTCAATGTCCTGGTGGGCGAGAACGGCGCCGGCAAGTCGACGCTCATGAAGATCCTCTCCGGCTCCGAGCAGCCGACCAGCGGCGAGATCCGGCTCGACGGCGAGCCGGTGACGCTGGCGAGCCCCCGCGATGCCCAGGCGCTCGGCATCGGCATCATCCACCAGGAGCTCAGCCTCTTCCCCAATCTCTCGATCGCCGAGAACATGTTCGCCGGCCGCGAGCTGCGTAAGGGACGCCGCTTCGTCGACGCCGCCGAGCAGAAGCGGCGCGCGGCTGCGGTCCTGACCCGGCTCGGCCAGCACGACCTGGACCCCGGCCGGGAAGTCGGCGACCTGCCGATCGGCCAGCAGCAGCTGGTGGAGATCGGGCGGGCGCTGCTCGAGGACGTCCGCGTCCTGATCATGGACGAGCCCACCTCGGCGCTGTCCAACCACGAGGTCGACGTGCTCTTCGAGGTGATGGCCGACCTGCGCGAGCAGGACGTCACGGTCATCTACATCTCGCACAAGCTCGACGAGTTCCGCCGCATCGGCGACTGGGTCACGGTCCTGCGCGACGGCAGCCTGGTCGCCCACGAGTCGATGAGCCGCACCGACACCGGCTGGATCGTGCGGCAGATGGTCGGCCGCGACCCCGATTCGCTCTACGTCCGCAACAGCTCCTCGACCGGCGACATCCTTCTGGACGTACGGGATCTGAGCGTCCCCGGCACGGTACCGG
The DNA here is from genome assembly GCF_055586105.1 of Actinoplanes sp. NPDC051537. Lineage (NCBI taxonomy): Bacteria > Bacillati > Actinomycetota > Actinomycetes > Micromonosporales > Micromonosporaceae > Actinoplanes > Actinoplanes sp. NPDC051537. The sequence continues at coordinate 292,832 of NZ_JBVJIU010000004.1, forward strand.
TGCACGACGTGTCCCTCACCGTGCGCGCCGGGGAGGTGGTCGGCATCTACGGCCTGATGGGCGCCGGCCGCACCGAGCTCATGGAGTGCCTGATGGGTATGCGTCGCGGCGCCGGCGACGTGATCGTGCGCGGCCGGAAAGAAGGGGAAGGCACGGTCCAGGCGCGGATCGCGGCCGGTCTCGCGCTCGTGCCCGAGGACCGCCAGCGCGACGGCCTGGTCCCGACCATGTCCGTGCGGGACAACATCGTGCTCGCCACCGTGGCCCGGCTGACGCGCGGCGGGCTTCTCTCCGGCGGTGCCGAGCAGCGCACGGCGGCCGCGAAGGTCAAGGACCTGGCGATCCGGATCCCGGGGCTGTCCGCCGCCGTCACCGCGCTCTCCGGTGGCAACCAGCAGAAGGTGGTGCTCGCCCGGGCGCTGCTCACCGAACCGGTGGTGCTGCTGCTCGACGAGCCGACCCGGGGCATCGACGTCGGCGCGAAGTCGCAGATCGCCGCCCTGATGGCCGACCTCGCGGCCCAGGGCTTCGGGGTGCTGTTCATCTCGTCCGAGCTGGCCGAGGTGATCGCCATGGCCGACCGCGTGCTGGTGATGGCCCGTGGCCGGATCACCGCCGAGTTCACCGCCGACACCGTCACCGAAGAGGCCCTCGTCGCCGCCTCCGCTTCCGACCGCGTCCTGGAGGGCCACTCATGACCGACACCCACGTCGCGACACCGTCCACGGCGGCGGCGCCCGAGCCGGAGCAGCCCCGCGGCCGGGCCCTCGCGCGGGCCGCGCTCCTGCTGCTGCGGGGGCGGACCCTGGTCGTCCTCGTGTTGCTGGTCATCTTCTTCAGCGCGATCTCGTCGGAGTACCTGACCCAGAGCAACCTGATCCTGATGACCAAGCACGTGGCGATCAACGCGATCCTCGCGATCGGCGTCACGTTCGTCATCCTCACCGGTGGCATCGACCTGTCGGTCGGCTCGATCGCGGGGCTGGCCAGCATGGTCGCGGGCGGCCTGCTGTTCAAGGGGCTGGGCGTGCCGGGCGGCACGGTCTTCTTCTCGGTGGCCGTCGTGGTCCTCATCGGCATCCTGGTCGGCGCGCTGGTCGGGGCGGTCAACGGCCTGCTGGTCACCCGGTTCAAGGTGGCGCCGTTCATCGCCACCCTCGGCATGCTCTACGTCGCCCGCGGCCTGGCCCAGCTGCACAGCAACGGCGGCACCTACCCCGACCTGGCCGGCGACCCGTCGCGGGGCAACACCGGCTTCCACTTCATCGGCGTGGACAGCCTGCTCGGCATCCCGGTCGCCGTCTGGATCATGGTGCTGGTCGCGGTGGCGGCCATCGTCGTCACCACCAAGACCCCGTTCGGCCGGCGGATCTTCGCGGTCGGCGGCAACGAGCGGGCCGCGATCCTGGCCGGCATCCGGGTCAACCGGGTCAAGGTCGCGGTCTACGTCATCTCCGGCGCCTGCGCGGCCCTCGCCGGCCTGCTGCTGACCTCGGAGCTGGGCGCGGCGTACCCGGACACCGCCACCACCTACGAGCTGAACGCGATCGCCGCGGCGGTCCTCGGCGGCACCGCCCTGAGCGGCGGCCGCGGCACCATCATCGGCACCGTCATGGGCGCCTTCGTCATCGGCTTCCTCAGCGACGGCCTGGTCCTGGTCGGCGTCTCCACCTTCTGGCAGTCCGTGGTGAAGGGCGCCGTGATCGTCTTCGCCGTCATCACCGAGCAGGCGCAGCAGCGCCTCCAGTCCGGCCTCGCCAAACGCACCGCCTGAAGTTCCCCTTCTGTGAAAGGACCGACCCCCTCATGTCGCGAAAGATGCGAAAAATCCTGATAGCTGCCGGTGCCGCCACCGTCCTCGCGCTGTCCGCGTGCGGCGGCGGCTCGGACGACAAATCCGATGACTCCGGACAGGCGAGCGCTTCCAAACTGATCGTCATCATCACCCCGTCCCCGGACAACGTCTTCTTCAAGGCCGAGCAGGACGCGGCGGCCGCCCAGGCCAAGAAGCTCGGCTACGAGACCCTGGTCCTCAGCCACGACGACGACCCGACCAAGCAGAGCCAGGAGATCGACACCGCGATCTCCCGCAAGGCCGCCGCGATCATCCTGGACAACGCCGGCGCCGACGCCTCGGTGACCGCCATCCAGCGGGCCAAGGACGCCAAGATCCCGACGTTCCTGGTCGACCGGGAGATCAACAAGACCGGCGTCGCGGTCGCCCAGATCGTCTCCAACAACGCGCAGGGCGCCGGCCTCGGCGGCACCGAGTTCGCCAAGCTGATGGGCAACAAGGGCGAGTACGCCGAGCTGACCGGCAAGCCCACCGACACCAACGCCGGCGTCCGGTCGCAGGGCTACCACGGCGTGCTCGACCAGTACCCGGACCTGAAGATGGTCGCCCAGCAGAGCGCAAACTGGGACCAGGCCGAGGCGCTGCAGAAGACCCAGACGATCCTGCAGGCGCACCCGACGATCAAGGGCATCATCGCCGGCAACGACACCATGGCGCTCGGCGCGTGGGCCGCGGTCCAGGCGGCCAAGAAGAACATCATCGTCGTCGGCTTCGACGGCAGCCCCGACGTCGTCTCGTCGATCGTGAAGGACGGCATCAAGGCGACCGTGCTCCAGCCGGCCAGCAAGATCTCGGAGATGGCCGTCGACCAGGCCGACGCGTACATCAAGAACGGCAAGGCCGACCAGCCGGAGAAGCAGTCGGTCGACTGCGTCCTGGTCAACCCGGACAACGCCAAGACGGTCTCCAACTTCGCGGTCACCGGTTCCTGAGCGAGATCAAGAAACACAGGAAGGAACACCCATGCTGGTCGCCGACCCCCGTACCGCCGCCGAGTGGCGCCGGCTTCGGCAGGAGATCGCCGAAGCCGGGCCCGAGCGGCGACGCGAGCTCCTGCGGGAGCGGGCCAACCAGTCCCGGATCACCGACCTGCGGATGATCGGGCACGCCGGCCTGGGCCACGTGGGCGGCGACTTGTCCGTCCTCGACATCCTCACCACGCTGTTCTTCGCGGTCCTGCGCGTCGACCCGGAGAACCCGGAGTGGGCCGACCGCGACCGGTTCGTGCTCAGCAAGGGGCACACCGCCGGCGCGCTCTACGCCACGCTGGCCGCGGCCGGGTTCTTCCCGGCCGCGGAGCTGGACACGTTCGCCGGCCCGCTGTCGCCGCTCAACGGCCACCCCAACCGGGTCAAGGTGCCGGGCGTCGAGACCAACACCGGCCCGCTCGGCCACGGCCTGCCGGTCTCGGTCGGCATGGCGGTGGCCGGGCGGCTCGCCGGCTCGTCCCGGCACGTCTACGTGGTGCTCGGCGACGGCGAGCTGCAGGAGGGCAGCAACTGGGAGGCGGCGATGACGGCCGGGCACCGCCGCCTGGCCAACCTCACCGCGGTGGTCGACCGCAACCGCCTCCAGCAGGGCGCGCGCACCGAGGAGACGAACACGCTCGACCCGCTCGACGACAGGTTCCGGGCGTTCGGCTGGGACGTCCGGGTGGTGGACGGGCATGATCATCTGGCCCTGCTCGACGCGTTCGCGGCGCCCCGGGGCGAGCGTCCGACCTGCGTCATCGCCAACACGACCAAGGGAAGAGGCGTCTCCTTCATGGAAGACCGCGTCGAGTGGCACCACAAGGTGCCGACCGCCGAGCAGATCAGCCTGGCCGGGGCGGAGCTGGCCCGATGAGCGCGCCGGTCCTCTCGCCCGAGACCTTCGACTGCCGGGTGGCGTTCGCCGAGACGCTGATCGACCTGGCCCGGGCCGACGAGCGGATCGTGGCGGTCTGCAACGACTCGGTCGGCTCCAGCAACCTGGTGGCGTTCGCCAAGGAGTTCCCGGACCGGATGATCAACGTCGGGATCGCCGAGCAGGACATGGTCGGCGTCGGGGCCGGCCTCGCGCTCAGCGGGTACGTTCCGTTCGTCTGCGGCGCCTCGCCGTTCCTCACCGGGCGCGCGCTCGAGCAGATCAAGGCGGACGTCGCCTACAGCCAGTCGCCGGTCGTCCTCTGCGGGATGAGCCCCGGCATGGCGTACGGGGAGCTCGGCCCCACCCACCACTCGATCGAGGACCTCTCCTGGCTGCGGGCGATCGCCGGCCTCGGCATCGTGGTGCCCGCCGACCCGCAGGAGACGCGCGAGGCCGTGCGCTGGGCGGCCGCCGCCGACACCCCGGTCTTCCTGCGGGTGGGCCGCTTCAAGGTCCCGGCGGTCACCGGCGACCGGCCGTTCACCTTCGGCGCCGCGACCCGGCTGCGCGACGGCGGCGACGTCACCGTGGTCGCCACCGGCACGATGGTCTCCCGCGCGCTCGAGGCCGCCGAGGAGGCCGCCGACCGGGGCGTCTCGGTGCGGGTGCTGAACATGTCGACGATCGCGCCGCTCGACGAGGAGGCGATCCGCGAGGCGATGCGCGAGACCGGGGCGATCGTCACCGCCGAGGAGGCGACCACGACCGGCGGGCTCGGCGCCGCGGTCGCCGCCGTCGTGGTCTCCGAGCCGCGCCCGGTGCCGATGCGGATGCTCGGCGTGCACCGCGAGTTCGCCCCGACCGGCAGCACCGCGTTCCTGCTCGAGCACTTCGGGCTGACCGCCGCCGACATCCGCCGGGCCGCGCTGGAACTGGCCCGCTGAGATGCCCGCCGACGGCCTCGTCCTCGCGATCGACCAGGGCACCAGCGCCACCAAGTGCCTGCTGGTCGCGCCGGACGGCGGAAAGGTCCGGGAGACCAGCGCGCCGGTGCCGATCCGCTACCCGCGGCCGGGCTGGGTCGAGCAGGACGCCGCCGAGATCCTCGGCAGCGTCCTCGCCGCCGCGGCGGAATGCCTGGACGGGGTGCCGCGCGACGCGGTGACGGCGGTCGGGCTGTCGACCCAGCGCGAGTCGGCCGTGGTCTGGGACCGGCGCACGGGCGAGCCGGCCGGGCCGGTGCTCGGCTGGCAGGACCAGCGGACCGCCGGCTACTGCGACACCCTGCGGGAGAAGGGCGAGGCGGACCGGGTCCGGGCGATCTCCGGCCTCCCGCTCGACCCCATGTTCAGCGCCGCGAAGCTGCGGTGGCTGCTCGACCGCACCCCCGGCGCGGCGGTCGGCACGGTCGATTCCTGGCTGCTGTACGCGCTGACCGGCCGCCACCAGATCGAGATCGGCAACGCTTCGCGCACCCAGCTCCTCGACGTCCGGGCCGGCACGTGGAGCCCCGAGCTGCTCGACGTCTTCGGCATCCCGGCGGCCGCGCTCCCCGAGATCACGCCCTCGTCCGGCGACCTGGGCCGCATCTCGGAGCGCGGGGGAGTCCTGGCCGGCCTCCCGATCACGGCCGTGCTCGGCGACTCGCACGCGGCCCTCTACGCGCACGGCGACGAGGGCGGGGTCAAGGTCACCTACGGCACGGGTTCGTCGGTCATGCGTCTCGGCGACCACCATGCCGTGAATGTCGGCCTGACCGTGGCCTGGAACGACCGCTTGGCCATGGAGGGCAACATCCGGTCGAGCGGCTCGACCGTCGCCTGGCTGGCCGATCTGCTCGGCGTCACACCCGCACGGATGGGACAAATCGCAGCGGACGACAGCGGCGGTGTCCACATCGTCCCCGCCTTCGGCGGCCTCGCCGCGCCCTGGTGGGACGACACCGCGACGGGCCTGATCAGCGGCCTCACCCTCGGCACCCGGGCGCCGCAGCTGGCCCGGGCCGCCCTCGAATCCATCGCCCATCAGGTCACCGACGTCATCGACGCGATGGGCGGCGCCGACCGCCTGCTCGCCGACGGCGGCGCCACCGCCAACGACGCGCTCATGCAGATCCAGGCCGACCTCGCCGGCGTCCCCGTCCGCCGGGCGCGCGACGCCAATCTCTCCGCCCTCGGCGCCGCGTTCCTCGCCGCCGGCATCAATCCCCGCCTCGGCTACGACGACTTCGCACCCCGTCCCAGCGACCCGGCCCGCCGCCACGCCTGGCGCGACGCGGTGAACCGGGCCCGAACCCCTTCCCACGGGAGCTGACATGACCGAGTACCCCCGCTTCGGCGCCGGCCTCTGGCACTTCGCCACCTACGTCGACCGGTACGCCACCGACGGCTACGGCCCGGCCCGCACCACGCTCGAGGCGATCGCGCTGGCCGGGCAGGTCGAGGACCTGTCCGTGGTCGACCTCAACTACCCGTTCACCCCCGGCGTCGGTCTCGGCGAGGTCAAGGACGCCCTCGCCGAGAACGGCCTCACGGCCATCGGCATCACGCCCGAGATCTACCTGCGCCGGTTCAGCCGCGGAGCGTTCACCAACCCCGATCCGGGCGTACGCAAGCAGGCCCTCGACCTGATGCACGAGGCGGCCGGCATCGTCCGCGAGATCGGCGCCGACTACGTGAAGATCTGGCCCGGCCAGGACGGCTGGGACTACCCGTTCCAGGTCGACCACCGCACGCTCTGGAAGCTGGCCGTCGACGGCTTGCGCGAGCTGGCCGGCGCCCACCCCGACCTCAAGTTCGCCATCGAGTACAAGCCGCGCGAGCCGCGGGTCAAGATGACCTGGGACTCGGCCGCCCGCACGCTGCTCGGCATCGAGCAGATCGGCCTCGACAACGTCGGCGTCCTGCTCGACTTCGGGCACAGCCTCTACGGCGGCGAGTCGCCGGCCGACGCGGCCCAGCTGATCATCGACCACGGTCGCCTGTTCGGCATGGACGTCAACGACAACCTGCGCGGCTGGGACGACGACCTCGTGGTCGGCACCGTGCACCTCACCGAGATCTTCGAGTTCTTCCACACCCTGCGCAAGAACAACTGGGAGGGTGTCTGGCAGCTCGACCAGTTCCCGTTCCGCGAGGACTCGGTCGACGCCGCCCGCACCTCGATCCAGATCCTCAAGCGCATCTACCGCGCCCTGGACCGGCTCGACACGACCGCGCTCGCCGAGGCGCAGGAGCGGCAGGACGCCATGGCCGCCCAGCGCCTCGTGCAGAACGCCCTCTTCGGGGAGGCGCCGGAATGATCCGCCGCGTTCTCGCGATGACCGCCGCCGCCGGGCTCGTGCTCGCCGCGCAGGCCACCCCGGCGTCCGCGCACCCGTCCGGCCACTCGTCCGGCCACGAGAGCACGAAACCGCGGACGGTCGTCACCACCGACATGGAACAGGACGACCTCGCCTCGCTGATCCGCTACCTGCTCTACACCGACCAGGTCGACACCGAGGGCATCGTCTACACCAGCAGCCGGTTCCACTGGGCCGGCGACGGCAAGGGCACCGAGTTCTTCCTGCCGGGCCGCGAATACACCACGCCGCAGACCTCCTGGCGATGGACGGGCACCCGCACGATCCAGGACCAGGTGCTCCCCGCGTACGCGAAAGTGTATGGGAATCTAAGGCGCAACGACGCCGGCTATCCGTCGCCGGGGGAGCTGCTCTCGAAGGTCCGCGTCGGCAACATCGTCTTCGAGGGCGAGATGAGCCAGGACACCCCCGGCTCGAACCTCATCCGCGACCTGCTGCTCGACCACGACCGCCGGCCGCTCTACCTGCAGGCGTGGGGCGGCACGAGCACGATCGCCCGCGCGCTCAAGTCCATTGAGGACCGCTACTCGCGTACGCCGCAATGGCCGTCCTTGCGGTCCCGGATCTCGGCCAAGGCGGTCATCCTCGCCAGCGGTTTCCAGGACGAGACGTACGCGAACTACATCGCCCCGCACTGGCCGGCCCTCCGCGTCGAGGAGCTGTCGGCCGGCTACGCGACCTGGGGCTACAACTGCAACTTCGGCGGCGTCGGCAACGTCCGCGGGCTGGGCGCCGACCACGTCTACTTCACCGGGGCGTGGATCAAGAGCAACATCCAGATCGGCCCGTACGGGAAGTTGTACCGCTCCTGGCTCGACGGCCAGTCCATGCCCGGCGACCCCCTCGACATCTTCGGCGACCCGGTGCTCGCCCCCGGCGGATGGTGCCCGCCGCTGGCGCCCTACGACTTCCTGTCCGAAGGGGACAATGTCGCCTTCAACCCGTTGCTGGACACCGGCATCCAGAGCCCGGGGAATCCGGCGCTCGGCGGGTGGGGCGGGCGCGCGTACCAGGTCAGCTCCTTGCCGAACCTCTGGAAGCTGGTCCCCACCGAGTCCGGCATCGCCAGCTACACCACCCTGCGCTGGGCCGGCGCCGCGCAGAACGACTTCGCGGCCCGCATCCAGTGGACGCTCGGCCGGCACGGCAACCACGCCCCCTCGGTCCGGATCCTCGGCTCGGACACCGCCCGGCCCGGCGCCACCGTCCGCCTGCGGGCGAAGGTCGCCGACCCGGACCACGACCGGGTCACCACCACCGTCTGGCAATACCAGGAGGAGGGCACCTATCCGGGTGCCGTCGCGGTCTCGTCCTCCGGCGTGCGGATCCCGGCCGACGCCAAGCCCGGGCAGACGGTGTCGATCATCGCGCAGGCCACCGACGACGGTCACTTCCCGCTGACCCGCTACGACCGCCTCGTCATCCACATCGTCTGAGGAGCTCCATGTCTGCCGAACGCCGGCGCCGCGTCATCGTCGACACCGATGCGAAGAACGAGGCCGACGACCAGTTCGCCATCGTGCACGCCCTGCTCTCGCCCTCCTTCGACGTGCGCGGGCTGATCCCCGCGCACTTCGGGAACCACCGCAGCGACCGCAGCATGGCGGAGTCCCGCGAGGAGATCGACCTGCTCCTGCGCCTGCTGGACCTCGCCGTCCCGGTGGCGAACGGCGCCGCGTCGGCCCTTCCGGACGAGACCACGCCGCGGGACAGCCCGGGCGCCCGGCTCATCATCGCGGAGAGCCTTCTCCCCGGACCGCTCTACGTCGCGTTCCTCGGGCCGCTGACCGACATGGCCTCGGCGATCCTGCTCGACCCCGGGATCGTCCACCGCGACGTGGTGGTGGTCTGGATCGGCGGCGTCGCCCACGGCGGCATCGACCCGCACCCGGGCCTGGAGTTCAACCTCGGCAACGACATCGCCGCCGCCAACGTGGTCTTCGGCTCCGGCATCACCGTCTGGCAGGTGCCGTCGAACGTCTACACCCAGGTCTCGGTGGGCTACGCCGAGCTGGAGGAGAAGATCGGCGGCACCTCCGACCTCGCCGACTACCTGATCAAGCAGCTGGTCGAGTGGAACGCGGCGCACCACCCCGAGCCGATCGAGTCCCGCTCGCTGGGCGACTCGCCGGCCATCTCCCTGATGCTCTTCCCCCGCGGCGCCCAGTTCCGCACGGTGCCCGCGCCCCGGTTCGGGCAGGAGGGTCACCACCTGCCCGGGACCGGCAACCCCATCCGCGTCGTCGAGCACGTCGACGTGCGGTTCCTGCTCGAGGACATGTTCGCCAAGATTCGCCGATTCGGCCGTCTCAAGGAGACATAACATGACATCCCCCCTCAGCCGACGCCGTTTCCTCTCCCTCGGCGGCGGCGCCGCCCTCGCCGCCGGGCTCACCGCCTGCACCGGCTCCACCGGTTCCTCCGGCGGCACCACCAATACCGGTTCCAAGGAGCTGCGCCTCTTCACCTACGAGGACAACTCGACGATCGACATCTTCAAGGCCCAGATCAAGGAGTTCGACGCCAAGAACGGCAGCACGACCACGGTCGACTCGCTGCCCGGCTCGGGCGCCGCCGTCTACCCCGACAAGCTGCGCACCGAGCTTCTCGGCGGCAAGGGCCCCGACGTCTGGCGCATCTGGGGCGGCCAGATCGGCGCCCCGTTCGTCAAGGCCAAGCAGGCCATGGATCTGAACCCGTACTACCAGAAGTACGGCTGGGAATCGAAGGTCAACCAGGCCGCCGTGGCCGGCATGACCTTCGACGGGGTCAAGGGTGGCCTGCCGTTCATCGCGAACGGCATCGGCTGCTGGTACAGCAAAGCGGCGTTCACCAAGGCCGGCATCAGCGCGCCGCCGGCCTCGTACGCGGAGCTGGAGGACGCCAACGCCAGGCTCTTGAAGTCCGGCATCACCCCGCTCGGCACCGGCGGAAAATACGGCTGGCACGTCATGCGCCTGTACGAGTACCTGCTGGAGGTCGCGGCCGGGCCGGAGCTGCACGACAAGCTGCTCACCGGGGACGAGAGCTGGGACCGTCCCGAGGTGGTCACGGCCTTCACGAACTTCAAGAAGTGGCAGGACCAGAAGTGGATCCCCGAGGGCGCGGTCGGCCTCGACCCGGCCGACGTCGAGCTCTGGTACGTCCAGGGCAAAGCGGCATACACCATCACCGGCACCTGGACCGAGGCGCAGGGCATTCAAGCCGGCGGCAAGAAGTCGGCGGACTTCGGCGTCTTCGAGTTCCCGACCGGCCACGATCCGCTGCGGCACTCCGGCTTCGTCGAGGGCTACATGATCAACGCGAAGGCCGGCAACCCGGACCTGGCCGCCGCCCTGCTCGACTTCCTGGACCAGCCGGCGACCCAGAAGGCCCTGAAGGTGACCGCCTCGGTGGTGGCCGGCGCCGAGCCGGATCAGGCGACACTGCCGCTGTCCTACCAATGGCAGGACGGCCCGGCCAAGAAGCCGTTCTACACGATCCAGGACCAGGCTTTCCCCAAGAAGGAGGCGGACCAGTACTTCGCCATCCAGAGCGACGTGCTGCAGGGCAAGACCGGTCCCGCCGACGCGGCCAAGAAGATGCAGGGCGTCATCGCGGCCTGGAAGAAATGAGGCGGCGCGGGGGCGCGGCGGCCTGGGTGTTCGCCGCGCCCGCCCTGCTCGTCTACTTCGTGTTCCTGGTCTACCCGGCGCTGTCGTCGCTGTGGTTCAGCTTCACCGACTGGGACGGCCTCAGCGCCGGCTACAACGTGGTCGGGCTCGGCAACTACAAGAGCATGACAAGCGACCCGGTGGTACGGCAGGCCGCCGTCAACAACCTGATCTGGGCCGTGGTCACGGTCGTCGTGCCGGTGGTGCTCGGCCTCGCGCTCGCGGTCGTGCTCAACGGCAAGGTCCGCGGCAAGCCGTTCCTGCGGCTGATCTTCTACACCCCGGCGGTGCTGCCGCTGGTCTCGGTCGCGTCGATCTGGGGCTGGCTCTACAACCCGCAGTACGGCGCGATCAACGCGTTCCTGCGCGGGGTCGGCCTGGACAGCCTGGCCCAGCCGTGGCTCGGCCAGGACTCGACGGCGCTGGCCGCCACCATGGTCGCCGCGATCTGGCTGCGGGTCGGCTTCCCGATGCTGCTCTACCTGGCCGCGTTGCAGGGCATCAGCCCCGACCTGTACGAGGCGGCGACCGTCGACGGCGCCGGGAGGTGGCAGCAGTTCTGGCACATCACGATGCCCGGCCTGCGCCCGGCGCACTACGTCGTCATCGCGCTCTCGGTGATCGACTCGTTCAAGGTGTTCGACCTGATCTACGCGATGACGTACGGCGGACCCGGCACCGCGACGCAGGTCATGGGCACCTGGATGTACTTCAACGTCTTCCAGTACAACCAGGCCGGCTACGGCACCGCGATCGCCGTGGTGATCACCGTGGTGGCGGTTCTGGTCAGCATCCCGTACGTCCGCTCGCAAACGAGGGAGCACGCGGTATGACCTCCGTCGCACCCACCGCTGCCCTGCCCGACGCCTCGGTCGCGGTCCGGGCGGATGCCCCCCGCAAGCGGAAGGGCGGCATCGGAGCGACCGTGTTGATGACCCTGGCCGCGCTCGTCTGGATCTCCCCGCTCGTGCTGCTGGTCATCACCGCGGTGCGGCCCCTCGCCGACTTCGTCTCGCACGGGCCGCTGTCCTGGCCGGGCACGGTCACCACGGCGAACTTCACGCAGGCCTGGGACATCGGCAACTTCGCCACGACGTACCGGAACAGCACCCTTCTGTTGGTCTTGAAGGTGCCGCTCGGCGTGTTCCTGTCGGCCATGCTCGCGTACGCCCTCGCCAAGCTGCGCATCCGGTTCGGCGCCGCCATCATGTATGTCGTGTTCCTGGGCCTCACGATCCCGATCTACATCACGATCGTGCCGGTGTTCGTGATGGCACGCAGCGCCGGCCTCACCGACAGCCTGATCGGCCTGATCGGGCCCTACCTGGCGTTCGGCATCCCGTTCGAGGTGCTGGTGCTCCAGTCGTTCATCCGGCAGATCCCGGACGAGATCGTCGAGGCGGCCCGGATCGACGGCGCCGGCGCGTGGCGGATCTTCCTGACCATCATCCTGCCGCTGTCGTTGCCGGCCCTGGTCACCGTGCTGATCCTGGACGGGGTGGCGACCTGGAACGAGTTCCTGTTCGCGCTGATCCTGCTCAACTCGGACGCGCACAAGACGATCCCGGTCGGGCTGCTCAACTTCCAGGGCCAGTTCTCGAACAACAGCACCGGCCTGGCCGCCGGGATCCTCATCGCGGTGGTGCCGATCCTCATCGCGTACACCTTCCTGCAGCGGTGGATCGTCGGCGGCCTCACGGCGGGAGCGTCGAAGGGGTGAGGGCCTGGGAGGAGACCACGCTGACGCTGACCGCGTCCTTCGACCACGACGACCCGTACTGGTCGGTGGATGTCGAGGCGACCTTCATCCACGAGGACGGTACGGCGTTACGGCGGCCGGCGTACCACGACGGCGGCCGCACCTGGCGGGTCCGGTTCGCGCCGCCGGCGGCCGGGCTGTGGCGCTGGGAGACGACCGCCGGAGTCGACGACGCCGGGCTGCACCGGGCCGGGGACCTGGTCGTCAAGCCCGGCGCCGGCGACAACCTCTTCCAGCGGCACGGGTTCTGGCGCATGTCGCCGGGCGGCCGCAGCCTCGTGCACGCCGACGGCACGCCCGCGCTGCTGGTCGCCGACACCGCCTGGGCGCTGCCGTGGCGGGCGACCTCGTCCCAGGTGCGCACCTACGCCCGCGACCGGCAGGCCAAGGGCTTCAACGCCGTGCTGCTGATGTCGGTGCAGCCGGACATGCGCGCGGTCGGGCCGCGGGACCGGACCGCCGACGAGGGCTTCGACGTCGGCTTCGACGACCTGCCCTCGGGACGTCTGCGCCGGCCGAACTACGACTACTTCCGCTACCTCGACGGGCTGCTCGGCATCCTCGTCTCGCACGGCATCGTCCCGGTCCTCCAGCCGGTCTTCCAGGGCTTCGGCTGGAAGGGGCTGGACGTGGCCGGGACGGTCGTGCCGCCGGACGAGTACGCCCGCTACTGCCGTTACCTGGTCGCCCGCTACGGCGCGCGGCCGCTCATCTATCTGGTCGGGGCGGACGGGTCGGGGCACGAGCCGCAGATCGAGGCCGGCGGCCGCGAGGTGCACACCACCGACTGTTACGGGCAGCCGACCGGCATCCACTACCGGCCGCACGCCCGCGCCACCGCCCACCAGGACGCGGACTGGCTCGACTTCCAGTGGTGCCAGACCGGGCACGGCGGCGAGCACGTGCCCGAGCGGGTGGCCGACATGTGGCGGTCGCTGCCGGTCAAGGCGGTGGCGAACGGCGAGCCTACGTATGAGCTTCCTTCCCTGGCGGCCGGCTGGTGGCAGGGGCACGAGGCGTGGAGCAACCTGTGCGCGGGCGGCACGATGGGCGTCGTCTACGGCGCCGCGAACATCTGGCAGTGGGTCCAGCGCGACGGCGAGCCCGGCCACGCCCCGTACTTCCTGGCGCCCTCCGGCAGCTGGGAGGACGCGCTCGGGTGCGAGGGCTCCACGTACGTCGGCCTGGTCGGCCGGATTCTCGCCGGCCTGCCCACCACCGACATGGCGCCCGACTGGGAGACCTTCATCGCCCCGCGGGCCCTCCGCGCGCCCGGCCTGCACATCGTCTATCAGGAGCTCGGCGGCCGGCTCTGGTCCTCAGTTTCCGCCGCCTACCGGGTCGTCGACCCCCGCACCGGCGAGATCGTCGCCACCGGGGCTCTGTCTCCCGGCGAGGCGATCGAGGCCGGCCCTCTCCGCCGGCCGCGCGTAGTGATATTCCACGACTTGGCCGATTGAGCTGCGGCCGGGATGGTGAACGGTCGAAGGTGAACGGGTGCGGGTTGGCCGGTTGCCGCGGATGTGGTGGAAGTTCCTGGCCCTTCCGCTGGGGATCTGGCTGCTGCTGACCGCCGGCGGGACGGCCGGTTTGGCGTTGACGCAGCACCGCAGCCGCGAGGGCGTCGTCGACCGGTTCGACGCCCGCCTCGCGCTGCTCGACGACTTCGTGACGAGCTACACCGCCGACCTGATCCAGCGCGAACGCGTCCTGGCCCAGGCCTTCCTCAAGGACCGTGTCGTCGGGCAGAGCACGTTCGCCCGCACGGTGGCGGCCTTCGGCTACCCGGCGGCGGTGCTGCTCGACAAGGACGGCCGGCTGATCCAGGCCGTGCCGCCGGCCCCCGCCCAGATCGGTCAGGACCTCACCGGCCGGTACGCCCACCTGCGCACCGCCGTGCGGGAGGAGACCCCGGCGATCTCGGCGGTGGTCGCCTCGGCCGTGCGCCGGGACCCGGTCGTGGCGTTCGCGGTGCCGTTCGAGACTCCCTCCGGGCGCCGCGTGTTCTCCGGGGCGGTCGCGATCACCGGCAGCCCGCTGTCCACGTACCTCTCGTCGGCGTGGAGCCTGCCCGGCATCCGGGTGCAGCTGACCGACACCGCCGGGGTCATCGCGGCCAGCAACCGGACGGTCGACCCGGACGCGCCCTCGCTCGACGAGCACGACCATCCGCTGGCCGCCGCGCTGGCCGGTCACGCGCAGGGCCGCTACCGGGTCGACGGCCGGTGGTGGCGCTACTCGTCGCTGCCCGTTCCCGGCGCGCCGTGGCGGTTGTCGGCCGCCGTCCCCGAGGAGGTGCTGTACGCCTCGATCCGGGGCAACGAGATCGCCGGGCGGGTCGCCGTCGCCACCGCCGCCGTGGTCGGCCTGCTCGTCGTGGGCGCGTCCGCGCGTACCCGCCGGCACCGGCACGAGCTGGAGCTGAGCGAGCAGCGTTTCCGCAAGGTCTTCGACCACTCCCGGATCGGCATGATCATCTCTGATCCGCGCGGCCGCTTCATGCGGGTCAACCCCGCGTTCGGGCGGATGCTCGGCCGCCCGACCGACGAACTGGTCGGCAAGCACTTCGCCGACATCACCCACCCCGACGACAAGGCCACCGGCCTCGAGGTGCTGGCCGACTGCCTGGCCGGCCGCATCGACAGCTTCGAGCTGGAGAAGCGCTACCGCAACGCCGCCGGCGACGTGATCGAGGTGATCGTCACCAGCGTCCTGATCCGCGAGCCCGGCGGCCCGCCGCAGTTCTTCGCCACCCAGATCGTCGACATGACCGAGCGCCGCGCCCTGGAACGGGCCCGCGACCGCCAGCAGGCCGAACTCGAGCAGTGGGCCCAGCAGCTCCAGCAGGCGAACCGCCAGATGGCCGACTTCATCGCGATGCTCTCGCACGACGTCCGCCAGCCCCTGACCGGCGTGGTGGCCCGCGGCGAGCTGCTGCTGGAGAGCTGGCCCGAGCTGTCGGACGACGAGCGGACCCGCTACGTACGCCAGATGACCGCGGCCGGCCACCGAGCCGAGCAGCTGGTCGAGGAGATCCTCACCCTGGCCCAGCTCGACGCCGGCGCGATGGTCGCCCGCCCCGTGCGCCTCGACCTGACCCACTCGGTGCGCCAGTCCATCGCCGCCCTCGGCCCCGACCAGCCGATCACCGTGCTCGCCCCCGACCAGGTCGTGGCCTTCGCCGACCCCGCCCACCTGCGCCTGGTCCTGGGCAACCTGCTCAGCAACGCCCTCAAGTACGGCGCGCCGCCGGTGACCGTCACCCTGACCCACCGCCAGGACAACGCCGACATCAAGGTCACCGACAACGGCGAGGGCGTGCCGCCGTCCTTCGTGCCGCACCTGTTCGAACGCTTCACCCGCGCCGGCACGGGGGTCGCGCTGGTCAAGCCCGGCACCGGAATCGGCCTGTATCTGGTTCGCCAGCTTGCGGACGCGAGCGGGATCGGCGTCGCGTACCAGCCGCATGCGCCGCACGGTTCGACGTTCATCGTGACGGTGCCGTGCCGGCCTTCCGTTTCGGCGGGGGCCGCGTCCCCGACGTGGCGCCACGACGCGGCTGCCGTCCCCACCGACGGCTGACGTCGTCCGAGGTCCCGGCCCGCTGGCGCGCGCAAGTCGCCGCCGGCCGTCGCGTTTCGCTCTCCTGGTCGTCGGTCGTTGCTTTCGTGTTGCCGCCGTTCGGTGGCCTGTCCCTGTCCCCGTCCCTGTCCCCGTCCCTGTCCCTGTCCCCGTCCCCGTCCGTCCCCGTCCCCGTCGCCGTCCGTCCCCGTCGCCGTCCGTCCCCGTCCCCGTCGCCGTCCGTCCCCGTCCCCGTCCCCGTCCCCGTCCCCGTCCCCGTCGCCGTCGCCGTCGCCGTCCGTCCCCGTCCCGTCGCCGGATGACGCTGGTGCCGCCGTCCCGCCGCTGGGTTGTCGCTTCGCCGAGCGTGACATCGCGATCGGCCGACGACCGAACCACCCCCTTTAGTGAGTGGGATCAGACCAGGCCGCCGGACGACATTGTCGGCTTGTGACCGATGTGTGGGTGGATTCCTGGCGGCGATGCGATAGCGCCAGCATGCGTCGCCGGGTCGACGTGATGGATCGTTCTCGTCGTTTCGGGCCGGGCGGTACCCGGCTGCGTTTCCGATCCGTCTCCACGTCCCCTTTGCGGGCGAAGGCCGGCAGTGGCGATTGCGGCGAAATAACGCGTCCGGAAATATGCAGACCGCCGGCGAATGGTCATTCGGTGATCTGGGGGTGAAGGCCGGTTCGGCCGATGCCATCGCCATCGCCGTCCGCGTGGGTAGCGCGGTGACCGGCGGCAGCTGCGCATCCGATGTGTATACCCAGGCGGCCCGGCCCGCCGCCGCGAGCGCAGCCGGCGCCGATCCTGCGAGCGCAGCCGGCGCTGATCCTGCGAGTGCTGCCGGCGCTGATCCTGCGAGTGCTGCCGGCGCCGATCCCGCGTGTGCTGCCGGCGCTGATCCTGCGAGCGCTGCCGGCCGATGTCGGGGCTGCCACCTCGGCCTGCGGAGCTTCCCGCCGGTACCGATCCTGTGGGCGTCGTCGTGGCCTGAGCCCGCAGGCATAACCGGCGCCGATGCTGCGGGCGCGGCCTCGGCCTGCGCCGACGCTGCCGGTGTCGAGGTGGGCGCGGGCAGGGTCGGTGGGCGGGTCACCGGCGGCTCGGGCACCGCCTGCCCGGAAGCAATCGGTGCACGGCTCTCCCGCGACTCGCCATCGATGCCGGTCGACCGGGATGTGTCCCGCTCACCGACCACGTCCCTCTCACCTGTCCGGCGCAGACGGGCGGCGTGCCGGCGCGCCAAACCCCACTCCCGATGCCGCACATGCTCACGCCGGAACCGGTCACTCACCGGCGACCAGGTGCGAGATCTGCGGCGGTCACGCACAGCGGCCAATTCAACCGAACTGAACAATTGCATCTGCCGCATACATAAAATTGTCCCGCCCTCCGCCGGTGCGCGGTAAGCGTTCGATCATGCCATTCCGAGATCGGCGAACAATTTTCCCGAATACATGATCGGACCAATTCGCCGGCGTGTCACGAGGCGTCCTCCGATGCTACCGACCGCGCACATGTCGCGTCGTCGGCATCGGTGAGCGGTACCTGACCTGCCCAGCATGCCGGCGACGACGAAGACGCAGCGGCGGCACCAGGACCACGTGCCTACTCGGTGCCGGGTGCGATCGTCGGGCGGGGTGGCGCAGGTGGTGCCGGCTCAGATCCGCGGCGGATCAGCGCCGTCGTGGTTCGGCGCCGGCTCAGGCCCGAGAGCAATGCGGCCTGGTTGCGCCCGGTCGGCGCCATCCCGGTCACCTACGGCGACGATCTCGTAGGCGGTCGGGTGCCGGCTCGATTCCGTGGCGGTCGAGTGGCGGCTGAATCCCGTCGCGGTCAAGCGCCCAACCCAACCCCGACCCACCGCCCCACCCCACCCCGTTACTGGGTGGGACGAGATTAGCCCGCGGGTACGACATTTTCGTCCCGCCCGTCCACAACCACCGACGTGCTGACCTCTTCGGCCCGGCCCGGCCCGGCCCGGCCCGGCCCGCCCCGGATGGTTGGTGCTGAGGGCGTCGACCTCGGTCGGGTGGATCGCCGATGGGCGTCGGCCCTGATCGGCGGGATGAGTAGCGCCACTGTGGCGGCCGTGTCGCCGGATGGGTGGCGGAGCGGGTTGCAGGCCCCCTGAACCGATGGGTGGCTGGCGCGGCGAGCTGCCGGCCCCCCGGACCGATGGGTGGCTGGCGCGGCGAGCTGCCGGCCCCCCGGACCGATGGGTGGGTGGCGCAGCGGGGTGCCGGCCCCGGACCGACGGGCGGGTGATGCCACCCCTTCGCGACCCCGGACCGGCCGGCCCCGCCCCCAGTGCACGCCCACCACGGAAACCATCGACCACACACCTTGACGAATCTGGCTAACGGCATTAGCTTATAGCTAACGACATTAGCTAGCACCTGGAGATCACGATGACCGAGTTCCTCACCGTCGATGGCGGCACGATCGCGTACGAGCTCGCCGGCGAAGGCCCCCTGGTGGTGCTCGCGCACGGCATGGGCGACAGCCGCAAGTCCTACCGGTTCGTCATCCCGCAGCTGGTCGCGGCCGGCTACCGGGTCGCCGCCGTCGACATCCGGGGCGCGGGCGAGTCGAGCGCGTCGTGGCCCTCCTACAGCCGCACCGACATCGCCGGGGATCTGCTCGCGGTCGTACGCCACCTCGGCGGTCCGGCCGTGCTCGTCGGGCACTCGATCTCGGGCGGGGCGGTCACCATCGCCGCGGCGCAGGCGCCCGAGCTGGTCGAGGGGATCGTCGAGCTGGCGCCGTTCACGCGGAAGATGTCGATCAACCTCGGCGACCTGCGGGTGAAGCGCTACCGCACCGGCGCGACGCGGCTCGTGCTGACCGGCGTCCTGGGCAGCGTGAAGTGGTGGCACAAGTACTTCGACCTGGCCGTGCCGGGCCGCCGCCCCGCCGACTGGGACGAGCAGCTGCGCGACATCGCGACCATGCTCGCCGAGCCGGGGCGGATGAAGGCGTTGCAGCGCATGGGTCAGTCCGCGCCGGTCGACGCGGGGGCGCAGCTCGGCAACGTCCGCAAGCCCGCTCTGATCATCGAGGGCTCGCTCGACCCGGACTGGGTCGACCCGCGCGCCGAGGGCGAGGCGATCGTGGCCGCCATGCCGGCCGGGATCGGCACGGTCGAGGTCATCGAGGGCGCCGGTCACTACCCGCACACCCAGTTCCCCGACGAGACCGTCGCCCTGCTGCTGCCGTTCCTCAAGGCGTACGCCCGTGCCTAGGGCCGGCCTCGACCCGGCGGCCGTGGTCTCCGCCGCCGCCGGTCTCGCCGACGAGGTCGGTCTCGCCAACGTCACCATGGGCCTGCTCGCCGAGCGGCTCGGCGTGCGCGCGCCGTCGCTCTACAAGCACGTCACCAGCCAGGCCGACCTGAACCGCCGGATCGCCGCGCTCGCCATGACCGAGCTGGGCGACGAGTTGCGGGACGCGTTGCAGGGCCGGTCCGGGCGGGACGCGCTCGCCGCCGCCGCGCGCACGATGCGGGCGTACGTGGTCGGGCACCCGGGCCGGTACGCCACGATGATCCGCGTCGACGCCGCCTCGCCCGACGATCCGGTGGCGGTCGCGGGTGGCCGGGTGCTCGGCTCGCTGGCGGCGGTGCTGGCCGGCTACCGGCTCGACCCGGCCGACACCGTGCACGCGCTGCGGATGCTGCGGAGCCTGTTCCACGGCTTCGCGGTGCTCGAGGCGGCCGGCGGCTTCGAGATGGACACCGACGTCGACGAGAGCTTCGAGTGGCTGATCGACTTCGTGGACCGTGGCCTCACCGGGTCCTCGATCCGATAGATCCGGGCGCGCCGGGCTGGGATCATCCACTGATGATCGAGGTCGAGGAGCGGGACGGGGTCGCCATCGTGCGGCTCGCACACGGCAAGGTCAACGCGCTCGATCTCGAGCTGCTGCACGCGATCACGGCCACCTTCGGCGAGCTCGACCGGGGCGACGCGGCCGCCGTCGTGTTCACCGGAACCGGCCGGGCGTTCTCGGCCGGCGTCGACCTCTGGCGCATGATCGACGGCGGCGCCGCGTACGTCCGCGAGTTCCTGCCCGCGCTCGACGCCGCTTTCCTGGCGGTCTTCACGATCGGCAAGCCGGCGGTGGCGGCGATCAACGGGCACGCCGTGGCGGGCGGAGCGATCCTGGCTGCCGCCTGCGACCAGCGGGTGATGAGCGCCGGCACGATCGGCGTGACCGAGCTGCTGGTCGGCGTGCCGTTCCCGCCGAGCGCACTGGGCATTCTCGGACACGCCCTCGGCGATCGCCCGGCGCGAGAGGCGGTACTGAGCGGCGCGACCCTCACCCCCGAGGCGGCGCTGGCGGCCGGCCACATCGACGAGATCGGTCCCGTGGAGGCGGCCATCACGCGCGCCCGGGCGCTCGCCCAGGTCCCGCCCGACACCTTCCGGCTTTCCAAGGATCAACTGCAGGCCGCGGCCGTACGCCGTGAGCCCGACCCCAGGGTGGAACAGCTCTGGATCCGCGCGGTCGAGGACGGCCGCATCGAGCGCTACATGACGCGAACAGTCCGGCGCTGACCGTCCCCGCCACCCAGGATCAGCCGTCCGATCGCCCGGGGGACCAAGGTCCCGCCGTATTCGGGTGGTTCGGCCCGGGTGCCCGCCGCGCGCCCGGAGAAGAGTTCGAGGCATAGAGATGGATTGAGGAGGACACCATGACCACCATCGGCCGGGACACCGCCGTTCACCTCGAGCGGGTCGAGGCGCCCGGCTCCACGCTCAGCCTCGCCGCCGCCCGCGCCCTCGCCGTGCTGCGCATCACCACCGGGTTCGTCTTCCTGTGGGCGTTCCTCGACAAGACCTTCGGCCTCGGCTACGCGACGCCGGAAGCCAGGGCCTGGATCCACGGCGGATCGCCCACCAAGGGCTTCCTCGCGAGCGTCGACGTCGGACCCACCGGGCTCCAGTCCTTCTTCCACTCCATCGCCGGGAACCCGGTGGCCGACTGGCTGTTCATGCTCGGCCTGCTCGGCATCGGCGCCGCCCTCATCCTCGGCATCGGCCTGCGCATCGCCGCGGGGGCCGCGGTGGCCATGATGGCTCTCATGTGGCTGGCCGAGTGGCCGTTCGCCAAGGGCTCCTCGAACCCGCTGATCGACTACCACGTCACCTACGCGGTCGGCGCGATCGTCCTGGCCCTCACCCAGGCCGGCCGCACCTGGGGTCTGGGCCGCTGGTGGTCCGAGCTGCCCGTGGTCCGCAAGAACCGCTGGCTCATCTGATCTCCGCCCCGTGCCCGGCCCGGACGGCTCACGTCCAGGCCGGGTCGTGGCCGTCGGCGCAGCGGGCGCCGAACCCGCCGCCGGGCAGGATCTCGCGGATCGCGGCCAGGTCGGCGTCGTCGAGCGCGAACTCGGCGGCGGCGCCCTCCCGGTCGCCCGCGGGCCCGTAGGCGAGGTTGATGTCCATCGCGCCGATGGCGGAGACGGTCAGGCCCTATTTCCGGCCGTCGGCGGGTCGTAGGCAGCAGTCCCGGCAGATCTTCGGGCGCGGCAGCGTGAACGCCAGGCAGCAGGTCCGGCGGCGCGCACCGCCGGGCACCACCTCGATCAGGTCGTCGAGGCCGAGCGCGGCCAGCAGCCGTACGGTCTCGACCGGGTCCGCGGCCCGCAGCCCGGCCGCCGCGATCGCCGAGGCCACCGAGCCCAGCAGGGTGCGCCGGCCCAGCCGGACCGGCTCGCCGATCGCGTCGAGCAGCGGCATCAGGTGCTCGTCGAGCAGCGTGCGGCGCATCGTGTCCAGCGGATCGGGAACGACGAGGAGGCCGCCGTCCGTCCGGTCCGCGGCGCGCACGGCCACCGGGATGCCGGCCCGCAGGCCGACCGTGACGAGACCCGGGCGGTCCAGCCGGACCAGCACGTTCGCGGCGGTGAGCAGGGGGACGCGGCGGGCGGCGAGCCATCCGGTCACCGCGGGAAGACAGACCCAATAGGTGTACGCCTTCCAGGCCAGCGCCGCCGCCGTTGCCGGCCGGGCCTGCCACTGGCGCCGCGCCTTGGCGAGCAGCTCCTCCAGCAGCGGGCCGCCGCCCAGCGCGCTCGCCGGATACCAGCCGGCCTCGTGGGCGACGATCAGGTCGGGCGCCAGGCCGGGCAGGAGGGTGCTCGTGCCGTACAGGACCCGCAAGGTCTCATTGATCGGCGTGAGCGGGCACACACCCGACCGTAACAGCGATTATCGATCCCGGCGATTCGTGAGCTCGCCCGTCCCGGCCGGCCTCCACGGCCGCGCCGCGGGCCCGGGGCGGGTTCCCCGGGCCCGCGACACGTCAGGCGACCGTGGCCGGGAAGCGTTCCCAGACCCGGTGCGCGGCCAGCAGCGGCTGCATCTCCGCCAGCGCCGCCGGGCCGGCGTCGGCGACGACCACGCCCGGCGTTCCGGCGATTCCCGCCGCGTCGAGGACGGCCTCGCCCGGGCCCCACGCGCCGATCGCCTTCGCGTGCCGCCAGGCCTCGCCGGCCAGCAGCAGCACGCGCGGGTCGATCGCCGGCGTGACGGGCGCGCCGGCCTTGGCGTCACGGGCCGAGGACGGGGCCGCGGCCTTGGCGTCGCGGGCCGAGGACGGGGCCGCGGCCTTCGCGTCGCGGGCCGAGGACGGCGCAGCGGCCTTCGCGTCGCGGGCCGCGATCGCGTCGGGGGCCGGCGGCGGGGCGGCGGCGAACAGCAGAGCGTCGAACTCGACCGAGCGGGCGGTCGCGTACGTGCGCTGCACGGTCAGCCCGCCGACCGTGCCGCCGTGCTCGGCGATGACCAGCGGGACCATGCCGGCGGCGAGGATCGCCTCGCGGACCGCGGCGGCGCCGGCGGACGACGAGGACGAGATGACGATGCCGATGGTCCGGCCGTCGCCCGGCCACGCTCGGCCGATCTGGGACAGGGCGGGGCTGGGGTCGGGGTCCTCGAGCGTGATCGACGGATCGGGCACGGGCAGGCCGAGGGCCGCGGCGACCTGGGCGCAGAGCTCGGGGTCGACGTTGGCGAGGCAGCCGAGCTGCCGTTCCTTGATCGCCTGCTCGTAGCACTTGCCGAGCTCGAAGGCGTACGCGCTGATGATGTGTTCCTTCTCGACCGGCGTCATGCTGCGCCAGAAGAGGCGGACCTGGCTGTAGTGATCGTCGAAGGACACCGGGTTCGCGCGGATCTTGGGGGCCTCGGCGACCCGGACCGGCACGTCGACGAAGGCGCCGTCGGGGGACGTGAACGGGTTGCCGCCGTCGAGCGAGTTGGGCCGGTAGGGCGCCACCCCGGCGTGCACGGCGTGCTGGTGGAGGCCGTCCCGGAGCATGTCGTTGACCGGGGCGTGCGGGCGGTTGACCGGGATCTGCGCGAAGTTGGGCCCGCCGAGCCTCGTGAGCTGCGTGTCGACGTACGAGAAAAGCCGCCCTTGAAGCAGCGGGTCGTTGGTGACGTCGATGCCCGGCGGCAGGTGCCCGAGGTGGAACGCGACCTGCTCGGCCTCGGCGAAGAAGTTGGTCGGCGTCCGGTTGAGCACCAGACGTCCGACGGGTTGAACGGAGGCGAGCTCCTCCGGCACGAGTTTGGTCGGGTCGAGCAGGTCGATGCCCGCGAACGTCTCCTCCGGCGTGTCCGGGAAGACCTGCAATCCCAGCTCCCACGAAGGGAACGCGCCGGCCTCGATCGCGTCGTAGAGGTCGCGGCGGTGGAAGTCGGGGTCGAGGCCGCCGATCAGCTGCGCCTCGTCCCAGGTCAGCGAGTGCACGCCGAGCTCGGGCTTCCAGTGGAACTTGACCAGCACGGTCTCGCCGGCGTCGTTGACCAGCCGGAACGTGTGGACCCCGAAACCCTCCATCATCCGGTAGGAGCGGGGGATGCCCCGGTCCGACATGTTCCAGATGGTGTGGTGCTGGGCCTCGGTGTGCAGCGAGACGAAGTCCCAGAACGTGTCGTGCGCGCTCTGCGCCTGCGGGATCTCCCGGTCCGGGTGCGGCTTGGCGGCGTGGATGATGTCCGGGAACTTGATCGCGTCCTGGATGAAGAACACCGGGATGTTGTTGCCGACCAGGTCGAACGTGCCCTCGGCGGTGTAGAACTTGGTCGCGAAGCCGCGGGTGTCGCGCACGGTGTCGGCCGAGCCGCGCGAGCCGAGCACGGTCGAGAAGCGTACGAAGACCGGGGTCTCCACGTCCTTCTTCAGGAAGCCGGCCTTGGTGATCGGCGCGGCGGTGCCGTACGCGGTGAACACGCCGTGCGCCGCCGTGCCCCGCGCGTGCACCACGCGTTCCGGGATCCGCTCGTGGTCGAAGTGCGTGATCTTCTCGCGGAAGTGGTGGTCCTGAAGCAGGATCGGGCCGCGCGGGCCGGCCTTGAGCGAGTGGTCGGTGTCGGCCAGCCGTGTCCCGTTCGCCGTGGTGAGATACGCACCCTGCTGGCCCTTGGCGGTGGGCGGCACGCCGGTCTCGGCGCCGGTCGGCGTCACGGTGTCCGGGGTGCCTTGCTCCTTCTTCGGCGGCAGGGGCTCCCGCGGCGTCGTGGGCTCGTCGAGCGTGGGGGTGCCGCTTCCCGGCGCGCCGGGCACAGCCGGGCTCACCGCGTCGGCAACCTTCGCCGCGGCGGCTTCCACCGCATCCTTGACCGCTTTGACGGGCTTGCGCGATTCCATGGGGCTCCTCATTCGATGGGCGAGCCCGCCGGATACCCGGGTAAATCCGGACCTAACATCCGCCGGGATTGACCGCCCGACCACCGGGTATCTCCCCGCCGTGCTGATGATCGCGTTACCCGACCTGCCCCTTCCCGGGCACGGCGCCACCCTCGAACGGTTCCGGGGCCTCGCCGCGCTCGCTCGTGAGGACCTGGTCAAGGCCCGGCTCGGCGAGGGCCACGCGGATGCGGTGGCGATCCTCGCCGAGCTCGGCGGCCAACACCACGAGGGGGAGCGCTGGGGCGTCTGGGCGGCGGCTCCTTCGTCCGTACGCGCGGAGCACACCAGCGGCGGCTGGCGGCTGACCGGCGACCGGCCGTGGTGTTCCGGGGCGGCCTGGTGCACGCACGCGCTCGTCACCGCGGCGGCCGGCGACGGCACCCGGCTGTTCGCGGTGCGCAACGAGCCGCCGCATGCCCGCCCGCTCGACGACACCTGGCCGGCCGTCGGCATGGCCGCCAGCGACAGCCGCACCGTGCGCTTCGCCGACGCCCCGGCCGGGCCGGTCGGCGGCCCCGGCGACTACGTGAACCGCCCCGGCTTCTGGCACGGCGGCGCCGGCGTCGCGGCCTGCTGGTACGGCGGCGCGCTCGGCGTCGCCGACGCCCTCTACGCGGCCGCCGGCGCCAAGGGCCCGCACGCCCTCGCTCACCTCGGCGCCGTGCACGTCGCGCTCGGCGCCGCCCGGGCCGTGCTGGCCGAGGCCGCCGCCGCGATCGACGCCGACCCGCGCGCCGACGCCCACGAGCTCGCCGTCCGCACCCGCCTCACCGTCGAGGCGGCCGCCACCGAGGTCCTCGACCGGGTCGGGCGGGCGCTGGGCGCCGGCCCGCTGTGCCGCGACGCCGCGCACGCCCACCGGGTCGCCGACCTGACGGTCTACCTGCGGCAGAGTCACGCCGAGGGCGACCTCGAGCAGCTCGGCGAGCTGGCGACGCCGTGGTGAGGGCGATCGTGGGGGAGGGGACCACCGAATCAGCGTGGCAGGCCTGGCCGGCGATGGCCGCCTGGCCCGAGCTGGACCTCGACCCGCCCGCGCCCCCGGTGGTGGTCGCCCCGCACCCGGACGACGAGATCCTCGGCGTGGCCGGCCTGATGCGCCGCCTCGGCGCGGCCGAGCTGGTCGCGGTCACCGACGGCGAGGCCTCGCACCCCGGTTCGACCGTCTACACCCCGGCCGAGCTGGGCGCGCTGCGCCGCACCGAGACCGCCGGCGCGCTCGACCGGCTCGGCCTCGGCGGCATCCCCGTGCACCACCTCGGCCAGCCCGACGGCGGCATCGACGAGGACGCGCTGACCGCCGCGCTGACCTCGCTGCTGGCGCCCGGCCGCTGGTGCCTGAGCACCTGGCGCGAGGACGGCCACCCCGACCACGAGGCGGTCGGCCGTGCCGCCGCCCGCGCCTGCGCGGCCACCGGCGCCCGCCTGCTGGAATACCCGATCTGGGCCTGGCACTGGGCCGCGCCCGGCGACGATCGGGTGCCCTGGCAGCGCGCCCGCCGCATCCCGCTGGCACCCGCGGATCGGGCGGCGAAGGCGGCCGCGATCGCCGCGTTCCCCAGCCAGATCGCCCCGCTCGGCCCGGCCGAGGCCGACGCGGCCATCGTCCCGCCGCACGTCGTCGCCCGGTTCACCCGCACCTTCGAGGTGGTGTTCGCATGACGACCCCGATCGGCTACTTCGAGGGCATGTACGCGGCCAGCCCCGACCCGTGGAGCTTCGCCACCCGCTGGTACGACGCCCGCAAGCACGCGCTCACGGTCGAGTCGCTGCCCCGGCGCCGCTACCGGTCGGCGTTCGAGCCCGGCTGCTCCACCGGCATGCTCACCGCCCGGCTGGCCGAGCGCTGCGAGCGGCTGCTGGCGGTCGACGCGATCCGGGCCGCGACCACCGCCGCGGCCGCCCGGGTGGCCGCGTTCCCGCACGTCACGGTCGAGACCGCGCGGATGCCCGGGGACTGGCCGGCCGGCCCGTTCGACCTCGTGGTCCTCTCCGAGCTGGGCTACTACTTCGACGACGCCGACCTGACCACGCTCGTCGACCGGGCGGTGGCGTCCCTGCAGCCCGGCGGCGACCTGGTCGCCGTCCACTGGCGCCGGCCGGTCGAGGAGCACGCCCGCTCCGGCGACGACGTGCACGCCCGGCTGGCCGCGACGCCCGGCCTGGCCCGGCTGGCCCGCCACGAGGAGGACGACTTCCTGCTCGAGGTCTTCGCGCGGGTCCCGCCCGGGGCCCGCTCGGTGGCGCAGCGCGAGGGCCTGGTGTGAACCGGATCGCCGTCGTGGTGCCCGCTCATGACGAACAGTCCCTGTTGCCCGGCTGCCTCGCGTCGCTTTCCGCGAACATGCCGGCCGAGTTGATCGTCGTGGCCGATGCCTGCACCGACGACACCGCCGCCGTGGCCCGCGCCGCCGGCGCCGAGGTGGTCGCCATCGACGCCCGCAACGTCGGCCGGGCCCGCGCCGCCGGCGTGGCCCATGCGCTGCGGCACGGCCCCGCCGGCCTGTGGCTGGCCACCACCGACGCCGACAGCCGCGTCTCCCCGTCCTGGCTCCGGTGGCAGCTGTCCCACGCCGGCGCCGACCTGGTCGCCGGCACCGTGGAGGTCGACGACTGGGAGGCCTGGCCGCCCTGGCTACCGGCCCGCTACGAGTCCCGCTACCGCCGCGGCCCGGCCCACGTGCACGGCGCGAACCTCGGCTTCTCGGCCGTCGCCTACCTGGCCGCGGGCGGCTTCCCGCCGCTGGCCCACGACGAGGACCAGCTGCTGGTGGCCCGCTTTCGCGCGGCCGGCCGGCGGGTCGTGGTCGATGGGAGCTGCCCGGTGCGCACCAGCGGCCGCGCGCGCGGGCGGGCGCCGCACGGCTTCGCGGCCTACCTATCCGACCTGGCCCGCGAACCGCTTCTCGGCCTCGTCGATCGCGGCGATCTGAGCGACGATCTCGCCCGGCGACGAGTCGCCGACGACCCGCTGCAGGAACGGGGTGTGATCCAGGACCGCGTCGCGCAGGGCGCGCAGCGGGCCCGGTGCGTGGTGGAAGACCTTCCCTAGCGCGTACGCCTGCTGGACCTGCCGTGCGGTGTGCGGCTTGCGTGGCGCCTCGAAGTCGTCGAGGGCGGCCCGGACGGCGGCGTGATCGGTCAGGTCGACGCCGGCGAGACGGCGGCCGAGGAAGTAGCCGTCCTCGGTGGCCATGCCGGCGCCGTAGGCCGCGTACGGCGAGGTGGGGTGCGCGGCGTCGCCGACCAGGGTGGCCCGGCCCCGCGACCACTGCGGAATCGGCTTGCGGTCGCGCAGCACCCAGCGCTGCACGTGGCCGGGCTCGGTTGCGGCGATCAGCTGCGGCAGCGGCGCGGCGAACCCGGCGCCCATCGCGGCGGCGGTGGCGTGCGGGTCGCCGGCGAAGGCGGCGCGGGCGTCGTGCGCGCCGAGCACCCACCACTGGTACCCGTCGCGGCCCCGGCTGCGGATCGAGGTCCAGCTGCCCTGCACGGTGCGGCCGTGCGAGACGACGCACAGCCCGGGGGTGGCGGCCGGGACGCCGGCGAACGTGTAGCCGCCGAAGATGTGCAGGTGGTGCTCCCGTTTCGGGGTGTCTCCCCAGAGCGTGCGGCGCACCAGCGAGTCGATGCCGTCGGCGCCGACGACCAGGTCGGCCTCGATCGTGTCGCCGGCCGCCATGTGCAGCCGCACGCCGGTCTCGTCCTGCTCGAAGCCGTCGACGCCGCGGCCGGTGTGCAGGATGCCGGGCGGCAGGGCGGCGAGGAGCCGCGCGTACAGGTCGGGCCGCAGCAGCCCGATGAAGCCGCCGCCGTAGTCGCGCACCACGTCGTCCGGCAGGTTGACCCGCACCCGGGTGCGCCCGGCGGCCGTGCGGAACTCCGAGTAGCAGGGCGCTCCGAGATCCTCGGTGTCGACGCCGAGCAGGCCGAGCGCCTTGATCGGCGGCGGCCACAGATTGAGGATGTTGCCCGCCGGCCGGGCCTCACGGTAGCGCTCGAGCAGCAGCACCTCGTGCCCGGCCTGGTGGATCGAGAGGGCGGCGGCCATGCCGGCCGGCCCGGCGCCGATGACGGCGACGCGGCCGCGGGGGAGAGGACTCATCAGCACTCCTCGTCGTTAACCGTAGCGTGCGCTACGGTTTGGATGAGGACGAGGATGCGGGTCACCGCCCGCCGATGTCAACCGGGAGAATCGGCTCATGACCGGCCTGGAGATCCGGCCCCCGCTGCAGCAGCGCAGCCGGGAGGCGTGGCAGCGGATCCTCGATGCCGGCGTGGCCCTGCTCGAGGACGGCGGCTACGAGGCGTTCACCATCGCCGCCGTCTGCGAGCGCGCCCAGGTGCCGCCGCGCGCCCTCTACGCCCGCGTCGACACCAAGGACGGCCTGTTCCTGGCCGTCTACGAGCACGGCATCGCCCGCGTGCGCGCCGGCCAGGCCGCCCTCGCCGCCGGCGACCCCTGGCGCGGCCTGCCCGCCGACCGGGTCGTGGCCGAGGCGGTCCGCGTGGTGACCGGCATCTTCACCACGCACGGCGCCTTCCTGCGCGCGGTCGTGCTGATCTCCGGCGCCCACCCCGAGGTCCACCGCCGTGGCGCCGCCTACAGCCGCGAGCTGGGCGACCAGTTCACCGCGCTGCTCCTGGCCGCCGGCGCGGGCGCGGGCGAGCCCGATCCGGAGGCCGCGGTCCGGGCCGCGTTCAACGCCGTCTTCGCCACCCTGGTGCTGCGCACCGCGTACGGCCCGGAGTTCGCCACCCCCGAGGCCGACTTCCTCGGCACCCTCACCGCGATGGTCGGCCGCTACCTGCTGCCCGCCTAGGCCAGGGTCGCCCGCACCCGCCAGCCGCCGTCCGCGGTCGGGCCGGCCGTGAGCTGCCCGCCCATCTGCTGCACGCGCTCGCGCAGCCCGGTCAGGCCGCGCCCGGTGCCGGTCACCGCGGGCGGGTCACCGAGCGCCGGGCCGTTCTCGACGCTGATCGTCAGCCCCCGGGCGCCGCCGCCGACCAGCACTTGCACCGCCGAGCCCGGCGCGTGCCGCAGCGCGTTCGTGAGGCTCTCCTGCACGACCCGGAACGCCAGATGCGCGGCCGGCGCGGCCACCCCCTCGCGGTCGCCCTCGAACCGGCACCTGACGTCCAGGCCGCTGCGGGCGGCCCGGGCCACCACCTCCTCGATCAGCGCCAGGTCGGGGCCGCCGACGTCGGTGCCGCCGAGCAGGTCGACCAGCCTCCGCAGGTCCTCACGGCCCTGCCGGGCCGACTCGGCGATCGCGCCGAACGCCTCGCCGGTCCGCACCGGGTCGCGGTCGACCAGGCGCTGGCCGGCCGCGGCCTGGATGATCATCACGCTGATCGCGTGGCCGACGATGTCGTGCAGCTCGGCGGCGATCCGCGCCCGCTCGTGCCGCAGCGCCAGGTCGGCGAACAGCTCCCGCTCCTCCTCGAGCTCGCGGCCGCGCTCGGCCAGCTCGTCGGCCGCCTCCCGGCGCAGCCGCAGCACCGTGCCGGCGAAGAAGCCGGGCACGCTGAACATCAGCAGCGCCACCGGACTGCTGTCCAGCCGGATCAGGTAGAGCACCGCCAGGAACGCCAGCAGCCCGGCCCCGGCCACCCACGCCGCCCGGCCGCTCCACGCCAGCGCGGCCACCGTGGACAGCAGCGCCATCAGCACGAACGCCAGGTCGGGGAAGTAGCCGCCGGCGCCGACGGCCGCCGTCGCCAGCCACAACGCGCCGCCCGCCACCACGACGACCCGCGGGTGCGAACGCCACCAGATCAGCGTCAGCCCGCTCGCCACCAGCAGGACGGTGCCCACCGACCAGCCGCCGTGGATCGCCGTCGGCACGACGACCACCAGCAGCACGAGCAGCACCGGCGCGAGCACGGCTCACCCCAGCACGGGCAGTTGCGCCACCACCCGCGCCTGCCCGCGCGCGACCTTCACCGCGACCGAGCCGTGCAGCAGCTTGGCCCGCTCCCGGGCCCGGGCCACCGCCGCCTTCATGTCGGCGCCGCGCCCGACCGAGCCGCGCACCTGGATCTCCAGCGCGTCGTCCGCGAACCGCACGGACACCTCCACCGGCTCGCCGGGACGGTCGGCCAGGGCGGTCACCAGGTACTCGACGATCCGGTACGCGGACAGCTCGACCGCCGCCGGCAACGACCGGGCATCGCCGCTGACCGTCAGCCGCGAGCCCGGCGACCGGTGGCGGGCCAGCAGCGCGTCCAGGTGCGCGACCGTCGGGGCCGGCGCCAGGTCGACCTCCCCGCCGCGCAGCAGCCCGACGATCTCCCGCATGTCGTCCATCGTCAGCCGGCTGCCCGACTCGATGTCCTCCAGCAGCGCGCGGGCCTGGGCCGGGGCCAGCCCGTCCGCCGACTCGGCCGCCGTGGTCAGCTCGGCCAGCCGTTCCTGGAGCATGCCGTCGAGCTGCCGGGACAGCCGCGCCCGGTCGTCGGCCACCATCAGCGCCGCCCGCTCGTCGCGCAGCTGCCGCAGCTCCTCGTCCCGGACCTTGAGCTCCTGGTTCAGCACGCTGCGGTGCCGGGCCGCGCGGCCCACGCCGAAGACGATCACCACCACGGGCAGGGCCAGGATCAGCGCGGTCGGTCCGGCGCTCGCGTCCACTGCCAGAACCGCCACCGTCAACAGAGCGCCAAGAACGGCGACAACCCATGCGCGCGTACGCCGATAAGCCAGCGCCCCCAGAAAGACCAGCACGAACGCCACCGGCAGCCCGGCGCCGCACCGGGTCACCCACCCGAAGAGCAGGTCGTGCAGCACCATGACGGCCAGCGTCACGACGGTGACCGCCAGGACGCTCCGCCGCCACCACAGCACCGGGATGGTCGCGCCGGCGAACACCGGCACCAGCCACCAGGAGGGCGAGTCGACGGTGTGGACCATCGTGCCGTTCGCCACGTCCCGGGCGGTCCCGGTCGCCGTCGACCCCACGTTGGCCAGCATCAGGACGGCGCCGAGCGCGGTGAGGGCTCCCGCGAGGAGCCAGTCGCGGGCCCGGATGCCGCGGAAGACCTCACCCATCGCCGTTCTCCTTCGCATCGCAGGGTCAGGCGGCCGCGCGCTCGGGCCGGGGCGCCGCGGTGGCCCGCTGCCGCTGCTTCCTGCTGACCCGATTCTGGACGTAGATGCCGGCGCCGTAGAAGAGCGCGACGCCCGGAAGGGCTATCGGGAGGGCATCGACGACCCGATCGATGGAGGAGTCGCGCACCAGAATCTCCAGCAGCAGGATCACGATGCCGGCCAGGCCGAGCAGATGGTCGCGCCGGCCACGGGCGAACCGGGCCACGGCGTACGCGAGCGCGAAGGCCAGCGGCAGCACGACGCCGCACCGGGTGAGGTAGTCGAAGGCGAGCACGTGGGCCCCGGCGGCGACGACGGTGACCCCGACGACCGCCGTCACGTTGCGCCGCCGCCACAGGATCGGCAGCGTCACGAGCAGGAACGCCGGCACGATGACCCACGACGTGGTGGAGACCGGATGCGGCAGCGAGGCGTCGTCCCCGCCGTAGATGTTCTCGATCATCAGGAAAACGCCGGCCGCCGTCATGAGGGCCGCGAGCAGGTAGTCGGATGGGCGTACACCCTGGAAGATTTTCTGCATGTCCCTGTCCTCCCTAAGTTGGCTTCGACGCTAGGGATCGGGGGCTGTGGCTCTCGTCTGCCGCAAGGACGATGTTCGCGGGCGGCATCCTCCGCAGGGATGACCCGGCTCGTCGTCCGGGCCCGGCAGAATCCTTGGCGTGTCCGAGAAGATCCGGGTCCTGATCGCCGATGACCAGACGCTCGTGCGTACCGGCTTCCGGGTCATCCTCGAGGCGGAGGGCGACATCGAGGTGGTCGCCGAGGCCGGCACCGGCGCCGAGGCGGTCCGGCAGGCCCGGCTGGCCGAGCCCGACGTGATCCTCATGGACATCCGCATGCCCGAGCTCGACGGCCTGGCCGCCACCGAGGAGATCCTCCGGCACCCCGATCCGCCCACCGTGGTCGTCCTGACCACCTTCGACCAGAACGAGTACGTCTACCGCGCCCTGCACGCGGGCGCGGCCGGTTTCCTGCTCAAGGACGCCCCGTCGAGCCGCCTGATCGCCGCCGTCCGCGCGGCCGCCACCGGCGACTCCCTGATCGAGCCGTCGATCACCCGCCGCCTGGTCGAGCGGTTCGCCGTGCCCGCCGAGCCGGTGGCGCGACCGACCGAGCTGGCCGCCCTGACCGAGCGCGAGCTGGACGTGCTGCGCCTGGTCGCGCGGGGCCTGTCCAACGCCGAGGTGGCGGCCGAGCTGGTCGTCGCCGAGACCACCGTGAAGACGCACGTGGCCCGCATCCTGACCAAGCTCGGCGTCCGCGACCGGGTCCAGGCGGTGGTCGTCGCCTACGAGACCGGATTCGTCGCCCGCGGGACTTGAATCCGGTACCCGGGTACCGGCTTACCGTCTACGTATGCCGTTCACCGTTCCGGAAGCCTGCACCCTTCCCACCGCCGAACAGCCGCTGCGCATGGCCGAGTGGGACGCCCTGTTCGCCACCGCCGTGCGCCGTGCCGAGTCGCTGAGCCCGACTCACGCTCGCCTTTTTCTGGAGGGCGCGCCCGGCCCCGTGCTCGACCTGACCGCGCGCGAGACCGAGTGCTGCTCGTTCTTCACGTTCACCCTGTCCGAGTCGATGGTCCTGGACATCGAGGTGCCCCCGCGGCACGCCGGCGTGCTCGCCGCACTTTTGGAACGGGCCGCGTGAGGACCAGCGAGGTCGCCGAGCTGGCCGGCGTCAACGTGCAGACCCTGCGCTACTACGAGCGCCCCGGCCTGCTCGCCGAGCCGGCCCGCTCGCTCGGCGGCCACCGCATCTACCCGGCCGACACGGTCGCCCTGCTCACCGTGATCAAGGCGGCCCAGCGGCTGGGCTTCACCCTCGACGAGGTCGCCGACCTGCTCGACACGAGCCGGCGCCGCCACCCGACCCCGGACCTTCGCCAGCGGGCGATCGACAAGATGGCCGAGATCGACGCGAAGATCGCCGACCTGACGTCGATCCGCGGGGCGCTGTCCGAGGTGGTCGAGGCCCGATGCGACAGCCTCACCAACTGCACCTGCGCCGACTGCCCGATGCCGTTCGTGACCATCGGGGAGCGCCCGTGAGCGCCCCGCTGGGCAGTCGCGTGACCGGCGGCCTGGCCGCCCTGGCCTGCGCCGCGTGCTGCGCCCTGCCGGTCCTGATCGCCGCCGGCCTGCTCACCGCCGGCGGCGCCGTGATCGTGCGGCAGGTCCTGATCGCCGTCGCGGCCGGCCTGGCCGCGATCGCACTCGGGATGTGGTGGCTGCATCGCCGCCGTGCGGCCTGTGCTTGCGGCGGGGCCGGATGCGCCGTCACCGACCGATGAGGAACAGCACGCCCGCGACGACCAGCCCCGCCTCCACGAGGGCCGTGAAGAACGAGTCGGAGATCCGCCCGACGATCTTCTTGCCGGTCCACGCCCCGGCCAGCGTGGCCGGGGTCAGCGCGGCCCCGAACAGCAGAATCCGCCCGGTCAGCAGGTCACCCGCGCCGTAGGCGGCGATCTTCGACAGGTGCATCGTCAGCGCGCTCGCCGCCTCGGTGCCGATGTAGGCCGCGCGGGCCAGCCCGTAGGCGAGGAAGAACGGCGCGGACAGCGGCCCGGTCGAGCCCAGCAGCGCCGAACCCAGGCCGGAGGCCGCGCCGACGGCGGCGAAGCTGCGATCGGACGGCTTGCGGGGGTGCGGCCGGACCCGGCGCCAGACGACCACCCCGATCAGGAACAGGCCGAGCAGCCGCTTCAGCGGTCCCAGCGGCGCGCGCGCCAGCAGCAGCCCGCCCGCGACCGCGAACGGCACCGCCCCGAGCGCGAACCAGCCGATCAGCCGCCACCGCAGGTCGTGCCGGTTGAGCCAGACCCGGAAGCCGTTGCTCGACAGCTGCGTCAGGGTGAGCATCGGCACGGCGACGCGCAGCCCGAACAGGGCGGTGAAGACCGGCAGCAGCAACACGCCGCCACCGAAGCCGGCCACCGCCGACAACAGCGCCAGCGCGAACGCCGCCACCGACGCCACCGCCAGGATCGGCGCCTGGTCGAGAGCCACCCGGATCCGCCCTCCCGCGAAAGCCCGATCCTGATCGGTGGCGCCCGGTCGCCGCAATCCATTAGTCCGGTCAGCCGCCGGTGGTGATGACGCCGTCGAACTCGAACACCGGGTTCGGGACGTCGTGGCCGTCCTTGCCGGTGATGGTGGCCAGGCCGACGATCTTCGAGGGGCCGCCGGCGACGTACGTGGCGTCGGTCTTGACCGTCACCTCGAACTTGCCGTCCTGATGCTTTCCCTGGTTGTCGGTCCAGCTCATCATGCAGATCCAGTTCGGGCCGGCGCCGGTGTCGGCGACCTTCGGGCCGCCCTTGTCGCAGGCGGTGGTCGCGCCGACGGTGGCGGTCGTGATGCCGGGGATGCCGAGGATGCCGGCCTGCCGGACGTACAGGTTGGCGAACGTCGGAGCGAGCGCCCGCTCCAGGCCGGCCTTCGTGATCTCGGGGTGGCCGGCGGCGATGGTGGCCGCGACGGCGGCGCCGGTCGCGACCACGGCGGCGATGCGGATGACGTACGGGCGCATGGTCTAGCCTCCGGTGATGTCGCGGCGGCGCACCGAGACGTAGGCG
This sequence comes from Actinoplanes sp. NPDC051537, assembly GCF_055586105.1. Taxonomy (NCBI): domain Bacteria; kingdom Bacillati; phylum Actinomycetota; class Actinomycetes; order Micromonosporales; family Micromonosporaceae; genus Actinoplanes; species Actinoplanes sp. NPDC051537. The sequence continues at coordinate 328,266 of NZ_JBVJIU010000004.1, forward strand.
CTCGCCAGGCAGATGAGGGTCCAGCCGGCGCTCACGGCCAGGCCGGTGAGCAGCGGCCCGTGGAACGGGTGCTCGGCGAACAGGCCGTGCCACGCCTCGAACGGCGTGGTGAGCAGCAGCTTGCGGGTCAGGTCGAGGCCGCCGACGCTGCCGAGCAGCTGCATGGCAAAGCCGATCACGACCGGCGCGGCGATGCCGAGGGCGGGATTGCGGGTACGCACGGAGAGCAGCAGCGCCAGCGAGGTGAACCCGATGATCGGCGGGATCGCGGTCGCCCACGCGGCGACGACCAGCCGCAGCGCCGCGCCCGAGGCGATGGTCTGCCCGGACAGGCCGGTCAGCGGCTGATCGCCGATGATCAGCAGGCTCGACCCGATCGTGCTCGCCGCGAAGACGGTCAGCACCAGCAGGTTGTAGAGCAGCGCGGTCAGCGTCTTGGCCCAGAAGACCTGGCCGCGGCCGACCGACCGGGTGAGGATCGTCTTCCAGGTGCCGTGCTGGTCCTCGGCCGCGAAGATGTCCCCGGCCACGACGGCGGCCAGCAGCGGCAGCACCCACTGGGCCGCGAAGGCGAGCATGAGCAGCGGCATCGCGTACCCGCTGAGGTGGATGAGCTTGCCGTAGATGGTGTCCGAGGGCGGCTGCTCCTGCCCGTTCAGGACGGCCACCACCACGATCGGGACGACCAGGGCGGCGGCGAGCAGGGCCCGGCTGCGGACCTGGGCGGCGAGCTTGACGACCTCCCAGCGCAGCGCGGCGCCGAGGCCGGGCCGCCGGGCCGGGGCCGGCGCCGGCCGGATCACGGTGGCGGTCATCGGACGGCCCCGGCGAGGTCGCGGTCGAGATCGGCTTCGGGCTCGGTCAGCATGAAGAACAACGCCTCCAACGGGGTTTCGCGGCGGGCCAGCGCGCGCATCGCGATGCCGCCGGCCACGACCTCGGCGACCAGCGCGTCGATCTCCGGCTGCGGGCCGCGCACGGCGAACCCGTGGTCGAGCCGGTTGACCTCGAGCCCGCGGGCCGCGGCCAGCCGGGCGGCGCGGTCGTCGTCGGTGGTCTGGATCTCGTGGGCCTGCTCCGGCGCCCGGGCGCGCAGCGCGGCGATCGAGCCGTGGTAGACGACCGCGCCGGTGCGCATGATCGTGACGTCGTCGCAGATCTCCTCGACCTCGCCCATGTCGTGGCTGGACAGCAGGACCGTCAGCCCGCTCGCGGCCAGCCGTTTGACCAGCGCCCGCATGTCGCGGATGCCGGCCGGGTCGAGGCCGTTGGCCGGCTCGTCCAGCACCAGCAGCCTCGGGTCGCGCAGCAGCGCGGCCGCGACGCCGAGCCGTTGCCGCATGCCGAACGAGTAGCCGCCCACCTTGTCGTGGGCGCGGTCGCGCAGGTCGACCGTCTCGAGGACCTCGTCGACCCGGGTCCGGCTCGCGCCGCCGTCGAGGCCGGCGAGCAGCCGCAGGTTCTTCCGGCCGCTCAGCCCGGGGTAGAACTTCGGGCTCTCGATGAACCCGGCCACCCCGTCCAGGGTGCCGACGCCGTCGCGGGCCCAGCCGCGGCCGAAGATCCGCAGGGTGCCCGCGTCGGGGCGGATCAGGCCGAACAGCATGCGCAGGAAAGTGGTCTTGCCGGCCCCGTTCGGGCCGAGCACCCCGTACACCTCACCCTGGCCGACCCGCACGCTGAGCCGGTCGACCGCGGTGAGCGTGCCAAAGGTCTTGGTGAGGTCGATAGCTTCGACCGCCAGCACGTCGCTCATGCCCGGCGACGCTAGGGATCGGGCATGAAGGTCACATGAAGCCGCGCCCGTACGAGCAGCGCACCCGCCGCCAGCAGCAGGGCGAGGACCCCGAAGCCGTACGGGAGACCGGCCGCCGTGGCGACGCCGGCGACCAGCAGCGGGCCGCCCGCGTCGCCCAGCTCCCGGCCCAGCTCGGCCGCGCCCATGGTCTGCCCGAGCCGCTCGGCGGGCGAGCCGGCGGCCAGCGCGGCGAACCCCAGCGGCGTGAGGAGCCCGGTTCCGGCGCCGATCAGGACCGCACCGGCGAGCACCCCGGCCACCCCCGGCAGCATCGCGGCGGCCGCCCCGGCGGCGGCGATCGCCAGGCCCGCGGTCAGGCCGGTTCGCAGCGGCAGGCGCCCGTCGTCCAGCGCCCGCCCGGCCCGCGGCTGCACCAGCGCCGCGGTCAGGGCCAGCACCGACACCGCGGCGCCGGTCGCGACCGGGCCCAGCCCGGCCGCCCGCCCCGACACCGGCAGGAAGCCCACCCCGACCGAGAGGGCGGCGGTGGCGGCGGCCAGCGCGCCGGTCGGGCCGAGGAACGCCGGGTCGGCCAGCCGGCGGGCCAGGTCGGCGAGCGTCTGCCGGGCCCGGGGGAGCGGCGGCACCGCGGGCACGGCCAGCAGCGCCCAGACCGCGACCGCGGCGCCGAGGGCGGTGAGCACCACGAACAGCAGCCGCAGGCCGCCGGCCCACACCAGCAGGCCGCCGAGCAGCGGCCCGGCCGTGTAGCCGATCGACTTGTAGAACCCGTACGAGCCGAACGCCCGTCCCCGCTTGGCCGCCGGGTTCAGGCGGGCGACCAGCGCCGACGCGGCGGGGGAGAAGGCCGAGGCGGCGGCGCCTTGCCCGAGCCGGGCCACCCACAGCCAGCCGGGGCTGTCGGCCACCACGTAGACGGCGGAGGCCAGCGCGAACGCGACCAGCCCGCCGAGCAGCACCGGCCGCGCCCCGACCCGGTCGGCGAGGCCGCCGAAGACCGGCTTGAGCAGCACCTCGGCGCCGTCGTAGAGGGCGAGCAGGCCGCCCAGCACCAGCAGCGAGGTGACCGGGCCGGCGCCGAGGTTGGCCGCGATCGCGTGGGCGCCGAACGCGGTGGTGAACCCGGCCGCGTACAAGGGCCACATCGGCATGATTCTCCCCGGCGAGCATGAAAGGCAGATGAAGCCCGTACGCAGCATGATGCACTGGCCGCGGTACGGCGGCACGCTCATCCGGCGAAGGGAGGAACGGCGGTGCGGGTGCTGGTGGTCGAGGACGAGCGGCGGCTGGCCGACCTGCTCGCCCGTGGCCTGCGCGAGGCCGGTCACGCCGCCGACGTGCGGCACACCGGCGGGGACGGGCTGCTGGCGGCGACCGGGGGCGAGTACGACGCCGTGGTGCTCGACGTGATGCTGCCGGGCCTCGACGGGCTGGCCGTCTGCCGCAAGCTGCGCGACCGCGGCGTACGGGTGCCGGTCCTCATGCTCACCGCCCGCGGCGAGATACCGGACCGCGTCGCCGGCCTCGACGCCGGCGCCGACGACTACCTGGGCAAGCCGTTCTCGTTCGACGAGCTGCTGGCCCGGCTGCGCGCCCTGCACCGGCGCAGCAGCGACCAGGCCGGCGCCGTGCTGGAGGCGGGCGATCTGCGGCTCGATCCGGGCACCCGGCGGGTGTTCCGGGACCAAACGGAGATCACCCTCTCGGCGCGCGAGTTCGACATCCTCGCCCTGCTGATGGGCCGGGCCGGGCAGTGCGTGACCCGCTACCAGATCCTCGACGAGGTCTGGGACGGCGAGACCGACCTGCGCTCGAACGTCATCGACGTCTACATCGCCTCGGTGCGGGCCAAGGTGGACAAGCCGTTCGACCGGCACGCGATCACCACGCTGCGCGGCGCCGGCTACCGGCTCGAGGCCGGCGGCGGGTGACGATGGGCTCGATTCCCCTGCGCGTACGCCTCATCGCCGCCTTCGCCGCCGCGATGCTGATCGTGCTCACCGCCGCCGGCGCGTTCGTCTACCTGCGGGTGCGGTACGCCCTCGACCTGCGCCTCAACGAGGACCTCGCGGCCCAGTCGACCCTGCTCGACCGCGCCGTCGCCGGCGGCGTCGCGCCCGCCCTCGCCCCCGGCACCGAATATCAGATCCTCGACGCCACCGGGCGCGTCCGGTCCGCCAGCCCCGGCCGCGCCGGCGCCGCGCTGCTGACCCCGGCCCAGGTCGCCCGGGCTCGCGCCGGCCCGCTGCACGCCGACCGCGGCGATCTCTTCCCGATCCGCGCCGGCACCCTGCGCCTCTACGCCGTTCCGCTCACCCGGTCGCCCTCGAGCCCCGCGACCGTGGCCGTTCTGGCGACCCGGCGGGACCAGCGCGACGAGGCCCTGCGCGAGCTGATCGGCCAGCTCGTCCTCGCCAACCTGGCCGCGCTGGCCGTCGCCTCGCTGGTCGGCTACCGGCTGACCCGCGCCGCGCTCGCGCCGGTCGAGCGCTACCGCACCGAGGCCGCCCGCATCGCCGCCGGCGCCACCGCCCTGCGCCTCGACGTGCCGGACCGGCGCGACGACGAGCTCAGCCGGCTCGGGCACACCCTCAACGACATGCTCGCCGCCCTCGACGCCGCGCTCGTGCGGGAGCGCCGCCTCGTGCACGACGCCAGCCACGAGCTGCGCACCCCGCTCACCCTGATCAGCACCGAGATCGAGCTCGCGCTGCGCCGGCCCCGGCCCGCGGCCGAACTCGAGGAGACGCTGCGCAACCTGGCCGCCGACACCGATCGGCTGCGGCGGCTGGCCGACACGCTGCTCGCCGTGGGCACGCCGGGCGCGCCGTCGACCACCGACACCGACCTGGCCGCGCTGGCCCGCGAGGTCGCCGTGCCCTACCCGGGCGTGCGCGTCGACGCGGCCGGCCCGGTGACGGTGCGGGCCGACCCGATCCGGCTGCGGCAGGTGCTCACCAACCTGCTGGACAACGCCGTGCGCCACGGCGCCGCGCCGATCACCGTCACGCTGCGGGTGGAGGGCGAGGTGGCGACGCTGGCCGTGCACGACGCCGGGGCGGGCATGGACCCGGACTTCCTGCCGCACGCGACCGAGCGGTTCACGCGGGCGGACACGGCGCGTACGACGGAAGGGTTCGGCTTGGGATTGTCGCTGGTCGAGACCATCGTTCTGGCGCACGGCGGGACGCTGCGGCTGTCGTCGGATCCGGGGCGGGGCACGACGGTCACGGTGTCGCTTCCGGTGGCCGGCGCATGAGCTTTCCGCCGCCTGGCTTCAGAACACGAGCACGATGACCACGCCGGCCGCCGCCGCGGCGAGGAGCGTCAGCACCGGGCCGTGGCGCAGCGGGAGGGCCAGGATCGCGGCGCCGGCCAGGACCGCGTACTGCCAGGGTTCGTCCAGGGCGCGGGCCAGCGGGATCGCCGAGCCGAGGATGGCGCCGATCGCGGCCGGGCCGGCGCCGTCGAGGAAGGCGCGCACGCGCGGGTCGGCGCGCAGCCGGTCGAAGCGGTCGGCGCCGAGCAGGATGAACGCGAACGACGGGCTGAACGCGACGACCGAGGCGAGCACGCCGCCGACCAGGCCCGCCGCGGCGTAGCCGACCACCGCCACGGTCTGCACGACCGGGCCCGGGGTGATCTGGCCGAGCGCGACGGCGTTGAGGAACTGCGCGTCGGTCATCCAGTGGTAGTGGCCGACGGCGTCGGCCTGCATGAGCGGGATGATGACGAAACCGCCGCCGTACGAGAGGGCGCCGACCTTGATCGCGACCCAGGCGACCGAGAGCAGGACGCCGCCGCCGAGGCCGGTCGCGGCCAGCACGGGCAGCGCCGGCCGTCGCGCCGGGCCGACCGGCAGGCGCTGGGCGAGCACCTCGGCCAGGCCGAGCGCGATCAGCAGCAGCACCAGCCAGGGGCCGACCGTCGCCGCCGCGCCGGCGCCGAGCAGCAGGTAGAGCACCCAGCGCGGGCGGCTGCCGGCCCGGCGCCAGCTCGGCGGCATGAGGCTCCAGCCGGCCTGCACGGCGACGGCGGCCACCGCGGCGCCGGCCCCGGCGCCGGCCGCCGTGACCCAGGCCGGCGGGTTGCCGGCGAGGAACAGCGCGGCCAGGGCGAGGATCACGACCAGGCCGGGCAGGATGAACGCCGCGCCGCCGACCAGCGCCCCGGCGCGGCCGCGCACCCGCCAGGCGCAGAAGATCGCCAGCTGGGTGGAGGCCGGCCCCGGCAGCAGGTTGCAGGCGGCGATGGCGTCCTCGAACTCCGCCGGGCTGATCCACTTCCGGTCGTCGACGCAGAGCTTGCGCAGCAGCGCGATGTGCGCGGGCGGCCCGCCGAAGCCGATGCACCCGATCCGGCCCCACTCCCGGAGCACGGTGCCGAGCGAGATCACAGCGTGTGCACCAGGTATCTGATGCGCCCGTCGAGCTCGCCGGCCACGGCGTCGAAGTCCGCACGGGCGACGGGCTCGGGCACACTCCAGTGGACGGTCTCGGCCGGGAACTCCGGGCACACTTCCCGCACCCGGTCGCAGAGGGTGACCACCCGATCGAAGCGCTCGCCCGCGAACTCGCTCAGGTGCTTGGCGCGGGCGCCGCTCACGTCGATGCCTCGCTCGGCCATGGCGTTCACCGCGTACGGATGAATCGCCTTGGGTTTGCTCCCGGCGCTGCAAGCCTCGACGCGGCCCGCCGTGCGCCGCCGCAGGAGCGCCTCGGCCATCTGCGAGCGCGCACTGTTCCCGGTGCAGAGAAACAACACGCGCCCGTACGCCGTGAGCCCCGCCCCGGGCGCCGACAGCCGCAGCCCCGGATGCAACGCGCCCCCCGTCTCCGCGAGAAGCGCCGAGCAGCGGCCCAGATCGAGCGAGTAGTACGTGTCCCGCCGATCCGCGCTGCTGCGCCGGGCCGTGACCAACTCCGCTTTCCGCAGCCGCGCCAGGTGGTAGGAGACGAGGTTTTGCGGCTGCCCGACCAGCGCCGTCAGCTCGTGCACCGACCGGTCGCCGCGGGCCAGCGCGCCCAGCAGCCGCCACCGCACCGGATGCCCGGCGGCGGCCAGGAAGACCGGGGGCTCAGTCATCGCCGCAGATTACATCAAACTGATTTGATGCAATACGGGGGCTGTCGTGGCCGATGGCGCTGCTCTGCTTACCGATACGCGCGCGCAGGCGCTGCTCTGCTTACCGATACGCGCGCGCAGGCGCAGCTCTGCTTACCGATACGCGCGCGCAGGCGCAGCTCTGCTCACCGATACGCGCGCGCAGGCGACGCCCGCAACCTGCGCACCTGCTCAGCCTGCTGGTCGCGTTCGGTGCCACCCTCGCTGAGCCGGTCCGGGCACCCGGCGGAGACCCACGGTTCGCCGAGATCGTGCGCCGGTACGGGCCGATCGACCGGCATTCCGCGATCTGCACCGTGCTCGACGTGCGCACGGGGCCACCCGACCTGAGACCTGGTGGCCGAGATGGCCGTAAACGCGTCCTACTGGCAAGCTGATCAATGGTCGACCCGCCATCTCACCCGGCAGTTCGCCCTCGGCGTGGTCTCCAGATGACGCCGGAAGGTCGGCTGCAACGCCCGGGTGCTGACGCAAGCCACCCCGGGGCCGTCGCCGACCAGGTCGCGGACGTGCGCACGGGGGTCGCGCCAGACCCGGCGTCGCGGGGCGTTGCCGGGCCCGCGCCCCTGAACCGCACCGGCTCGCCGGCCAGCCGGGTGAGCCGGGCCGGGCCGGGCGCCACGAACTCGACGTCGACCGTCCCGCCCAGCACCTGGCTCAGGTGGTACTCGGCGAGCGGGGTGCTCTCGGAGTCCCTCCCTGACGCGCCACTTTCGAGATCGCGGGCGGATGTGGTCGTCTGGATGACACCGCAGCCACACCCGCGCCGCGCACACTGTGGCCATGGGCGTTGACTTGGGAAGCGTGCAGCTCTACGCCGGACCGCCGGTTCTCGGCGCGCCGGACGATCTCGATCAGGTGATCCGGGACTTCATCGGCGGGGCGACCACGTCGTTGCTGATCGCCGTGCAGGAGCTGGACTCGCGGGCGATCGCCGAGGCCATCCTGGCGGCCAAGGCGCGCAAGGTCCGCATCCAGCTGATCCTCGAGGGCGACTACCTGGTCGAGGAGCCGCCGATCGCCAACCCGTGGAGCCTGGACGGACCCAACGAGGGCAACCGGGTGATCCACGGCGCGCTGCTGCGGGCGGGCGTCAACCTGGTGACCGACCTGAACCCGGCGATCTTCCACCAGAAGTTCATCGTCCGGGACTCGGGCAAGCCGACCGCCGCGGTGCTGACCGGCTCGACGAACTTCACGCTGACCGACACCGGCACCAACCCGGCCGACCAGCCGGGCAAGCCGGGCAACAACCTCAACCACATCGTGGTGCTGCACGGGCAGAAGGCCGCCGACCTCTACAAGGACGAGTTCGACCGGCTGCGCAGCGGCACGTTCGGCGCCCTGCACGAGCGCCGCGAGCCGCGGCCGGCCGAGTTCCGCCTCGGCAAGATCCGGGTCAAGCCGATCTTCGCGCCGGATCAGGGCCCGGAGATGGAGATCATGAAGCAGATGCTCAAGGCGAGCGAGCGGATCGACTTCGCGATGTTCACCTTCGCGCAGTCCTCCGGCATCGACGACACCATGGGCGTGCTGCTGCGCTCCGGAATTCCGATCCGCGGGGTGCTCGACCGCGGGCAGGGCAGCCAGAAGTGGGCGGCCACCCAGCCGTTGAAGGCGGCCGGCGCCGAGCTCTACGAGAACGCGCCCGGCACCGGCGTGCGCAAGGTGCACCACAAGCTCATGGTGATCGACCAGCAGCTGGTGATCGCCGGCAGCTTCAACTACACCGACCCGGCCAACACCCTCAACGACGAGAACATCGTGGTGCTGGGCGATCTCGAGGAGACCGACGACGACGCCAAGGTGGCCCAGAAGGAGCTGGCCGCGTACGCCCTCGCCGAGATCGACCGGATCATCATGAAGTTGTCCCGCCCGGTCTAGGTCAGCCGAGCAGGTCAGCCGAGCAGGGCGGCCAGCGGGTCGGCGTCGGCCGGCGGGTCGAACGACAGCCGGCCGGCCATGGCGATCATCATGGCCCGGTACTGCGGGCCGTGCTCGGCGAACGGGGTGGACAGCTCGAAGGTGACCAGCCGGTCGCCGGCGGCGGACGGGACGAACGCCTCCAGCTGCCACACCGGGGTCTCGGCGCCCTCGGCCAGCACGTGCTGACCCGGGATCGGCGGCGCCGGCAGCAGCAGCGTGTGCTCGAAGAACGCGACCGGCCCGTTCGGCAGGTCGAGGATGTCGGCCTGGCCGTGCTCGGCCGCCTCGGCCTTGCCGACCAGCAGGTCGCGCAGCACCAGGCGCGGGTTGCGCTCGCCCGGGAAGTCCAGCACCGCCGCGACCAGGGTGGACGTGATGACCTGGCCGTTGAGCGCGGACTGGTGGCGGCCGAGTCCGCAGTAGATCGCGTTGCGCTCGGCCAGCGCGATCAGGAAGACGTTGAGCGAGCGCAGCACGAAGTCGGCGGCCTGGCGCTGCTCGGGCGGGCCGAGCTCGTCGACGAGCTTGCGGGTCGTCTCGATGGTCTCCGGGATGTTCTCGAGCGGCAGTTCCGCGTACCCCTGGGGGATCGACAGCCAGATCGGCGCCGCCGCGTCAGTCGTCTCCGCCACCGGTCACTCCGTTCCACACCGTGCTGATCGTCTTCTTGGCCGAGCCGACCGACTTGTTGACGAAGTTGAGCCCGTCGGCGACCGCGCCGTCGAGGCGCTGCGCGCCCGGCTCGAGGATCCGCGCCGCCTCGAGCACGTTGCCGATCTTCGGGATCTTGGCGACCTGGTTCATCACGAACCCGGGGTCGTGCGCGACCGCGCTGCCGATGTCGACGATCGTCGGGAAGCCGCGGGCGCCCTCGGCGAACAGCTCACTGCCCGCCTTGATCGACTTGGTGGCGACGCCGACGCCGGGCACCAGGCCGATCACGTCGCCGCCGAGCTGGATCACCGAGCCCCAGTTGCCGGAGAAGTTGCCGTGCAGCACCTCGCCGAGGTCGCCCCGGACCTTCGGGTCGGCGAGCGTGGTGACCAGCGCGCCGGCCCCGGCCACCAGGGAGACGCCGAGCGCGATCGCGTCGATCGGCGGCGGCGTGCAGAGCGCGATCAGGCCGGAGATCGCCGAGATCGTGCTGAGCACGGCGTGGATGTCGTCGAGGTGGTCCATCACCCAGTCGCCGACCGCGTCGACGGCGTGCGCGATGCCCTGGCCGAGCCGGCTGAGCAGGCCCGGCTTGTGCGGGGCGAACTTGGCCGCGTCCTTGAGGGCGTCGGCCGCCCGGCTCGCCGCCTCGTCCCACTCGTCCTGCAGGTCGCGCGCCTTCTTGCGGATGCTCTCCAGCCGGTCCTCGGCCGCGTTCAGCCCCTCGGTCGCGTTGCGCAGGGCCAGGGCCGCGCTGTCCAGCCGCCGTTGCGCGCCCTCCAGCTCCTCGTTGGTCTCGAAGTACTGACCGGCGAGCTTGAGGTCGGGGTTGCCGGAGGCCTGCTGCTGCCGCTCGCGCGCCGCGTTCAGCTCCTGGACGGCCTGCGCCGCCTCCTGCTCGAGCGCGGTCGCGCGCTGCTGGAAGCCGGCCAGCGAGCCACCCCAGCCGCGCAGCGTGGACATCGCCTGGTTGAGCGACTGGTTGGCCTTGCCCAGGTCCTCGATCAGGGTGGAGTTCAGGTGCTGGCGGAACGCGTCGCCGGCCTCGCCCTGCCACACCGACGACTGGTCGTTGCGCAGCCGGTTCATCAGGTCGTTGGCCTGCTGCATCGACGTCGCGGCCGTGTTGATCTTCGTTTGCAGCGCCGACACGCTGTCGACGTTTCCCGGGCAAGGATCAAAACCCAGGTTCGGGTACGTCGCGGTAGCCCCCATGAATGTGTCCCTTCCCCCGGCTCAGCGGGACCTTCCGAATCGTGCCGGTCCGCCGGGCCGGTAGAGCCGCGCCTCGGCCGCCCACGGCGCTTTGCCGCTCGGCTTGTCGGGCTGCTCGGTGTACCAGCGGCGGTACTTGTCCAGCAGGTCCCAGTCGACGAACTGATACGGCGGCGGCAGCTGGCCGGCCGCCCCCGACCGCAGCGCCGCGATGCCGTCCCGCAGCGCCAGGTGGTTGAGCCACGGGTTCCAGCTGAACCGGATGTCCGCCCCCGCGCCCGGCAGGCGGTAGACGCCGATCGTGGCCGGGCTGCCGGCGAACTCGACCGCGCCGCCGGGCTGCACCAGGGCCTCGGGCCGGTCGTACGGCTTGCCGGCCATCCGGGCCAGCCGGGGCTGCGCGTAGAGCTCGCCGAGCCGTTGCCCGCTGTGCGGGTCGAACAGCTGGAACGTCTCCTCGTTGCGCGCCCAGCGGTACGACTCCCAGGCGTCGAAGGTCAGCACGCCCTTCCAGGGGTTCGCCTCGGACTGCCAGCGGCCCCACCGGTAGTTGAGCCGTTGCCAGGGCAGCGCGGCCAGCAGCGACCAGGTGTCCTGGGCGTTGGCCAGCGCCTCCTTCTCGTGCTTGCCGCCGGACGCGGCCGCCGACTCGAGCGACGGGAGGGCGGCGGCGAGCTGGGCGGCCAGGTTGGGGTCGGTCGCCAGCGCCGAGCCCGGGCGGATCTGGTCGGGGGGTGCCATGGTCGCGCTCCTGGGGTCAGCCGGCGTGGTTGAGCTGGGCACCGGCCTGCCCGACGATGCCCAGTGGCTGGCCGAGCGTCTTCACGGCGTCGGAAATCGCCGTATCCGTCCCGGTGTACGCCTGCTGCACGTCGCGGACCGCGTCGGTGGTCTCGGTGACCAGCTCGCCGAGCTGCTTGGACCCGTACTCCCAGCAGTGCTGGAAGTCCCCGGCGGCGTCGTTGAGCTTGCCGTTGCCGATCTCGGTGTCGTTACCGGAGAGCAGTTTGGGCAGGTCGGCGAGGTGTTGCTGGGCCTGCTGGAGGGTGGTCATGTATTGCCCCAGCGTGTCCAGCTCGACCTGGAAGAACTCCGCCATGTCCCACCGCCCCGTCCGACTCCGATTTCGTCACCGTGAGTAGGTCGGGACAGTACCAAACCCGGGCAGCCCGAGTGAGCCTGGTCGATCCGGCGTCAGCGCGGCGGCTCGCTGTCCCGGCCCGCTCCGGCGCGGAACCGGACGGTCTTGTGGGTGCCGTCGCAGAACGGCTTGATCGCGGAGCGGCCGCAGCGGCAGAGGGCGATCGTGTCCCGGCCGGGCTCGATCGGCTCACCGTCCGGGGTCCGCAGATCGAAGTCCCCGCGCACGATGAGCGGCCCGTCCTCGTACGGTGTGATGGTCGCCGGCATGCCGCCATGGATCCCCGGCCACCGCGTGATCAAACCCGCCGTTTAGCTGGTCCGGCGGCGGGAATCCGCCGGTCCATGAAACTTCCCGCCCCGCGTGGCACCGTGTCGGCCGCCGTGATCGACGCGCTCGGCGGCACGGCGGCCACGCTGCCGCCAGTGGCCGAGCCGGACGACGACGAGGACCTCCAGCTGGCGCTGTTCGTCTGCTACGAGCTGGCCTACCGGTCGTGGGACGGCGTCGACGACGCCTGGGAGTGGGATCTGGATCTGCTTCGGTTACGCGCCGATCTGGAAAATCAATTCGAGGCGGACGTACGCGTCATGGCCGGCCCGCCGCAGGCAGCCGACCCGGCTTCGGTGCCGTCCGGCCTGGCCGGGATCGTCGCCGCCGACGACGGTCCGTCGCTCTCGAAGTACCTGCGCGGCCGGGCCACCCACGAGCAGTTCCGCGAGTTCGTCACCCACCGCTCGATCTACCACCTGCGCGAGGCCGACCCGCACACGTGGGCCATCCCCCGGCTGAGCGGCCGGGCCAAGGCGGCGCTGATCGAGGTGCAGCTCGACGAGTACGGCGGCGGGGTCACCGACCGGATGCACCAGGAGCTGTTCAAGAAGACGATGTCCTGGTTCGGCCTCGACCTGACCTACGGCGCCTACGTCGAGGCGGCGCCCGCCCCGACGCTGGCGGTGAACAACCTGATGTCGCTGTTCGGCCTGCGGCGGGCGAACCGCGGCGCGCTGCTGGGACACCTGGCCGCGTACGAGATGACGTCGTCCCTGCCGAACCGGGCCTACGCGAACGGCCTGCGCCGTCTGGGCGGCGACCGCGACGCGACGGCGTTCTACGACGAGCACGTCGAGGCCGACGCCGTGCACGAGCAGATCGCCGCCCACGACCTGTGCGGAAGTTTCGCCCGCGCCCAGCCGGAGCTGGCCGGCCAGGTCCTGTACGGCGCCCGCTGCGCCCTCGCGCTGGACAACCGCTGGGCACAGGCCGTGCTGGACGCGTGGGCGGCGGGCCGCTCGTCGTTGCGCGACTGAGCCGTCGACGCCGGCCGCCCGGATCGCCGTACGCGCGCGTCACTTTGGCAGCTCGCCCCTCGGGATTACCGCTATCATTATTGATATCGGTGGGGAGGGCTCATGGCGTCGGCGGATCTGCTGCTGCATCCGGTCCGGTTGCGGATCGTGCAGGCGTTCCTCGGCGACCGCGCGCTGACCACCGGCGCGCTGGCCGCCGAGCTGCGCGACGTGCCGCACGCGACCCTCTACCGCCAGGTGGCGCGGCTGGCCGAGGCCGGCGTGCTGCAGGTCGCCGGCGAGCAGTCGGTCCGCGGCGGGGTCGAGCGGACGTACGTGCTGCGCGCCGGCGCCGCCCTGATCACCGCCGACGAGGTCGCCGCGATGAGCCGTGACGAGATGCGGCAGGCGTTCCTCGCCTTCGTGGCCGGCCTGCTCGGCGACGTGGACCGCTACCTGGCCCGTGACGACGTCGACCCGGCCCGCGATCGCGCGAGCTTCCGCCTGGCCGGGCTCTGGCTCGACGACGACGAGTTCGCCACCCTGCTGCGCGACCTGCTGGTCGTGCTGCAACCGGCCGCGGCCAACCCGCCGCGCCCCGGCCGCCAACGCCGCATCCTCGCCACCGTGCTCCTGCCCGGCGACGAGCCACGCGACGAGCCCCCCGACGAGCCACCTGACGAACCGAGGACATCATGAGCGTCGCGGAAAAGCTGCTCGGCCTGCTGCGAGAGGAACGGTTCGCGGAGATCCACGAGATGTTCCCGCCGAACCTGCGCCCGATGGTCGCGCCCGGGACCCTGAAGGCGGTGTGGGAGGCCGAGCTCGCCCGGCACGGCGCGCTTTCCTCCTTCGGCACGCCGGTGAGCGAGCCGGCCGGACCCGCGGCCGGCCTGATCCGGGTGCCGGTGACGTTCGCGCACGGCGCGGCGACGCTGATCGCCACCGTCAGCGACGACGGCTGGCTGACCGGCCTCCAGGTGGCCGCCCCCGCCGCCGCCGAGCCGACCCGGCCGTGGGAGCCGCCGGCCTACGCCGGGGACGCCGCGCCGGTCGAGCGGGAGGTGACGGTCGGGACCGGCCCGCTCGCCGTGCCCGGCACGCTCGCCCTGCCCGCGACCGGCGAGACCCGCGCCGCCGTGGTCCTGCTCGCCGGCTCGGGCCCGCTCGACCGCGACGAGACCATCGGGCGCAACAAGCCGTTCAAGGACCTGGCCTGGGGCCTGGCCGCGGCCGGCGTCGCCACGCTGCGGTTCGACAAGGTCACGTACGCGCACCCGGCCGAGGTCGGCCGAACCGAGTCCTTCACGGTCGACGACGAATACCTGCATCACGCCCGGGCCGCGGTGGAGCTCCTGCGTGAGGCCCACGACCGGGTCTTCGTGCTCGGCCACAGCCTCGGCGGCACCGTCGCGCCGCGGGTGGCCGCCGCCGACCCGTCCGTCGCCGGCCTGATCCTGCTCGCCGGCGGGGCGCAGCCGATGCACTGGTCGGCCGTCCGGCAGTTCCGCCACCTCGGGGCCGCCCCCGAGGTCGTCGAGGCGGTGACCGCGCAGGCGCGGGCCGTGGACAGTCCCGGCCTGTCGGCCGAGACGCCGGCCTCGTCGCTGCCGTTCGGCGTCCCCGCCGCGTACTGGCTCGGCCTGCGCGGCTACGACCCGGCCGCGGCCGCCGCCGCGCTGGGCAAGCCGATCCTGCTTCTCCAGGGCGGCCGCGACTACCAGGTCACCGTCGACGACGACCTGGCCCTCTGGAAGGCGGCGCTGGACGGCCACCACGGCGTGACCGTTCACGTCTACGACGCCGACAACCACCTGTTCTTCCGCGGTTCGGGCCCGTCGACGCCGGCCGAGTACGAGCCGGCCCAGCACATGGACCCGGCCGTCGTCGCCGACATCGCCGCCTGGGTCACCGTCGGCTCCGGGCACGGTCCCGGACGGCACGGTTCCGCCGCCGGGACGGAGATGCAGTGACCGCCGAGCACGTTCGGACCGGGAGCAGGTGGGGTACACGTCCCGCATCGAGCCGATGAGGGAGGCAACATGTCCGTGGTGGTCACCGGGGCCAGTGGCGGCGTCGGGCGGGCGGTAGCGCGCCGGTTCGGAGCTCGTGGCGAGAAGGTCGCGCTGCTCGCGCGGGGCGAGAAGGGCCTCGAGGCGGCGGCCGAGGAGATCCGCGCCGCCGGCGGGACGGCGCTGCCGCTGCCGGTCGACGTCGCCGACTACGCCGCCGTGGACACCGCGGCGGCCAAGGCGGAGAGCGAGCTCGGCCCGATCGACATCTGGGTCAACGTGGCGTTCTCCTCGGTGTTCGCGCCGTTCACGCAGATCACGCCGGACGAGTTCCGGCGGGTCACCGAGGTCAGCTACCTCGGTTACGTGTACGGCACGCACGCCGCCCTGGCCCGGATGAAGCCGCGCGACCGCGGCGCGATCGTGCAGGTCGGCTCGGCGCTGGCCTACCGGGGCATCCCGCTGCAGACCGCCTACTGCGGGTCCAAGCACGCCATCCAGGGCTTCCACGAGGCGCTGCGGTGCGAGCTGCTGCACGAGCACAGCGGCGTGCACACCACGATGGTGCAGCTGCCGGCCGTGAACACCCCGCAGTTCTCCTGGCTGCGCTCGCGCCTGCGCCGGCACGCCCAGCCGGTGGCGCCGATCTACCAGCCCGAGGTGGCCGCCCAGGCGATCGTCTACGCGGCCGACCACCCGCGCCGCCGGGAGTACTGGGTGGGCGCCTCGACCGCGGGAACGCTGCTGGCCAACGCCGTCGCGCCGGGCATTCTCGACCGCTATCTCGCGCGTACCGGAATCGACTCGCAGCAGACCGACCAGCCGCACGACCCCAAGGCGCCCGGCAACCTGTGGGAGCCGGCCGACGACGCCGGCGGCCACGACTTCGGCGCGCACGGCGAGTTCGACGACAAGTCCAAGTCCCGCAGCTTCCAGGTCTGGGCGTCGCAGAACCACGCGCTGCTCGGCGGCCTCGCCGGCACGGTCGCCGCGCTCGGCCTCGGCGCGCTGGCCCGACGGGCCAGGTGACTCCGGGCGAACGGAACGTTGCGGTAACTTGACCCGAAGCTCGCGGGAAGGGACTGGATGGAAGCGGTCGACAGTCCGTTCGAGGAACTGCTGCTGCGCGTCAAGGAACTGCGCGGCTTCGACTTCACCGGCTACAAGAGGTCCAGCCTCAGGCGCCGGGTCGACCGCCGGATGACTCAGGTCGCCATCGACTCGTACGGGGAGTACCGGGACTATCTGGAGGTCCACCCCGGCGAGTTCACCGCGCTGTTCAACACCATCCTGATCAACGTCACCGGCTTCTACCGCGACGCCGGCGCCTGGGACCACCTGCGCTCCGGCGTGCTGGAGCCGCTGCTCGAGACCAAGCCGGCGGACGAGCCCGTCCGGGTCTGGAGCGCCGGGTGCGCCTCGGGCGAGGAGGCCTACACCCTGGCCATGACGCTGTGCGAGATCCTCGGCCTGGAGCGGTACCGCGAACGGGTGAAGATCTACGCCACCGACGTGGACGAGGAGCAGCTGGCCGAGGCGCGGCACGGCAGCTACGGGCAGCGGGCCGTCGCCGGGGTGCCGCCGCAGCTGCTGGAGCGCTACTTCGAGCCGACCGGCAATCGGTACGTGTTCCGCAAGGACCTCCGCCGTACCGTCATCTTCGGCCGCAACGACCTCGTGCAGGACGCCCCGATCTCCCGGGTCGACATCCTGACCTGCCGCAACACGCTGATGTACTTCACCGCCGAGACGCAGGCGCGGATCCTCGGCCGGTTCCACTTCGGCCTGCTCGACGGCGGCGTGCTCTTCCTCGGCAAGGCCGAGATGCTGGTCAGCCACGGGCACCTGTTCGTGCCGGCCGACCTCGAGCGCCGCATCTTCCGCAAGGTGTCCCACTCGCCGGTCGGCGCGGCCTTCGGAGAACCGTCGTCGAAGTCCGGCCGCACCCCGCTCGCCGGCCTCGACCAGCTGCGTCACGCCGCGCTGCTGGCCAACCCGCTGGCCCAGATCGTGGTCACGGCGTCCGGCGTGGTCGCCTTCAGCAACCGCAACGCCAACGAGCTGTTCGGCCTGGCGGCGTGCGACGTGGGTCGTCGCCTCCAGGACCTCGAGCTGTCCTGCCGGCCGGTCGAGCTGTGCAAGCACATCGATCAGGCGCAGGCCGACCGGAGCTCGCTGCGCGTGTCCGACGTCGAGTACACCCGCTCGCCGGGCGACACCGTCCATCTCGACGTGCAGGTGAGCCCGCTGTTCGACGCCGAGGCCGGCCTGCTCGGCGTGACGGTGATCTTCCACGACACGACCGGGGCCCGGCGGCTGCGGGCCGAGCTCGGGCACGCGAACAGCGAGCTCGAGGCGGCGTACGAGGAACTCCGGTCGACCAACGAGGAACTCGAGACGACCAACGAGGAGCTGCAGTCCACGGTCGAGGAGCTGGAGACCACCAACGAGGAGCTCCGGTCGGCCGACAAGGAGCTCGAGACGATGAACGAGGAGCTGCAGTCGGCCAACGACGAGCTCCGGAGCATCAACGAGCAGCTGCGCCGCAGCAGCCGGGAGCGGGACGACGCGAACGCGTTCCTCGACGCCATGCTCGGCGGCCCGCGTGCCGGGATCGCGGTGGTCGACCGTGACCTGCGAGTCCGGGTGTGGAACCGGGAGGCCGAGAACCTGTGGGGGCTGCGGCCGGCCGAGGCGGTCGGCGAGCACCTGCTCGACCTCGACATCGGGCTGCCCGTCGACCGGCTGCACCCGCTGGTGCGGCAGGCGCTGACCGGCGACCGGAACGTGGACGACGTCGAGCTGCGGGCGGTCAACCGACGGGGACGGGCGATCACCGTACGGGTGGCCTGCAGTCCCCTGGCCGGATCGGAGGGGCCGGCCGGCGCCGTCATCGCGATGGAAGCGGGGGAGTTTGGCGCGCGCTGCGCGGGGCATCCCCCGGGGCGGACGGAGGTGTGATCGATGGTCGGGTCGCTCGGCTGGACGGTGCACGATCACGACGGGCACACCGTGGTCGCCGTGCGCGGCCGTCTCGACCTGCGCGGCGCCTCCGCACTGCGTGACGTTCTCCTGAAATGCCTGGCCGAGCAGCCGTACGCGCTGCTGGTCGAGATGTCGGCGGTCGAGCTGTGCGACGAGGCCGCCCTGTCGGTCCTCACCGTCGTCGTCCAGCAGGCCGCGCAGTGGCCGGGCACCCCGCTCCTGGTCTGCGCCCCTCGGCCGGACATCGCCGAGCTGCTCGGGCGCGGCCGGTACGGCAAGCTCCCGGTCTACCGCGACCTCGGGGAGGGCCGGCGAGCGATCGGCGACGGCCGGGCCGTCGTGCCCTCGATCAAGGACAACCTGTTCCCCGCGCCGGGCGCCATCCGGTACGCCCGCAACCTGGCCACCGAGGCCTGCGCCACCTGGGGCCTGCCCGAGCTGATCGGCCCGGCCAGCCTGGTGACCAGCGAGCTGGTCACCAACGCCGTCGAGCACGCGGGCACGATGATGACGGTCCAGTTCACCGGCAGGACGCGATCCATCCACCTTGCCGTACGGGACGGCTCGCCCCAGGCTCCGGTGCTGGCCGACCGGGTCGGCGCCGGCGACAAGGGCCGCGGCCTCATGCTGGTGAACAGCGTCGCCACGCGCTGGGGATGGCTGCCCTCGAAGGACGGCAAGGTCGTCTGGGCCACGCTGGCCGGGTGAGCGTCAGGCCTCGATCAGGTCCTGCAGACCCGAGGCGATGACGATCCGGGACGCGTACGCCTGAAGCCCCGTCACCCGCATCGCGATGCCCCGCACCCGGGCCGCCTCGTGCACCGCCACCAGCACCCCGATGCCGGCCGCGTCCAGCAGCGGCACACCGGACAGGTCGAGCCGCAGGCTGCACATCCGGGCGCCGTCGCGTACCGCCGCCATCAGCTCGTCCCGCAGGTAGCCGGCGTTGTCCCGGTCGATCTCGCCGGTCACCCGGGCCGCGATCGAGTCGCCCCGACAGGTGGCGGACAGCGCGAGCCGGTGGTCGGTCTCGTCGGCGCCGTTCCACACCGGCGGGACGTCACTGAGCATCGCCTGCCGCAGCCAGGCCAGCGCCCGGGCCAGCAGCCGCGACACGTGCATCTGGGAGACGCCGAGCTCGCGGGCGATGTCGGCCTGGCTGCGGTTGCCGTAGAAGCGCAGCGCCAGGATCCGGCGCTCGCGCTCCGGCAGCCGGCAGATCAGCCGCTCCACGCTGGTCCGGTCGTCGACCAGCCCGAGCCCGGGATCCTCGGCGCCGAGCAGGTCACCCGCCTCGGCGCCGTGATAGCCGTCGGCCTCGGCGTTCAGCGACCCCGGCGTGTACGCGGCGCCCGAGATCTCCGCCTCGCGCACGTCGGCCACGCCGATGCCGACCCGGGCGGCGACCTCCTCGTCGCTGGGCCGGCGGGACAGCTCGGCGGTGAGCGCCGACCGGGCCTGGCCGACCTCGAGGCTGAGGTCCTGAAGCCGCCGCGGCACGTGCACACCCCAGCCGTGGTTGCGGAAGTGGCGCTTGATCTCGCCGGTGATGGTGACGATCGCGTACGCGGTGAACGAGCCGCGCTCCGGGTCGTACCGGTTGACCGATTTCACCAGCCCCAGCCGCGCCACCTGCTCCAGGTCCTCCGCGGGCTCGCCGCGCCCGCGGTAGCGCCGGGCCAGCCGCCGCGCGAACGGCAGCGCCACGCCGACGAAATCGGAGCGCAGGCGCCGGCGGGTCGGGTCGTCGGCGCCGTCGCAGGCACGGGTGTATGCGGCCGCGGCGGCGTCCAGATCCTCCAGCGGTTCGAGCTCACCGGCGATCGGCATGCGCAGACTCCCTCGTCGCGACTCCTTGCCGAGTGTCAACCACGCAACGTTTCCCGGGTACCGGATTCGCAAACATCCCCACGATGAGCGTCTTGTCCGGTTGTGGTCCGCCGGGTGGGTGACCGTTTCGGCGGCGTCGTCGCCCGCCGGTTATCCGCGCGGATCGATGGGTACCGGGCAGGCGTGAGCGACGAGGGCGGAAGCTTCAAGACGGTGCTGGTGGCGGTGGCCGCGAACCTGGCCATCGCGGTGGCGAAGATCGTGGCGGCGCTGCTGACCGGGTCGGCGTCGATGTGGGCCGAGGCCCTGCACTCGGTCGCCGACACCGGCAACGAGGTGTTGCTCTTCGTCGGGCTGCGCAAATCGGCGGGCGGGCCCGACCCGCAACGGCCGTTCGGCTACGGGCAGGAGCGCTACTTCTGGGCGTTCCTGGCGGCGCTCGGCATCTTCCTGGTCGGCGGCACCCTGTCGATCGGGGAGGGCGTGCGCAGCCTGCTGCTGCCCGAGCCGGTCGAGTCGCTGTGGGTCGGCATCGGCGTGCTGGTGGTGGCGGCCGGCTTCGAGAGCTGGTCCTGGCACACCGCCCACCAGCAGCTGCGCCGCGACGCCCGGGAGAAGCAGCGCTCGGTGGTCGAGCACCTCAGCCGCGCCTCCGACCCCAGTGCCACCACCGTCTTCCTGGAGGACACCGCGGCGCTGATCGGCCTGGCCATCGCGCTCGTGTCGCTGGTCCTGCACGCCGTGACCGGCTGGGCGGCCTGGGACGCGATCGGCAGCATCCTGATCGGCCTGCTGCTCATCGTGGTGGCGTTCCTGCTCGCCCGCCGGGCCAAGGGACTGCTGCTGGAGGAGGCCGCGCCCGAGGACGTGGTCGAGCCGATCCGCCGCCGGGTCGCCGGCGCCGACTGGGTGGGCGCGACCACGGTGAGCGCGGTCTACGTCGGGCCGTCCCGGCTGCTGGTCAACGTCGAGGTGGCGCCCCGCGAGGGCGGCGACCTGGTCGCGAAGGTCGACCGGATGCGCGACGACCTGCTGTCCGACCCGGCGATCGCCCACGTGACGGTCACGCCGACCCGATCGGATCGGGACGGCCGCTCTGGGTAACATCTCCGGAGATTGCAGGGAGCTGAGAAATGCCCGGTCACTACCGCACGCGCTGACCCGTCGTCATCGCGTGCTGCCCCGAAACGTGCGGCACGTCGCCCTCCACCCGCGAAGGTGTGCCTCACCGTGCCCGCGCTTCTGCTCGCCTGCCTGGCCTATCTCAGCTCGGCCCTGCCCGGATCCACCCTCGGCCTGCTGTGGCCGTCCATTCGCACCGACCTCCACCAGCCCGTCGCCGTCCTCGGCCTCCTCATCGTGTTCGCCGTCGGCGTCTCGGTGGCGGCCAGCGCCGCGACCGGGCGGCTGCTCGCCCGGCTCCCGGCGGGCACGGTGCTCGCCGCGGGCATCGCGCTGACCGGGATCGCGCTCGCGGCCGAGTCCCTGGCACCGTCCATCGTGGTCTTCGCCGCCGGCATGCTGCTGTTCGGCGCCGGCTGGGGAGCGGTCGACGCGGCGCTCAACGCGTACGCCGCCCGGCATTTCGGCGCCCGGCGCATCAACTGGATGCACGCCGCGTACGGGCTCGGCGCCACCCTCGGCCCGGCGGTCGCCACCCTGATGCTCGGCCACGCGCTCAGCTGGCGCTGGGTCTACGGCGTCATGGGGATCGCCCAGCTCGTCGTCGCCGCCGGATTCGCCCTGACGATCCGGGCGTGGCTCAGCGTCGCCGCCCCGGCATCGGCGCCACCGGCCCGGCCCCGGCGCTCGAAGGTGGTCGCCGGCTCACTCGCCTTCACCGCCGTCGAGGCCGGCATCGAGGGCGCGGCGGGCATCTGGGGCTACGTGTTCCTGACCGGCGGGCGCGGTCTGGCGCCGGCGGTGGCCGGGCTGGTCGTCTCGGCGTACTGGGCCATGATGTTCGTGGGCCGGGTGGTGCTCGGCGCCGTCGCCGAGCGTCTCGGCGCGCGCCGCGTCCTGGCCGTCGCGGTCGCCGGCGTGTGCGGGGGCGCCGCGCTGATGACCGGCCCCGGCATGGTGGCGGCGGCCGGCCTCATCGTGGTCGGCCTGGCCGCCGCTCCGGTCTTCCCGCTGTTCACGCTGACCACCGCCGAGCGAGGCGGCAACGCCGAGACGATCGGCCTGCAGGTCGCGGCGTCGGCGGTCGGGTCGGCGGCGCTGCCGGCCGGGATCGGGCTCGCGATCGGCGCCATGGGCGCCGCGGTCCTCGCCCCGCCGCTACTCCTTTTGAGCCTGGCCATGTGCGGCGTCTACGCGGCCGTCTCCCGCTGATGCCCGCAGATGGAACGCCGCCCACGTGCGGAAGGGCCGCCACCGCGGCGCGACCTCCTCGAGCGTCGTGCCCGCGCCGTACCGCTCGGCCACCACCGCCCGCAGCCGCGCCTCGTGCTGCGGCACCGCGTCCGGGTGGCCGGCGCCGCGGACCACCACGAGCTCGGCGGCGAACGGCCCCAGCCCCTTCACCTCACGCACCTGCGCGACCGCCGCCTCGGCGTCGAGCTCCCGGAGCCGCCCGCCGTCGAGGATCCCGTCGAGGGCGGCCTCGGCCACCGCGCGCAGATATTCGGCCTTGCGGCCGGGCAGGTCGAGCTCCAGCGTGCGCAGCCGGCCCGGCGCGGGAAAGGCGCCGCCGTCCCCGTGAGCCTCGATCAAAGCGGCCCGGAGGTTCGCGGCCTGGGCGATCCGGATGCGCTGGGAGAGGACCGCCCACACCGCCGCCTCGTACGGTGAGTGGAACCCGCACGGGCGCAGACCGGGCAGCAGCCGCTGGATCGCCCCGATGACCGGGTCGCGCTCGCCGACCGCCGGCCACCCGGTGCCGTCGACGTCGAGCGACAGGAACCGGGCCGTCTGCACGGCGGCCGCCTCGAGGTCGCCGTCGCCGCCCACCGTGAGATGCGCGGTGGCCCCGTCCTGCCGCACCGCCACCTCGGCCCGCGACCAGTCCCGGTCGACGCGAAAGACCGTCCGGAGGTCCCCGGGCCGATGCGTCAGGGCGGCCGGCGTGAAGTCTTCCCAGAAGGCCCGGCACGCCGCCAGCGACCACGGTCCGGCCACCTCACGTACGGCGGTGATCTGCATGATCTCAGCGTAGGCCGTTCGCCATGTCGATCAGGTGGCCGAGCACCGCCTCGCCCGAGGTGCGCAGGCCGTCGTGCTCGTGCTCGTTCGTCACCCACGTGCGGACGTTGCCCACGGCCGCCGCCGTCGCCAGCGACAACCCCGCGTCCACGTACATGTCGTCGGCGTAGACCGCGGCCACCACCGGCACCTCGTTGGCCGCCAGCCGTTCCCGGTCGTACAGCACCGGCCAGTCCCCGGTCGCGGCCAGAATCTCGGCCGCCTCGGCGAACGGGCACAACGCGGCGATCTCCTCGAACATCCAGGGGTACATCATCTCGCCGGTGAACAGCAGCGGGTCGGCGCCGGCCGCGAACGCCGGATGCTGGTCCAGAGCCCGGGACGCGGCCCATCCGGTCGGCCCGTTGGCCTGGCCGTAGCAGTACTCCTGCAGCGCGAACAGGGGCTGGTCGATGAAGCCGGTGCGGGTCATCACCTCGTACCGGAACGTGTCCGACAGCCTCGAACCATGCCAGGCCTCGTCGAGCAGCCAGTGCACGTCGGCGTACCCGTAGCTCATGCCGAAAGCGTTGCCCAGGGTGCGAAGGCGCGCCACGGTGAGCCGGTCCCCGTCGGGCAGCCGCACGTCGTCGGACGCCAGGTGGTCCGCGATCCGCCGCACCGCCGCCCGATCGCCCGGAAACGCTTGGTAGAACTCGGCATTCTTGGCCGCCACCCGCGGATAGGTGCGCGCGTAGATTTCGTCGGCGGTCGCGGTCAGCCCGGGCAGCCCGCCGGTGACGTAGCAGGTGCGCAATCCCTGCGGCGCCGCCGACAGGTAGGCCATCGTGATGAATCCGCCGTAGCTCTGCCCGAGCGTGTCCCACTGGGCGCCGCCCGCGACGCGCTCCCGCAGGATCTCGGCGTCGGCCACGATGCTGTCGGCCCGGAACAACGTCAGATACGAGGCCAATTCCGCGCCCGTACGCCCACCAGCCGTCCCGGCGACGATGGCGGTGCTCCGGCCGGTGCCCCGCTGGTCGAGCAGCAGCACCCGATGCGTCTCGACGGCCCGGCCGATCCAGCTCTCGGCCCGCACCGGCCGCGGCGACTTCCCGCCCGGCCCGCCCTGCAGATAGAGCAGCCACGGCAGATCCTCGCCGGCCCGGCCGGCCGCCACCACCTCGCGCGCGAAGACCTCGATGGTCCCGTTCCCCGGCCGCGCGTGGTCGAGCGGCACGGTGACGGTGTGGTCGGTGAAGCGCAGCCCCGGGTGAGCGATCATGAGCCTCAGCCTAAGGTCCGGCCGGGCATCGGCTCGGCGATCGCCGCCCGCCAGGCCGGCGAGCCGAACGGGTCGCCGAAGTACTGCGTCTCGTGCGCCACGAGCCCACCCTCGAACTCCATGACGCTCACCGAGTAGCTCGGCGCCCCGTCGTACGTGATGACGCACTCGCTCACCCAGAGCCGCCCGCCGCCGCTGATCCGCCGGACCGTGAAGTGCCGGTCGGCCGGGTGCCCGCCGCGCTGCGCCGCGATCGTCGCCCGGCCGCGGAACCGCTCGCCCGACTGGGGATAGTCGAGGATCGCGTCCTCGGCGTAGATGGCGTGCTCGGCCTCGGTCTCCCCGGCCTCCGACGCCCGCCAGTGCTCCTCGATCGCCGCCCTGATCTCCTCGTCCATCTCTCGATTAGACCCCGGGTTGTCATACCGTGCTCCGATGCCTTCCCGGGCCGTTCTCCCTACCATCCCCTCATGACCGCCCCCTTCATCGACTGGTCCCTGGTCACGGCCGTCATCGACCGTCTCATCCCCGCCGACGACCACCCGTCCGCCGCCCAGGCCGGCGTCGCCGCCCAGCTCGCCGCCCAGGTCTCCGAGATCCCGCACGTCTGGCGTGACCTGCTCGCACCCGGCTTCGCCGCCCTCGCCGCCGCCGGTTTCGGCGCGCTGACCACCGCCGAGCAGGACGACCTGCTGGTGGCGATCGCCGAGGGTCGCGTGACCGCCGCGTGGCCGGTCCCGCCGGCCGAGTTCCACGCCACGCTGCTGCGGCTGACCTGCGAGCACTACTACGGCACCCGGGGCGCGGCGAGCTGGGCGATGGTCGGCTACAGCCCGGCCCTGCGGCGCGACTCCGGCGTGACCTCGGCCGCGGCCGCACCGCTGCGGGTGGGCCGGCTCGCCGACACGGCCGAGACCTACGACGCCATCGTGGTCGGGGCCGGCGCCGGGGGAGGGGTGGCCGCGGCGGTGCTGGCCCAGGCCGGGCTGCGCGTGCTGGCGGCCGATCGCGGCGACTATCTGAGCTACGAGCAGATCGGCAACGACCATCTGCGCAATTTCCGGCTGAGCACCTACGGGCACAACACGCCGCCGTACGACGATGCCGGCCCCCGGTTCCTCGGCGACACGCTCATCGAGCACCCGTGGGAGCCAGGGTGGTCGGCGCTGCCCCAGACGATCGGCGGCGGCACGCGGGTCTACCAGGGGATGGCCTGGCGGCTGCTGCCCGCCGACTTCCGGCTGGCGAGCCAGTACGGCGTGCCGGCCGGGAGCTCGCTCGCCGACTGGCCGATCGGGTACGACGACCTCGAGCCGTTCTACACCGAGGCCGAGTGGGCGCTCGGGGTCTGCGGCGACGGGTCGAGCCATCGGAACCAGGGGGCGCGCGGGCGGGCGTACCCGATGCCCCCGCTCCCCGACAACACCGAGGCGCAGGTGTTGCGCCGCGCGGCCGGGCGGCTCGGGTGGTCGACCGGCCCGGTCCCGATGCTGATCAACTCGGAGCCCCGCGGCGGGCGCGGCCGCTGCGGCCAGTGCGGGGAGTGCGTCGGCTTCGCCTGTCCCACCGACGCCAAGAACGGCCCGTTCAACACGGTGCTGCCGGCCGCGCAGTCGACCGGCAACCTCACGCTGATCGGCTCGGCGCGCGCCACCGCCGTCACCACCGGCCGGGCCGGGGCGGTGACCGGCGTCGACTTCGTCGACGAGACTTCGGGGGAGCGGCGCACGGTCCGGGCCGGTCACGTGGTGGTGGCGTGCTCGGCGATCGAGACCGCCCGGCTACTGCTCGCCAGCCGGTCGGAAACTCACCCGTACGGCCTCGGGAATCGCACCGACCAGGTCGGGCGGCACCTGCAGGGCCACGTCTACGTCGGCGCGTACGGCATCTTCGGAGAGCCGGTGATCGACGGCCCCGGGCCGAACGTCCGGATCGCCACCTGCGACCACCAGCACTCGGCGCCCGGCCTGCTCGGCGGCGTGCTCGCCAACGAGGTCGTCAAGCTGCCGATCCTGCACTGGAGCTGGGCCCTCCCGCCGGGCGCGCCCCGCTCCGGCCTGCCCGGCAAGCGCGCGATGGCGTCGCTCTACCGGCGGACGAGTCACCTGTTCGGCCCGATCCAGGAGATCCCGAACGCGGAGGCGCGGGTGACCCTGGCCGAGCCGACGCGCGACCGGCACGGCGTCCCGGTCGCCCGCATCAGCGGTGCGCTGCACCCGGAAAATCGGGGCAGCGCCGACCTGCTCATCGCCCGCGCCACCGAGTGGCTGACCGAGGCGGGCGCCGAGCGGGTGTGGAACGGCCCGTACCGCATGACCGTCTCGGCCGGCCAGCATCAGGCCGGCACCTGCCGCATGGGCGACGACCCGGCCACCTCGGTGACCGACCCGTGGGGCCGGGTCCACGGCCACCCCAACCTATGGGTCATGGACGCGTCGGTCCACGTCACCAACGGCGGCTTCAACCCGGTGCTGACCGTCCTGGCGCTGGCTTTCCGCAACGCCCACCACCTGGCGGGCGTCGCATGAGCCGCCTCAGCCGTTGCGAATGCGATTGTCGAGGGGCGGTGGCTGACTGACCCACCACTCCTCGGGCACGGCTTCCCGCATCTCGGCCGCGAGCTCACGCAGATGCGCCTCGATCGGCTGATGCCGGTGCGCGTCGGCGAGCCCCGCCAGCCGGACCTGCCACCGGGCGATCTTCTCCACGTCCACGCTGACCTGGTAGTCCATCGCTCAACCGTAGGCGAGAACCGGGCGAAAAGCGCGCATTTCCCCCGCCCACCGTGGCGCCCGCGCGGCACCGTGGCTCGTTCGGCCGCGGCTCGCGCGGGGGCTACGCGGTCGACCGCGCCCCCGTGCGCTCGTGTCCCCGCGCCCGCCGCGTGGCCTGCGCTCACCTCGGCCTCGCACTCACCCTGCGGCCTCGTGCTGACACTGCGGCCGCGTATTCACCCTGCGGCCGCGCACCGACCCCTGCGGCCTCGCATTCACCCTGCGGCCGCGCACCGACCCCTGCGGCCGCGCACCGACCCCTGCGGCCGCGCACCGACCCCTGCGGCCGAGCACTGACCCCTACGGCCGCGCATTCACCTGCGGCCGCGCACTGACCCCTGCGGCCGCGCACTCACCCTGCGGCCTCACGACGGTCCTACGCCGCGCCCGGCAGCGTGCCGGTGTTCGCGTTCTTCGCGGCCGGGGTCACGGTCGGCGCTTGGCGGCCGCCCTCGGCCTCGTGCCGGCCGCTCGCGGCGCTCACCGCCCGCTACGGCTGGGTGAGGGCCACGGCCGGCCGGCGGCGGAAGCGCAAGCGCCACAGGCGTCCGGCGGCGACGGTGATGATGAGCCAGACGACGTAGGTGAGGGGAGTCCAGGCGCCGCCGTGGGTGGTCGCGGTGCCGTTGCTGAAGGTGTAGGTGGCGGCGCTCTGCAGCCACATCACGCCGGACCACGTGTAGGTGCCGGTGGCGTGCGGGTCGACCGCGGTGACGCCGTGCTGGAAGGCCTGACCGGCCTCGCCCAGGAAGAAGTTGAGCAGCAGCGGCGTGTAGGCCGCCGCGAAGGCGGCGCCGATCCAGGAGTGGCGCGGGCCGTCGCCGAACTCGGCCACCAGGTACTGCTCGGCCAGCCGGCGACTGCCGCCGACCCGGCGCAGCGCCTCGGTGGCGCCGACGTCCTGGGTCGCCTCGAGCAGGTTGGCGCGCACCTCGCGGCGGATGGCGATGCGCTGCGCCCGGGGCAGGTCGTAAATCTGCTGGTCGAGCATCCACACGAGACGCTCGATACGCAACCGGTCGAGAGTGCGCGGCATGGAGATGTCCTTTCACGGAAGGGACCCGCAGGGCGGGAGGGACTCGCAGGGCGGAACGACGGGTCAGCGGCGCGGTCAGGAGGGCGGAAGCGGCGCGATCAGGCGGCGGCGCGATCAGGCAGCGGCGCGGTCAGGAGGGCGGCGCGGTCAGGAGGGCGGCGCGGTCAGGAGGGCGGCGCGGTCAGGAGGGCGGCGCGGTCAGGAGGGCGGCGCGGTCAGGAGGGCGGCAACGGCCGGGAAAGGACGGCGTCCACCGCCGCGATGTAGCGGGACCAGGTGGCGGTGCCGCTTGCGAGGGCCTCATGGCCGGCGGGGGTCAGGCGGTAGTACTTGCGGGCGGGGCCGCTCGGCGAGGGCACGAGGCGGGTCTCCACCCGGCCCTCGCGCTGCAGGCGGGTCAGGGCGGGATAGACGCTGCCCTCGAGCACGTCGGCGAACCCGGCGCCCTGGAGCCTCTGCACCACCTCGTAGCCGTACGACTCGCGCTCGGCCAGCAAATGCAGCAGCAACAAGGAAAGCACCCCCTTCAACAGCTGCGGATCGTGTGTGTCCGTCATGCATCTATACAAAGGCAAGTACTTGAGAATGTCAAGTAGCGGCCCGGCACCCAGGGATCGCATGCATCGCAGGTATACCGGGACAGGTACTGTATCTGATACAGTAGCTGTCGTGATTGAGGAAACACGCGACGACGGCGTGGACGTCCTCGCGGCCGATCTGCTGCGCGGCCACACCGACACGATCGTGCTGGCGGTGCTGCGCGACGAGGACCGCTACGGATTCGAGATCTTCAAACGGATCCGGGACGCCACCGGAGGGCGACATGAGATCAAAGAGGCGACGCTCTACGCGACGTACCGCCGGCTCGTGAAGGACGGCCTCATCGAGGCCTACTGGGGCGACGAGAGTCAGGGCGGCCGCCGCAAGTACTACCGGATCACCGACGCGGGCCGGGCCGTCCACCGGCGCAGCGTCGCGGCGTGGCAGCTCACCCGCGACCTGATCGACACGCTTCTCGACATCGGCGAAGCGACCGGCGACAAAGCCCGCGAGAAGGCCCCCGACCAGACCCCCGACCGGACCCCCGACAAGGCAAGGCGATCATCGTGACCAACCCCAGTGACACGGCGGACGTCCATCGCCTGCTCGACGAGGCGTTCGCGGGCATCGAGATGACCCCGGAACGACAAGATCTCAAGGAGGAGGTACGCGCGAATCTCGTCGCCCGCACGGCGGAGCTGACCGCCGGCGGCCTGTCCGGCCCGGCCGCCGCCCGCACGGCGATCGAGGAGCTCGGCGACATCAACGCGATCATCGACGGCACCGAGACGACCGGGTTCGCGGCCAACGCCGTGCTCCGGGTCCGCCCCCGCCCGGCCTTCGTGCTGCGCACCGTGCTGCTCTCGGCGGTCGGCGTCACCGGGCTCGCGGTCCTGGCCCTCGCCGCCACCGCGGGCGGCGTCGCGCTGGCGGGAGAGGCGGTCGCCGCCCTGGTCGTGGCTCTGGCCGGCGGCGCGATCACCGCCGACGCCCTGCGCCAGGAGACCACGAGCAACCACCCGCTGCCGGCCGGGCGGGCCGCCTGGTACGGGGCCGGCACGTTCCTGACGCTGGCCGGTCTCGCGTGCGGCTGGCTCTACCTGCGCGCCGACGACCTCGCCTGGATCGTTCCCGGCGCGGTGCTGCTGGTGGCCGGCGTGGGCACCCTGAGCTACCTCGGCGCGACCCAGACCAACCGCCGCAAGCAGTGGGCGATGCGGATGGCCGAGTCGCACGCCGAGGTCGGCAACCGGTTCACCGAGGACCCGTCGGCGGCGGCCCGGTTCGGCATCTACGTCCTGGTCGACTGGGTGATCGCGATCGCCGTCTTCGTCCTGCTGACCCTCACGGTCGGCTGGCTGTGGTCCTGGCTCGCGATCGTCGGCGGCATCGTGCTCATGATGATCATGGTCGCCCGCATGCTGTTCGTGCCGGCCGAGCCCGGAGAACAGAAGTAGAGGCGTGGCCGCGGTGTTGGCGCACCGCGGCCACGGACACACCCGGAGCCGTCACCTGACTCTGCCGTGCGTGCCTGCAGACAACACGGTAGCGCCCCGTGCGGCTCCTTCGCGAAAGCCCGAAGAAGGAGACCCACCATGCCCGCACCCGCACCCGCCATCGAGGCGGCGGAGCTGGTCAAGACGTACGGCAAGGGCGGCAAGGCCGTCCACGCCCTCACCGGCCTGAGTTTCGCGGTCGAGCCCGGCATCGTCTTCGGCCTGCTCGGCCCGAACGGCGCCGGCAAGTCGACCACGGTCCGGATCCTCACCACCCTGTCCCGCCCCGACCACGGCCGCGCCCGGGTCAACGGCCTCGACGTGGTCGAGCACCCCGATCGCGTCCGGCGCCTCATCGGGTACGTGTCGCAGAAGCCCGGCTTCGACCCGATGGCGACCGGCGTCGAGAACCTGGTCCTCCAGGGCCGCATCCACGGCGCCCCGGCCCGGGACGCCCGAGCTCGCGCCGCCGAGCTGCTCGAGCGGTTCGACCTGACCGAGTCCGGCCGCCGGCTCGCCGGCACCTGGTCGGGCGGCATGCAGCGCAAGCTCGACGTCGCCATGGGCCTCATGCACCGGCCGCGCGTGCTGTTCCTGGACGAGCCGACCACCGGCCTCGACCCCGAGGCGCGCCTCGAGCTGTGGGCCGAGATCGCCCGGCTGGCCCGGCAGGACGGCCTGACCGTGCTGCTCACCACGCACTACCTGGAAGAGGCCGACCACCTGGCCGCGCGGCTGGCCATCGTCGACTCCGGCCGGGTGGTCGCGGCCGGCACCCCCGACGAGCTCAAGAGCGCCCTCGGCGGCGACACGATCCGGGCCGTCCTGGCCCGGCCGGCCGACGCCGGGCGGGCCCGCGCCGTGCTCGGCTCGATCTCCGGCGTGGGCGCGGTCGGGGCCGAGGGTGGCGCCCTGCACGCCCGCGTCACCAACGGCGCGGCGGTGCTGCCCGGCGTGCTGGCCGCGCTCGACGCCGCCGGGATCGAGCTGGCCGCGGTCGGCGTCGCCCGGCCCTCGCTCGACGACGTCTACCTGCACCACGCCGGCCGCAGCTTCGGCGAGGCCGACCGCGTGGGCAACGACCGAGAGGCGGTACTGCTGTGACCCTCGCCCTGACCCACGCGCGGCTGCTGACCGGCCGTTCCCTGCGCACCCTGTCCCGCCAGCCCGCCTACCTGCTGTTCACGCTGGTCCAGCCGATGGTCTGGCTGCTGCTGTTCGGCCAGCTCTTCCGGCGCATCGCCGAGCTGCCCGGCTTCGGCGGCGGCAACTACCTCGACTACCTGACGCCCGGCGTGGTCGTGATGACCGCGATGATGTCGGCCGGCTGGAGCGGCACCGCCATCGTGCAGGACATGGACCGGGGCGTCATGGACCGTACGCTCACCTCGCCGATCCGCCGCTGGGCGCTGGTCTCCGCCGGCCTGACCCACCAGGGGCTGGTCACGATCGTCCAGTCGCTGATCATGTTCGCCACCGGACTGCTGGCCGGCGCCCGCTACCCCGGTGGCGGCGTCGGGCTGCTGGTCGTGCTCGCCTGCGCGGTGCTGATCGCGCTGATCTTCGCGGGGCTGTCCAACGCGATCGCGCTGGTCGTCCACCAGCAGGAGGCGCTCATCGCCGTCTCCCAGTTCCTGGTGCTGCCGCTGGCGTTCCTGTCGTCCATCATGATCGCCCCCGAGCTGATGCCCGGCTGGGTGGCGACGGCCGCGAAGTACAACCCGGTGGACTGGGCGGCGGTGGCGAGCCGCGAGGCGCTGACCGCGACCCCGGACTGGGGCCTGGTCTTCGGCCGGATGGGGCTGCTGGCCGCGCTGGCCGCGCTGATGGCCTGGCTGGCGGCCCGCGCCTACCGCGCCCACCAGCGGTCCCTTTAGGAACGGGCGGGGCCGGCCGGCACGATCGCCTGGTGGAACCGGAAGAACCGGTCCGGGTCGTACCGCGCTTTGACGGATTGCAGGCGGGCGTAGTTGGTCCCGTGATACGCGCGGGACCAGTCCGCCAGGCCCGGGTCCGGGAAGTTCGGATACACCCCGCCGGAGCCCCACTCCCGCACCGACGCGCGCGAGCGGGCCGCCCACTGCCGGGCGGCGGCCCGCTCGGCCGCCGGCGCGTCGATGCCCACCGTTGCCGAGTGCTTGAGCAGGAACAGCGCGTCGCGGTGGGCGAAGGCGGTGGCGTGGACCGGGACCCGGTTGTACGCGCCGCCCCACGGGGTGAAGTCGAGCTCCCGGGCCTGGCCCGGGACCCGATTGCCGATGGTCTGGTCCACCACGGCCGTGATCGCCTCCTCGGGCAGGCGACGGCCGAAGAACCCGGAGATGATGACCGTGTGCCCGGCCGGCCCGGCGTCGTCGCCGGCGCCTGCCAGGTACCGCTGCGGGTCCTCGACCGGCCGGCGGCGGATGACGGTGGAGAGCGGCTCGGCGCCGGCCATCGCCGCGAGCTCGCCGAGCAGCCGGGCCGCCGGCGGCTCGGCGTCGAGCATCGCCCCGATCAGCGTGAGAACCGGCGGCCGCTCGACGTCCGGGCCGGCGGTGAGCAGCAGGCTGGCCGCCAGCGCGTCGGGCCCGGCCGGCGCCCAGTCCTGCCAGGCCCCGATCACCCGCACGGCGTCGGCCGGCCGCCAGGCGAGCCGGAAGCCGGTGACCGGCGGCGCCGGGCCGGCGCGGAACGTCAGCGAGGTGACCACGCCGAACTGACCGCCCCCGGCGCCGCGCAGCGCCCAGAACAGGTCGGCGTCGTGGTCCTCGTCGCAGTCGACCACCCGGCCGTCGGCCAGCACCACGGTCGCCGAGAGCAGGTTGTCGCAGGTCAGGCCCCGGCTGCGGCCGACGATCCCGAGTCCGCCGCCGAGGGTGAGGCCGGCGATGCCCACCGTCGAGTGGCCCCCGGCCGGGATCGTCAGCGCGTGCTTCCCGAGTGTTTCGTAGATCTCGCCGAGCCGGGCCCCGGATCCCACCGTGACGACATCGCCGTCGAGCGACACCGACCGCATCGGCGACACGTCGATGACGATCCCCGGGCCGGACGAGCGCCCGCCGAAGCAGTGCCCGCCGCTGCGGACCGCGCAGGCGGCCCCCTGCCGGCGCGCCAGGGCGATGGCCTCGGCGACGTCCGCGGCGGACGCGCAGCGCACCACCGCCGCCGGCCGCACGTCGGGCAGCAGCGGGACGGCCGGCCGGCGTGCTATTTCATAGCCGGGCGTGCCCGGGAGAAGAACGACGACCATGCCCCGACGCTAGGGCCGGCCAGCGGCCCCGCTCTTGAACGAAACGGTCAGCGGCGCGAACGACGCCTCGTGGTCGTGCCCGTGCCCGCACGACCGCTCCACCTCGCGCAGGAACGCTCGCGGCGTCTCCCCGGTCAGCCGTACGCATTCCCGGGTCAGGTGGGCCTGATCGGCGTAGCCGGCGTCGGCCGCCGCCCGGGCCAGCCCGTCCTCCGCCGGGCGGCGGCCGCGAGCGAGGGCGTGCTGGGCCCGCGCGAGAAACCCCTGGAACCGCAGCATCCGGTGCAGCGACTTGGGGGAAACCCCGATCGCGGACCGGCACCGGCGGCGGAAGCTGCTCTCGGACACGCCCATCGAGGTCCAGATCGACCGGAGGTCGGTGGTTCGCCCCGGCATCAGGCGCCGCACCGCCTCCGCGACCAAGGGATCGACGCCGGTCGCGCGCGAGCGCACCACCTCGTGCATGACGGCCACCGCCCGATCCGGACCCGCCTCCGCCATGCGGTCGCCGGCCGCGTTCCCCCAGATCGCGGCCGCGTCCACGGTCAGATCGGCCAGCTCCGACACCGGCACCCCGAGCAGGGCGGCCGCCGCGCCGGGCCGGAAGCGAAGGCCGGCGAGGGCGCTGCCCGGTTCCAGCATCTCGACCCGCGGCCCGGTCAGCGGCCCGGCGATCCGCGGCGCCGAGCCGGCCCGCCACACCAGCTCGACCTCGCCGCCGGGGACGCTGCGGTGGGCGTAGGGCGCCGCATCCGGCCGCACGCGCCGCACCCACGCCGCCGCGACGAACGCCGCCAGCTCGGGCGCCGGCGGCCGCTCCCGATAGGTTTGCCCCGGATCGGCGACCCTGGATCGATCCATCCCCGGATTGTCGCAGCCCGCGTGGCAGGCTGTACCCCATGAGCGACGCCGGACTCGGGCTTCTCTGCCTGCCCTGCATGCTGGCCGGCGAGATCCGGCGGGCCTGGACGGTCAGTGAGGGGCGAGCGTGCTGCATCCGGCACGCGGTCGAGGACACCGACCTCGACGACATGGACCAGCACGACCTGTTCGTGGTGCTCTACGAGGCCCTGCGGAAAATGGGCTATCCGGAGGCGTACTGATCGAGGGCCGCCGCCCAGCCCCTCCGCTTCTGCTTCGACGACCCTGAATGGGGTATCCGGCGTGCCATGCGCATCGGATATTTCCTCTCCTGCGAGGAGTACACCCCGGCTCAGCTCATCGAGCAGGCCAAGCTGGCGCAGGACGCCGGCTTCCGCGGCCTCTGGATCTCCGACCACTACCACCCGTGGAACGACGCCCAGGGGCAGAGCCCGTTCGTGTGGTCGATCATCGGCGCCCTCGCCCAGGTCGTCACGATCCCGATCACCACGGCCGTGACCTGCCCGATCATGCGGATCCACCCGGCCGTCGTGGCCCAGGCCGCGGCCACCAGCGCGGCCCTGCACGACGGCCGGTTCGTGCTCGGCGTCGGCACCGGCGAGGCCCTCAACGAGCACATCCTCGGCGATCGCTGGCCGTTCGCCGACGAACGGCTCGAGATGCTCGAGGAGGCCGTCGACGTGCTGCGGCAGCTGTGGCGGGGCGAGTATGTCACCCACCACGGCCGGCACTACACGGTCGACCAGGCCCGGGTCTACACGCTGCCGGCCGAGCCGCCGAAGGTTTACGTCTCCGCGTTCGGCCCGAAGGCGCTCGAGGTCGCGGCCCGCATCGGCGACGGCTACATCTCGACCATGCCCGACGGGGACGCGCTCACGGCGTACCGCGACCACGGCGGCCGGGGACCGGCCCAGGGCGGCTTCAAGGGCTGCTGGGCGCCGACCGAGGACGAGGGCGCCGAGATCGCGCACCGGCTGTGGGCCAACGCGGGCGTGCCCGGCGAGCTGTCCCAGGTGCTGCCCTCGCCCAAGCACTTCGAGCAGGCGTCGCAGTTGGTCACCCCGGACATGATCCGCGAGTCGATGCCGTGCGGGAACGACCCGGCCGGGCACGCCGAGCAGCTCAAGAAGTACGAGGAGGCGGGCTTCGACGAGGTGTACGTGGCCAACATCGGCCCGAACTACCGCGAGCTCATCGACCTCTATCGCCGCGAGTTCCTCTGAGGGGTTTGCTGCTCCCGGGGCCGGGCATCCCGCTAGGCCCCGGGACGATGGTGGAGGCACGTGTGGCGCGGTTACGGCGGAGCGAGTTGTCCAAGCCCGGCCTGTCGCGCCGCCGCTCCGGGAAGGGCTTCACGTACCTCGACGCCGCGGGCGCGCGCCTGGGCGACGCCGCGACGGTCGAGCGGATCAAGGGCCTCGTCATCCCGCCGGCCTGGGAGAACGTGTGGATCTCGCCGGACCCGCGGGGGCACATCCAGGCCACCGGCGTGGACGCGGCCGGCCGCAAGCAGTACCTCTACCACCCGGAGTGGCGCACCGCGCGGGACGCCAAGAAGTTCGACCGGGTGCTCGAGCTCTCCGCCCGGCTGCCGAAGATCCGCGAGCGGCTCCAGGACGACCTGACCGGCCGCGGGCTCACCCGCAAGCGGGTGCTCGCCGCCATCGCCGGGCTGCTCGACATGGGCATGTTCCGGATCGGCAGCGACGAGTACGCGGCGCGCGACGAGGATCCCTCGTTCGGGTTGTCCACCTTGCGGCCCGGCCACCTGAGCACCAAGGGCGGCTGCGTGCTGCTGAACTTCCCCGGCAAGTCCGGCGTCGAGCACTCCGGCACGGTCGGCGACGGCGAGGTGTGCGCGGTGCTCAAGGACCTCAAGCGGCGCCGGCGGGGTCAGGACCGGCTGTTCGCCTACTGGGACACGCACGCCCGGCGGTGGCGGGAGATCGACGCCGACGCGGTCAACGACTATCTGAAGGAGATCAGCGGCGAACAGATGACGGCCAAGGATTTCCGTACGTGGCACGGCACCGTCAAGGCCGCCAAGGAGCTGGCCGAGGCCGGGCCCCAGCCCACGAAGGCCAAGCGCAAGAAGGCCGTCGCGCACGCCATGAAGGAGGTCGCCGACCTGCTCGGCAACACGCCGGCGGTGGCCCGGTCAGCGTACGTGGATCCCCGGGTGATCGAACGGTTCGAGGACGGCCGGATGGTCACGAACGATACTGAGCGGGCGGTCCGTGACCTGATCCGCGGGGATTCATGAGTAGGTTGTGCACATGGGTGTCGACAGCATGCGCAACGACGAGCGGCTGCGTCGTCTCGAGGCGGTCACCGACGCCACCCTGTCCCGGCTGGACGCCTCCGACCTGCTCGATGAGCTCCTCGACCGGGTGCGTGAGCTGCTCGGCGCGGACACCGCCGCGATCCTGCTGATCGACCCCCATTCCCGCCAGCTGGTGGCCACCGCCGCGAAGGGACTGGAGGAGGAGGTACGCCGCGGCGTCCGCATCGCGATCGGGCGGGGATTCGCCGGCCGGGTCGCCGAGACCCGTCACCCTCTGGCGGTCAACGACGTCACCCCCGAGAGCGTCGTCAACCCGATCCTCATCGAGCTCGGCATCCGCTCGCTGCTCGGCGTGCCGATCATCGTGGCCGGCGAGGTCGTCGGCGTGCTGCACATCGGCACCCTGCAGCGGCGCGAGTTCACCGCCGACGAGGTCCAGCTTCTCCAGCTGGCCGCCGACCGGGCCGGCGCCGCCGGGCGCATCCGCAGCCAGAAGCTCGAGCAGGCCGCCGCGCTCGCCCTCCAGCGCAGCCTGCTGCCCAGCACGCTGCCCGAGACCCCCGGCGTCGAGCTGGCCGCCCGCTACGTCCCCGGCCACGAGTTCGGCATCGGCGGCGACTGGTACGACGTGTTCACCCTGCCGTCCGGCTGGCTCGGGGTGGTGATCGGCGACGTCTCCGGGCACGGCCTGGCGTCCGCGGTGGTGATGGGCCGGATCCGGAGCGCGCTCCGCGCGTACACGCTGATCACCGACGATCCCGCCGAGGCCCTCACCCTCCTGGACCGCAAGGTCCGGCATTTCGAGGCGGGCAGCCTCACCACCGCGCTGTACGCGATGATCCCGCCCGACCGTTCGACCGCGTTCGTCTCCTCGGCCGGCCACCCGCCCCCGGTGCTGGCCGTCCCCGGCGAGCCGACCGTCGTGACCGCGCTGCCCGCCGACCCGCCGCTGGGCGTCGGCACGCTGCCGCATCGCCGCCGCACCACGGTCCTGCCCCTGCCGCCGGGCGCCACGCTGGTGCTCTACACCGACGGCCTGGTCGAGCGGCGCGGCGAGGTGATCGACGTCGGGTTCGAGCGGCTCACCCGCGTGGTGCGCGCCGAGCCGGCCGAGCAGCTGTGCGGCCGGATCATCGCCACCTCCGGCCTCGACGAGCCCACCGACGACGTGGCGCTGCTGGTCGTGCGGCGTTTCGCCGATCACTGAACCGGGCATCCACGGGCGTCATGACGCCCGAGAAACGCCGCATCGGACACGAGGACGAGAAGCACCGCTGGGACCGCAACTTCGCCGATCTGCTCCAGGAGCTGCGGGTCGCCCAGACCGGCATCCAGATCCTGTTCGCGTTCCTGCTGACGCTCCCGTTCAGCAACGGCTTCCCGAGGACCACGCCGTTCCAGAAGGACGTCTACGTCGTAGCCCTGCTGGCGGCGGCCGCCTCCACCGCAATGATCATCTCGCCGGTCGCGTTCCACCGCGCGCTGTTCCGCCAGGGCCGCAAGCCGGAGCTGGTCCGCTACGCCCACCGCATGGCCACCGGCGGCCTGGCCTTCCTGCTGATCTCCATGGTGACCAGCGTCTTCCTCATCGTCGACTTCCTGCTGAGCCGCCCGATGGCCCTGCTGCTGGGCGGCGTCACCGCGGTGTTCTTCCTGCTCTTCTGGGCCGGCATCCCGTGGTACCGCCACAACTGGATCGACGAGGACGACGAGGAGGAGGACGAGCAGGCGAGCGGCGGCGGCGAGAACGAGCCGGGCCCGCGCCACGACCCGTTCTAACCGCCGGCGATTCCGCGATTCGTCAGGGCTGACGAACCTCCACCTGCCCGCCGCGCACGCGGCACGGCAACACCGGCTGATTGCTGGCGGCCGGCCCGTGCACCACGGCCCCGTCGGCGAGGCGGAACGTGCTGCCGTGCCACGGGCAGACCACGCACGCGTCCCGGCCCGAGCCGACGATCTCGCCGTCGCCCAGGGGGCCGGTCTCGTGGGCGCAGCGCTCGATGAGGGCGCTCACCCGGTCGCCGTCGCGGTAGAACAGCACCGGCACGTCGCCCACCGTGCGGACGGCGGTCTTGCGGTCCGGCAGCGAGGCCAGCGAGCCGGCCGTCGTCCAGTCCTCGGGCAAGCGGGCGATCTCGGGAGCTGCCTGATTGGTGCCGGCGCTCTGGGCGTACGCGAGATGGCCGCCGAGGTAGGCGCCCAGGCCCGCCACCGACAGGCCGGCGTACGACAGGGCCTTGCCCCGCGCCGAGTGCCCGCGCAGCCGCGCCACCAGCGAGGTCGCGTAGAGGCCGACCGCGGTGAGGTTCGCGGCCGCGTGCACCAGGCCGACCCGCCGCCGGTCCTTGGTCATCTCCGACCAGTCCATCCAGCCGGCCCACGCCGCCGGGCCGGCGGCCGCCGTGCCCAGCGCGATCAGCGCCGTGGCCGACTTGCGCCGCCCGGGGATCAGGTCGAGGACGGCGGCGCTGATGAACGCGCCGACCGGCACCTGCACCATCACCGGGTGCAGCGGATGACCCAGCCACGTGCCGTGCAGCAGGTCGCGCAGCGCCCGGGGCCTGACCACGGCGTTGACCGCGCCCTGGATCTTGTCGCTGACCGGGTCCAGTGCGCGGGCTTCCTCAAGCCTGGTTAGCAGTCTCATTTCGGGAGAAGTCCTTTCGTTCCGCGAGCTCGGACAACCGGCGCAGCGTCTCGACGTTGCGGCCGTGCAGCAGCAAGTCGTTGACCTTGTTCTTCATCCAGTGCAGCGGCCCGGCGTGGAAGTCCTCGTGGATCGTCACCTTCGTCGCCTCCGGGCCGGCCGCCTCGAGCACGAGCAGGACCGTCGCCTCGCCCAGCGGCCAGAGCCCGGCCTTGAGCTTCAGGAGCCGGCCGGGGACCATCTCGGTCACCGTCGACGAGTCCTTCAGCGAGAGCGGCCACGGCCCGGCCTTGTGGTGCAGCCGCGACCCGACGGCCGGCCACGAGCGGTCCACGTTGCGGATGTGGGCGGTGCCGACCACCCAGTCGCTGTAGGCCCAGCCGTCCGCCAGAACGGCGAAGACGCGGTCGGGGGAGGTCCGGATCGTGCGGGTGACGGTCGCCATGGGTCTGGGGTACCCCGGCATCGGCGCTGGTAACACGCACGGGCGGCGCAACGCCGGGTACGACCCGGCCGGCCCGGCACCGAGCTGGCCGGCATGCAGCCCGGCGACCTGGGCGTCACATCGGGCGCGGCTGCCCGGTCTCTCCTGACGAAGAAGGAGGAACCGATGTCCGATGCATGGAAGACCGCGGTCACCGTGGTCCAGGAAGCCGCGCCCCCGTCGATCCCGGCGGGCGCGCACGCGATGACCATCGTCGTCGAGTACCCGCCGGGCGACCCCGGCGCGCCGCCGCACCGCCACCCCGGTCCGGCGTTCGGCATCGTGCTCGAGGGCGAGATGGTCTTCGAGCTCGAGGGCGAGGCGCCGCGGGTGGTCAAGGCCGGCGAGGCGTTCTGGGAGCCCGGCGGCGACGTCATCCACTACCGGGACGGCAACGCACGCGACGACGTGCGGCTGCGGTTCGCCGTCACGATGCTGTGCGAGCCGGGCAAGCCGATGCTGGTGCTGGTCGACGAGGACGAGCTGGCGGCCCGCAAGGACCGCCGGGTGCCGGCCTAGCTGGACGTCACATCTGGCCCGGCACGGAGCCGGGGGTGGCGGCCTCCGTTACCCTCGGCTGGTGTTCTCGCCGCAAGGTCCGTCCCTGCGTGAGCTGACCGTTCAGGCGCTCTCGTCGGTCGAGCACGGCTACGACCTGCTCGCCCCGAAGTTCGACCACACGCCGTTCCGCACGCCCGAGGTCCTCCTCGACGCGACGGAGCGGGCGCTGGCGGGGGAGGGCCCGTTCGAGACCGGGCTCGACGTCTGCTGCGGCACGGGCGCGGGCCTGCGAGTTCTCCGGCCGCTCTGCGCCGGCGCGATCACCGGCGTCGACTTCAGCGCGGGGATGCTGGACCGGGCCCGGGCGGCGTACCCGGAGGCCACGCTGGTCCGGGCCGACGTGCGCGACCTGCCGTTCGACGGCGAGTTCGACCTCGCGGTCACCTTCGGGGCGCTCGGGCACTTCCTGCCCGCCGAGCGGCCCGCGGTCTTCGCCGGCGTGTTCCGCGCGCTGCGGCCGGGCGGGGTCTTCGCGTTCCCGATCGGGGCGCCGCCGTCGCCGGCCTCGTTCTCCTACTGGGCCACGGCCGGCTTCGACCTGGCCATGCGGGTCCGCAACGCGGTGTGGCGGCCGCCGTTCGTGATGTATTACCGGACGACCCCGTTGCGGGCCCTCCGCGACGACCTGGCCGCGGCGGGCTTCACGGTGACCACGCCCGGCCTGTCCGGCCTGGGCCGCGACGAGGGCGACGACCCGCGCTTCCGGCTGCTCCTGGCCCGCAAGCCGTCAGCCCGCAAGCCGTCAGCCGGGCCGGCCGGCGCTCGCTGACAATCCGGGGGGCGGCCCGGTGGCGGACGGGATGAGCTCGGCCCAGACCACCTTGCCGTCGCCGGTGGGCTCACTTCCCCAGGTGCGCGCCACGGCGGCGACCAGCAGGAGACCACGGCCGCCCGGGCGGCGCGGGTCGGGGCGCTGAAGGCGGGGGAACTCGCGGCTGCGGTCGCGGACTTCCACGCGTACGTGATCATCGCCGCACGCCACCCGCAGCTCGCCGCCGTCCGCGGTGTGTTGCACGACGTTGTCGACCAGCTCGGTGATCACCAGCAGCACGTCCTGCACCAGCTCGACCGGCTGCCCGGTGAGCAGGTGAGAGACGATGTTCCGCATCGTCGCGTTCTCCTCGGCGCGGACGAAGCGCAGCCGGACGGAATCCATACCTTCCCTGCTACCCGGTGGAAAGCGGGATACGCCACTCGAACGGGTTAAGGTCCAGCCCCCGGGACGAGTGCTTGCGCAAAACCCATAGGCAGCCGCTGGGCGGGCTCCGACCCGGCGGTCCGCCGCCTTCTCTCGTTCCGCTGCACCGGCGCGCTCTCGCGCGTACGGCCGGAAACGCCTGCCCTCCGCGGCAAGAAGGTGGCCACGCCGTTCGCGGCCGGCCACGGCGGGCAAGCACACCGACGTGACGTTCATGAAGCGGCCGCCGCCCGGCTCGATCCTGCGGGCCGTGGTGCTGCCCCCGACCGGCGGCGACACCCAGTGGGCCGACGCGCGGGCCGCCTCCGACTCGCTGGCCGAGCCCGTCCGGCGGCTGGCCGACCGGCTCACGGCCGTGCACGACGGCAACCGCGAGTTCGGGTACTACCTGGCCCAGCGGCGCGGCGGCCGCGGCAACGAGCGGGACGGCGAGGTCCTCACCAAGCCCGAGCACATCGCCCGGCACCGCTGGCGGCCGGGCGACGTGGCCATCTGGGACAACCGCGGCACCGCCCACTACGCCAACCGCGACTACGGCGCCCGGCGCCGCGTCGTGCACCGCATCACCCTGCGCGGCGACCTCCCGCTGGGGGGGGGGCTCAGCTGCCGTAGACCCGGGTCGGCGTGATGAGGACGGCCGTGCGGTGCTGGTCGCGCATCGTGCGGTCGTACTCGTCCCAGTCGTCGTGGGTGCCGCCGGCGGCGGTGAAGATCTCGCGCAGCAGCAGGCGCAGGCCCTCGGCGTCGAGGCCGGGGCTCGGGTCGTCGGGGCCGGCGAGCTCGGCCGTG
This sequence comes from Actinoplanes sp. NPDC051537, assembly GCF_055586105.1. Lineage (NCBI taxonomy): Bacteria > Bacillati > Actinomycetota > Actinomycetes > Micromonosporales > Micromonosporaceae > Actinoplanes > Actinoplanes sp. NPDC051537. The sequence continues at coordinate 370,535 of NZ_JBVJIU010000004.1, forward strand.
CCCTCGACCGTCGCCCAGCGCCAGCCGGTGCGGAAGCCGACGGCGAGCTGCGGGCGCGCCCTCAGGTTGGCGAGCTTCACCCGCCCGTACGTGACGAAAGCGAGCCTGCCCCCGACGATGCCGGTGTTGACCAGCGAGGTCTGGATGGTCTGGTCGGCGCGCAGGGTCGAGACCAGCGCGAGTCCCGTGTCCTGGCGGCTCAGCTCCCACGCGTCCTTCAGCTCCACCATGACAACCTACCCGAGAAGCAGGCCCGCGAGGTCGGACGCCACCGGCGGCTGCCAGCCGGGCTCGAGGCTCAGGTAGCTCTGCTCGTCGGCGCGCATCAGGCCGATCAGCACCTCGGCGACGATCCGGCCGCCGACCGGGCCGAGGCGGTCGCCGGCGGCCCGGCACTCGGCCTCCTTCAGGATGTAGAACCACAGTGGAGTGCCGCCCGGCCAGTGCCGGTGCAGCTCCTCGTCGCTGAGCGGGGCCTCGCCGAGCAGCGCCGCGACGGCCTCGCCACTGGGCAGGCCGGTCGTCTCGCCGCGGAGCAGGTCGCGTACGGCCAGGGAATGGTAGGCCTCGGTCTGCACGGCGCCGGTCACCTGCTCGGGGAGGCCGATGAGGCTCGCGGCGAGCCGGCCGTCGAGACGCTTGGCGCGCTGGGCGGGCGGACGGCCGGGCACGTCGAAGATCTGCGCCAGGTCGAGGCGCCTCTCGGCCGGCAGCGGGCCGAAACCCACCAGGTCGGGGAAGAGCGGCACCGCCGGGCCGTCCGCGGTCAGCCGGTACGTGTGGCGGATCTGCCCGTGCCCGTACCGGTAGGCGGCGTCGGCGAACTCGAGCGGGATGAACGCCTCACCCGGCTCGGGCGCGAACCACCGGCCGCCCTCGGCCAGAACCTCGTCGACCAGCGCCGGCCCGACCAGGCGCGGCAGGAAGTCGTGCACCACGATCCACTGGTAGCTCCAGGTCAGCGTGATCCGCGCCCGCTCGAAGACGTCGGACTCGGCGACGCCGTTCGCCCGCAGCCAGTCCACGATCCGGTTGTGCGCCTGCAACAGCGCGACATGCAGGGACAGAACGAACAGGTGTACGTCGTTCCGCGGGTCCCCGATCAGCGCGACACCCTGGGGGTTGCGCGGCACGTCGTCCCCGACCAGGAACTTGGCCGGGTCGTGCACGTCGAACAGGTAGGGCGAGCCGACCGGCCCGTCGGAGTAGAGCATCTCCAGGTTGAGCTTGGGCGCCCGAGCGTTCCGCAGCACGTCGGTGGCCACGCCGCCGCCGATCGGCGAGCGGTCGGCGGTGATGTCGTGCGCGACGATCTGCCCGAAGAACGGCCACCCGGCGGCCTCGGCCGCGTCGTCACCGTCCGGGTAGGCCTCGTCGAGCACGGCCGCGGCGTCGCAGATCCCGCCGGTGTCCCCGGCCCGCATGAGCAGCTGCGGATCGGTGCCGAGCGGCTCGAGCCCGCCGAACATGCGCCCGTACCGGGCCGCGCCGGTCGGCCGGTCCACCGCCCGCACCAGACTCAGGCAGTGATCCCGGGCGACGATCTGACTTCCGTGCGGCTGCCCCATGATTTTCCCCTGCATGTCAGCTAGGACCGGACAACCCTACGACTTGTGACAGCCGGCCGTCCCACCAGATCGGCGACCGCGTCTTCGACCCCGCGCCGGGAACACGGCCTCAGACACTCGGTCTCGGACTGGGACTTCCAGCTCGATCGCGGTACCGCGGTGCTTCCGACGCGCGGAACCGATGGCGTCAACCGATTGCCAGGAGGGCGAGGCCCATGCCGGCGCTCATCAGCCCGTGGCAGACGGCCGGCCAATGGGGCGTCAGATCGGCCGGGGTGGTCGCGTCGAGGCGCATCCCGCGCACCACCCACCACAGGCTCGCGGCGACGAGACAGCCGCCGAGCGCCGCGTTCACCCAGCTCACGTGGGCGGCCCCGGGGTGGTGGTGCGGCATGTGCGGGTGCGGGCCGGCGCTCATCCAGACCATCGCGGCGGCGCCGGCGGCGAACAGGATCGGCGCGGTCCGGCCGGCGGTGGGCCGGACCGCGCGGGACACGAACCATCCGGTCGTGAAGGCGAAACCGGTGATCCACAGGCTGGGCGGGACGGCGTCGCCCCAGGGCCAGATCATCACGATCATCGCGGCGCCCATCAGCAGGTGCAGCGCATCCTCCGGGGCCTTTCTCAGCCGTACGGTGTGAAAGGCCGCGGCGGCGGCGAAGACCAGCGTCAGTGACCATCGCAGCGAGTCAAGACCGATCATGGGCCCTCACGCTAGGCGGGAAAGATCCACCGGTCAGTACCGCGAGCGAGTGGGTGATGGCGAAACAACTAGGGTGAGCCCATGGCGGTGCTGGGCACCAAGCTGCGCGTTCCCGCATCGCGCCGCCCCTTGGTGCCCCGGCCCCGGCTCACCGGCCGGCTTCGGCCCGGACCCCGGCTCGTGCTGGTCTGCGCGCCCGCCGGATTCGGCAAGACCACGCTCCTGGCCCAGTGGCTGACGTCCGGCGACGCGCCCCGGGTGGCGTGGCTGTCGCTCGACCCGGCCGACAGCGACCTGCCCCGGTTCCTCGCCCACGTGGTCGCCGCCGTGCGGGCGATGGATCCGGCGGCCGGCGCGGAGGCGGCCGCCCTGCTCGAGGCCGACCCGGGCGCGGCCGCCCCGGAGGTGCTGACCGCCCTGGCCGGTGACCTCGACGGGGGCGTGCTGGCGCTCGACGACTATCACGTCATCACCGACCCGGCCGTGCACGACGCCGTCGCCTTCCTGCTCGACCGGACCCCGGTCGCCGTCGCGCTCGCCACCCGCGTCGATCCGCCGTTCCCGCTGGCCCGGATGCGCGCCCGCGGCGAGCTGCTCGAGGTGCGCGCCGCCGATCTGCGGTTCACCCCGGACGAGGCGGCCGGTTTCCTCGATCAGGTCGCACAACTGCGGCTGCCTCCCGCGTACGTCGAAGCCCTGCACTCGCGCACCGAAGGCTGGGCCGTCGGTCTGCAGCTGGCCGCCCTGTCCGCGCGCAACCGTCCCGCCCTGGGCGACTTCGTCGACTCCTTCACCGGCAGTCACCGCTTCGTCCTCGACTACCTGGTCGAGGAGGTACTCAACACCCTGGACGAGGACGTACGCCGTTTCCTGCTGGAAACCTCGGTCCTGCGCCAGATGACCGGCCCGTTGTGCGACGCCCTCACCGGCCGCGACGACGGCGACCGCGCCCTGGCCGGCCTCGAGCGCGCCAACCTGTTCGTGGTCCCGCTCGACGACGAGCGCCGCTGGTACCGCTACCACCGCCTGTTCGCCGACGCCCTCGCGGCCCGCCTGCTCGCCCAGAACCCGGAGCGGGTGGCCGGCCTGCACCGCGCCGCCGCCTCGTGGTGGGCCGGGCAGGGCGACCTGGTCGAGGCCGTCGCCCACGCCGTCGCCGCCGCCGACCACGAGCTGGTCGCCGACCTGGTCGAGCTGGCCCTGGCCGGCCTGCGCAAGCACCGCCAGGACCACACCCTGCGCGAGTGGCTCGGTCACCTGCCCGAGGCCGTGCTCCGGCGGCGGCCGTTGCTGGCCGCCCTGCGCGGCTGGAGCCGCCTCGCCGAGGGCAACGTCCCCGACGCGCTCTCCTGGCTGGACGTCGCCGACGAGGCTTTGGCGGACGCCACCCCGGGGGTGATGACCGTCGATGTGCCCGAGGCGGTCCGGCACGCGCGGGACGAGGAGCTGCGCGCGCTCCCGGCGACGATCGCGCTCTACCGGGCCGCGATCGCGCAGGCCGGCGGCGATGTCGGCGGCACCGTCGCGTACGCGCGGAAGGCCTTTGATCTTTGCGGGCCGCAGGACCATCTGAGCCGGGGCGCGGCGGGTGGCTTCCTCGGGCTGGCCGCCTGGGCCGCCGGCGACCTGCCGACCGCGGTGAGCACGTTCAACGAGGCCGTGACCAGCCTGCGGGCCGCCGGGAACATCGCCGACGCGCTGGGGGCGACGGTCGTGCTGGGCGGGATGTGGCTGGCGCTCGGTCAGCCGGTCGAGGCGCGGCGGCTCTACGAGCAGGCCCTGGGCAGCGCGGGACGGCATCGCGGGCCGGTGCTGTCGACGACCGGCGACCTGCACGTGGGCCTCGCCGGCGTGCTGCGCGAGCAGGACGAGCTCGACGCCGCCGAGGAGCACCTCCGGACGGCGAAGGAGCTCGGCGAGCGCGCGTCCCTGCCGGAGAACCGGCACCGCTGGTACACGGCCATGGCCGGGCTGCTGCGGGCCCGGGGCGACCTCGACGGCGCCGTCCGGATGCTGGACGAGGCCGAGCCGCGCTACGCGCCCGGCTTCTTCCCCGACGTCGCCCCGATCGCCGCCGCCCGCGCCCGGATCCGCATCGCCCAGGGCCGTCTCGCCGACGCCCGCGCCTGGGCCCGCGAGCAGTCGGTCTCGGCCGGCGACCCGCCCTCGTACCTGGCCGAGTACAACCAGCTCACCCTGGCCCGCCTGCGCATCGCCGAGGGCGGCGACCTCGGGCCGGTCATCGCCCAGCTCGGCCGGATCATCGACGCCGCCGAGGCCGCCGGCCGGGGCGGCAGCGTCATCGAGGCCCGTTTCGTGCGGTCGCTCGCGCACCGGGCCGCGGGCGATCCCGAGGCCGCCCGCGACGACCTGCGCCGGGCCCGCGACGAGGGGATCCCGGCCGGCTACGCCCGGCTGTTCCGCGACGAGGGCGCCGATCCGCCCGCCGGTGGCGCCGAGGGGCTGAGCGAACGCGAGCTCGACGTGCTGCGGCTGCTCGCCACCGACCTCACCGGACCCGAGATCGCCCGCCGGCTCTACGTCTCGGTCAACACCCTGCGCACCCACACCAAGCACATCTTCACCAAGCTCGGCGTCAACACCCGCCGCGCCGCCGTCCGCCGGGCCGGCGAGCTCGGCCTGATGTGACCGGCCTGATGTGACCGGCCGCAATCACATCGTCTGGTGATGTGCGCTCACCCGGCCCGTTCCTACCGTCTATCGGCATGACGATTACGACAACGCACCTGACCCGGGCCGCCGCCGCGGCCGCCGCCGTCGCCGGTCTGCTGTTCATCGGCGTCCAGATCAACCATCCGCCCATGGAGACCGCGTCCGTCACGAGCGCCGAATGGGCGATCCGCAACGTGGCCAAGGTGGTCATGGCCGGGCTCGCGCTGGCCGGCATCACCGGCCTGTACCTGCGCCAGGTCCGCCGGGCCGGCGTGCTCGGTCTGGCCGGCTACGTGCTGTTCGCCATCGGGTTCCTGACGATGCTGAGCATCGCGTTCGTCGCCGCGGCGATCCTGCCGAGCCTGGCCGCGACCCAACCGGCGTACGTGCAGGACGTGCTCGACGCCGCCGCCGGCGGCAGTGCGAAGGGCGACATCGGGCTCCTCGCGCCCGCCTTCATCGTCTCCGCGGCCGGCTACCTCGGCGGCGGCCTGCTCTTCGGCATCGCCCTGTTCCGGGCCCGGGTGCTCGCCCGCTGGGCCGCCGCCCTGCTCGCCGCCGGCACCACGGCCACGCTCGCCCTGCCCGTCCTGCCGCAGTCGTTCGAGCGGCCGTTCGCCGTGCCGACCGGCGTCGCCCTGATCGGCCTCGGCGTCTCCCTGTGGCGCCACGCCCGCGAGTCGGCGGCGCCCGCTCCCGCTCCCGCCGACGCGTTCGCCCTCCGATGACCTACGAGTTCCGGGTCGCCGGTCACCTCGACGACCACTGGTCCGCCTGGCTCGGCGACGTCACCGTCGTCCGCCGGGCGGACGGCACGTCGTCGTTCCGCGTCCCGGTCGCCGACCAGGCCCGGCTCTACGGCATCCTCGACAAGCTGCGCGACATGGGCGCCACGCTGTTGTCGGTGAATGCCCGCGGCTGATACCTACGTCATGTAGGTTTCGGGTGACGGGTGCTGCTGCGGGGGCGGGACGGCATTTCTGCATGACGACAGTGGTGCTGGCGGAGGACGACGGCGACATCCGTGCGATCGCGGCGCGAATCCTGCGCCGGGCCGGATACGACGTGATCGAGACGCCCGACGGCGCCGCCGCCCTGGAGGCGGTCCGGGCGCATCGGCCGGCGGTGGTGGTCAGCGACATCGACATGCCGACGATGTCCGGCATCGATCTGTGCCGGGCCCTGCGAGCCGATCCGGCGACCGCCGGCCTGCCGGTCCTCTTCGTCAGCGGCAGCCTGATACCCGGCGACGCCCGCCCGGCCGAGGCCGGCGCGACCGCGGTCCTGATGAAGCCGTTCCTGCCCGCCGAGCTCGTGTCCCGGCTGCGCGACGTGCTGGGCGGCGGGTAGGCGCGACCTGCCGCGGCATTTCATGCGCGGAATCGGCTCAGCCGGCCGGGAGGCGCACGACGACCCGGGAGCCCGGCTCGCCGACCGGAACCAGCCGGATGCTTCCGTGGTGCCCCTCGACGACGGCGCGGCAGATCGTCAGGCCGAGCCCGGTGCCCTCGATGCCGTGCAGGCGGGAGCGCTGCGTGCGGTAGAACGGGGCGAAGACCCGGTGCTGGTCGTCGTCCGGGAGGCCGAGCCCGGTGTCGGTGACGGTCAGCTCGATCGAGGCGTGGTCGGGCCGGGTCACGGTCACGGTCACCCGGCCCCCGCCGCGGCTGTGCTTGATGGCGTTGTCGAGCAGCTGATCGGCCACCTGCCGGATCCGGATCGGGTCGCCGGCGATCACGGCGCCGTCGCCGAGGGCGAGCGTCACCGCCACCCCGGCCGTCGCGGCGACCGGCTGCGCCGCCTGGGCCGCGGCCCGCACGACGCCGGCCAGATCGATCGGCTCCCGCGCCAGCCCGGCGTGACCGCCGTCCAGCGCGGCGAGGTCGAGCAGCTGGTCGACGATCCGCCGCAGCGCGGTGCTGTTGCGGGCGAGCACGTCGAGCGTGCCGGGCAGGTCCTCGGCCAGCGTCTCCGGGTCGCTCTCCCGCAGCATCTCGATGTACGCCGTGATCGACGTCAGCGGCGTGCGCACCTCGTGGCCGATCAGCGCGAGGTAGTCGTCCTTGCTGCGGGACAGGGCCAGCGTGAGCTCCTCGGCCCGCCGTCGCTCGAGGAACTCGGCGATGTGGGTGCCGATCCCGGACAGCAGCGTGAGGAGCGGATCGGCGGGATCGTCGACCACGCCCGCCGAGAACGACAGGACGACCAGGACGCCGCCCCCGGAGGGCGCGGGCACGGCCAGCCCCCGCCGTGCCGCCGCCTCTCGGTCTCCCGGCCCCGGCGGGACGTCGCCGGCGTCCGCGGCGATGTCGACGGTCCAGACCGGCGCGCCGGTTCGCCAGGCGGCCCGGGTGAGGGCGTCCTCGCATCCGGCCGGGCCCGGCGGTGCGGCCGGGTGCCGGGCGGCGAGCACGAGGGCGTCGGCCTGCTGGTCGACCAGCCAGATCTCGGCCCGCGGCCAGCCGAAGGCGGCGCACAGCTCGGCGAGGATCACCGGCCCGGCGTCGTGGATGCCCGCCCGCGTTCTCGAGCGCGGCCGCGACCGCGCGTTCCACGCCGCCGAACCGTTCGGCCCGCCGCCGGTCGGTGACGTCGCGGACGGCGGCCACGGCGCCCAGGCGACGCCCGTCGGCCCCGGTGATCGGCTCGGCGTCGGCGCTCACCGTCCGGACGGGCCGGCCGGGAACGCCGACCGTGAGCTCCGCACCGTGCACCTGCTCGCCGTGCAGGGCCCGCCACAGCGGGAGCTCCTCGGGCGGCAGGCGGCGGCCGGTCACGTCGGTGAGCAGGCTGTGCGTGCCGCACTCGCCGATGTGCGAGCCGATCGGCATGACCCCCACCAGCCGGCGCGCGGCCTCGTTGCTGAACACCAGCCGCCCGCTCTCGTCACAGGCCACCACGCCGGTACGCAGCTGGTGCAGCAGCGCCTCGAGAAAGCGGCGGTGGGTGTCGGCCTTCTGCTGCTCGGCGACCAGCGCGGTGCACGCCTGGGCGGCGTCGTCGATGGCGGTCAGCTGATCCGGCAACCAGTGCCGCGGCCGGAAGTCGACGACCGTGCACACCCCGACGACGTGGTCCCGCGGGTCACGGATGGGGAAGCCGGCGTACGCGCGCACGCCGAGCGCGAGGGCCGGGGCGAAGCACGGAACCCGCGGATCCTCGGTGATGTCCGGGATGATGATCGGGTGCTGGTGGCCGACGACCAGCCCGGCCAGCGTCGAGCTCGTCGGGGCCGGTCCCATCGCCGCCCAGCCGGCGGGCATGCCCGCGGCGCCCGCCACGTAGAGCCGCTCGCCGTCGTCGGTGAGATGGATCAGGGCCGTGGGCGCGCCGGCCGACCGGGCCAGCAGGGCGGCGAGCTTCGCCGCCGGGCCGTCCGGGCCGAGACCCAGGCACAGCTGCGCGATCCGGCTGCCGGCGACCGCCCCGGTGGCATCCGACGAACCCATGGTCCCAGCCAACCACCTGCGGCGCCGCCGTTCGGGTTACCGGCCGGTAGCGACCAGGGGGGCCTCGCAGATCCGGTTGCGCCCGGCGTTCTTGGCCGCGTACAGGGCGGCGTCGGCGCGGGCGGTCAGCTCGTCCGCGGTCTCGGTGCCGTTCCACACCGCGATGCCGGCCGAGAACGACTGCCCGAGCGGGGTCGCCAGCCGCATCCGGTCGACGATGTCGTGGGCCTGCTCGGCCGTCGCGTCCGGCAGCATCACGACGAACTCCTCCCCGCCGTACCGGGCCAGGTGGTCGGCCGTCCGCAGCTCGTCCTGCCACGCCGCGGCGGCCTCCTTCAGCACCCGGTCGCCGGCCAGATGCCCGTACGCGTCGTTGAACTGCTTGAAGTGGTCGATGTCGAGGATCGCCACGGTGAGCGGATCCCCGGTCCGGCGCACCCGCTCGATCGTGCGGGGCAGCTCGGTGTTCCAGGCGCGCCGGTTCGGCAGCCCGGTCAGCTCGTCGGTGACGGCGAGCGCGCGGACCTTCTCGGTCTGCACGTCGAGCTGCTTGATCAGCTGGGACATGCGGGTCACGACCAGCAGGAACAGCACCGCGCAGCCGAGCCCGATGGCCAGCGCGTCGGTGACCCGGTGCCGCGACGCCTGCATGATCAGCATCGCCGGGCCGATCAGCGAGGCGACGGTCAGGGCCAGCAGCAGCGGCCGGCTGATCCGGATCGGGCGCGGCTCGACCGTGCTGGAGAGCGAGCGGACCGCGGGGTGCAGGGCGGCCGCCCCGAACAGCAGGTAACCGGCGAGGAAGACCAGCGCGAGCAGCTTGTGCGCCATCGGCCCGGGCTCCCAGACCATCTGGTTGACCACGGCCCAGGCGCCGTCGCCGGCGAGGAAGCAGATCAGCGCGGCACAGACCAGCCGGAACGAGGTGTTGCGGGCGCTGCCGCTGAGCATCAGCCGTACGGTCATGGCGACCAGCACGATGTCGCCGACCGGGTAGGCGGTGCTGACGATGTGGCCGAGCAGCCCGATCGACGGGTCGGAGGCGGCGGGCCGGACCATGAAGACCCAGGCGAGCAGGCCCATGCCGGTGGTCAGCGTGGTGGCGTCGATCACGCTCGACCAGTCGCGGTACAGGGTGCGGCGGCGGATCAGCAGCAGCAGCCCGGTCGCGACGGCGGGATAGAGCGAGAGGTACGCGATGTCGGCCAGCGACGGGAAGCCGGGCTCGGCCTCGGTGCGGGTCAGCACGTACTCGACCAGGATGCCCCCCGAGTTCCCGGCGACGCCCAGCGCGAACAGCCACCACGTCGCCCGCATCGCCGGCCGCCGCGTCCGCACTCCCACGACGATCATCGCGGTCGCGAACCATCCGCACGCGATCTGCCAGACCAGCTGCAGCGTGCCACCGTCCGGCACGACCAGGAACCCGGCCAGCACCACCACCGCGACGGCGACGTGCCACCGCATCAACCGACTGCCCATGACTCGCCGCAACCTCCGCTAGTGCTCCCCAGCAATAGCAACGCCACCCGGTTGCGGCCGGGGTGCCTTCACGGGTGCGAATCGGTAGCGGCCGCCACGAGGCGGTGGGTGTCCGGGTCGACGTGGACGGTCGTGCTGGTCAGCCGGGGCACGGAATGGGACAGCCGGTGCTCGGCCTCGTCGGCGATGTCGTGGGCGGCCACCAGGCTGAGCCGGGCGTCGACGACGATGGCGGCCTCGGCGTGCAGGCGGTGGCCGATCCAGCGCAGCCGCAGGCCGGAGACGTCGTGCACGCCGGGGACGCCGCGCAGTGCCTGCTCGGCCCGGTCGACGAGCTCGGGCTCGACGCGGTCCATGAGCCGGTGGTAGACCTCGCGGGCGGCGTCCTTGAGCACGAACGCGATGGCGACCGTGATGGCCAGGCCCACGACCGGGTCGGCCCACCGCCAGCCGAGCCACGCGCCGGCCGCCGCGAGCACGACGGCGAGCGACGTGAAGCCGTCGGTGCGGGCGTGCAGGCCGTCGGCGACCAGCGCGGCCGAGCCGATCCGCCGCCCGACCGCGATGCGATAGCGGGCGACGATCTCGTTGCCCAGGAAGCCGACGACGCCCGCGGCCAGCACCCACGGCCGGTGCGTCATCTCCCGCGGGTCGGCCAGGCGCTCGACCGCGAGCCAGGCGGCGGCGACCGAGGACCCGGCGATCACCAGCACGATGACGATGCCGGCCAGGTCTTCGGCACGGCCGAACCCGTAGGTGTACGCCCGCGTCGCCGCCCGCCGCCCGAGCAGGAACGCGATGCCGAGCGGCACCGCCGTGAGCGCGTCGGCCGCGTTGTGCAGCGTGTCCCCGAGCAGCGCGACCGACCCCGACCACACCACGATCAGCGCCTGCAGCGTCGCCGTGACGCCGAGCCCGGCCAGCGACACCCACAGGGCCCGCATCCCGGCCCGGGAGGACTCCAGGGCCGTGTCGACGTGCTCATGGGTGTGCTTGTGCATGCCGCCAGCTTACGTCCGGCACTAGTCGTGCGACAATGTGGCAACTGCCAACGACCTGCAGTTGCTCAGGCGTGGTGACCCAGCTGCTGGAGAACGCTCATCCGGTCGGGCACGCCCCAGTGCTCGACCATGCGCCCGTCGGCGAAGCGGGCGACGTCGATCACGTCGATGCTGATCGGCTTCCCGGTCGCCGGATGCCCGAACTGGCCGGTCCCGCTGTCGGTGCCGCGGGCCCGGACGCGGATCCAGACCCGGTCGCCGGCCGCCGCCGCGTCCTCGACCGTGTAGTGCAGATCGGGGATGCCGGCCCGCAGCGCGCGCACGAATCCCTTGAACTGGTCCCGGGTCAGCTCCCGGCCGGGGCTGCCGTCCGGGGCGAACTGGTGGTCGATGATCGTCGGGGCGACGAGCCGGTCGGCCGCCTCGAGGTCACCCTTGGTGAACACCTCGTCGAAGAGCCGGGTGAAGGCCTCGATGCTCATGATCGTTCTCCTTCGGTAGAGTTACGCTCTATCGAATAGAGGACTACACTCGCCGAGTGGCTGTCAAGAGGCGGTACGAGTCGGCACACCGACAGGAGCAGGCGCGCCAGACCCGGCGTGCGGTCCTCGACGCCGCCGCCGTGCTGTTCGTCGACCCCGGCTACGCCGCCACCCCGCTCGCCACCGTCGCCGCCGAGGCCGGCGTCGCGGTCCAGACCGTCTACAAGATCTTCGGCAGCAAGCAGGCGCTGCTGTCGGCCCTGATCGACGTCACGATCGCGGGCGACGACGAGCCGGTCGCCGTGCCCGAGCGGCCCTTCACCGCCGAAATCCGGCAGCTGGCCGGTGTCCGGGCCAAGCTCGCGCGTTTCGCCGAGCACCTCGCCGGGACGCACGCGCGGCTGGCGCAGGTGATGCTCGCCCTCGAAGCGGCCGCCACCGCCGACCCCGGCGCGGCCGAGATCTGGCGCAAGAACCTCGACGACCGCCGCACCGGCATGACCATGTTCGCCGCCGAGCTGATGGCCACCGGCGAGATCCGGGCCGAGCACACCGCCGACACGGTGGCCGACGTGCTGTGGCTGGCGATGGACGTGCGCAACTACGACTGGCTCGTCCGCCGGCGCGGCTGGCCGCCGGCACGTTTCCGCGACTGGTACGTCGACACCGTCGCCGCCGCGCTGCTCGGGTCTTAAGACCCTGTCGCCGGGGTCTGTCGGCGCGCGAGGCTCGGCCCATGGAGAAGACGTCGCTCATCGAGCTCGCCGCCAAGAACCTCGCCGCCGCCCGCGACGCGCACAGCGGGCGCAGTGCGCACACCGTGCACGGCGGTCACGAGAGCGTCATGCGTCAGACGCTGATCGCGCTGGTCGCCGGGCAGCGGCTGGACGAGCACGAGAACCCGGGCGAGGCGACGCTGCAGGTGCTGACCGGCCGGGTGCGGATGACCAGCGGCGACGACCGGGCCGAGGCGAGCGACGGCGACCTCATCCTGGTGCCCGGCGCGCGGCACGCGCTGGAAGCTCTCGACGACAGCGTGGTGCTGCTGACCACCGGGCTCAGCGGTCGCGATCGGAGCTGATGTCCTCCTGGTAGGTGGCGCCGCCGTCGGCCTCCGACGTGAGCAGGCGCGCGCCACCCTCGGGCGGCCCGGCCAGGGACTGCTCGCCGGCCGCCAGGTGCGGGAACTTCGCGTCGAACGCCGGCCGCTCGGAGCGGATGCGGGGCATGTGGTCGAAGTTGCGCAGCGGCGGCGGGCACGACGTGGCCCACTCCAGCGAGTTCCCGTGCCCCCAGGGGTCGTCGACCTTCACGATCTGGCCGGCCCGGTACGAGTGCCAGACGTTGTAGAGGAACGGCAGGGTGGCGATGCCGAGCACGAACGAGCCGATCGTCGAGAACGTGTTCAGGAAGGTGAACCCGTCGGAGGGCAGGTAGTCGGCGTAGCGGCGGGGCATGCCCTCGGTGCCGAGCCAGTGCTGCACCAGGAAGGTGGCGTGGAAGCCGAGGAAGGTCAGCCAGAAGTGGACCTTGCCGAGGCGGTCGTCGAGCATGCGGCCGAACATCTTGGGGAACCAGAAGTAGATGCCGGCGAAGACGGCGAACACGATGGTGCCGAACAGCACGTAGTGGAAGTGCGCGATCACGAAGTACGAGTCGGAGACGTGGAAGTCGATGGGCGGCGCGGCCAGGAGAACGCCGGACAGTCCACCGAACAGGAACGTCACCATGAACCCGATGGCGAACATCATCGGTGTCTCGAAGCTGATCTGGCCGCGCCACATGGTGCCGATCCAGACGAAGAACTTCATGCCCGTGGGGACGGCGATCAGGAAGCTCAGGAAGCTGAAGAACGGCAGCAATACCTGGCCGGTGACGAACATGTGGTGCGCCCACACCGACATGGACAGTGCGCCGATCAGCAGGGTGGCGGAGACCAGGCCCTTGTAGCCGAAGACCGGCTTGCGGGTGAAGACGGGGATGACCTCGGTGATGATCCCGAAGAAGGGCAGCGCGACGACGTACACCTCGGGATGCCCGAAGAACCAGAACAGGTGCTGCCAGAGCATGGGCCCGCCGGTGCCGACGTCGAAGACGTGCGCGCCGACGATGCGGTCGGCGGCGAGGGCGAACAGCGCGGCGGCCAGGAACGGGAAGACCATGATCACGAGCAGGCTGGTGACCAGGATGTTCCACGTCATGATCGGCATGCGGAACATGGTCATGCCGGGCGCGCGCAGGGTCAGGATCGTGGTGATCATGTTGACCGCGCCGAGAATCGTGCCGAGACCGCTGATCGCGAGGCCGACCACCCACATGTTGCCGCCCATGCCGGGGGAGTGCAGCGAGTCACTCAGCGGCGCGTACGCGAACCACCCGAAGTCCGCGGCGCCGCCCGGGGTGATGAACCCGCACATGGCGATCGTGCCGCCGAACAGGTAGAGCCAGTAGGCGAAGGCGTTGAGCCGCGGGAACGACACGTCCGGCGCGCCGATCTGGATCGGCACCACGAAGTTCGCGAAGGCGAACACGATCGGCGTCGCGAAGAACAGCAGCATGATCGTGCCGTGCATCGTGAACAGCTGATTGAACTGCTCCGGCGACAGGATCTGCATGCCCGGGCGGGCCAGCTCGGTGCGCATCAGCAGCGCCATGAAACCGCCGATCGCATAGAACGCAATCGACGTCGCCATGTACATGATGCCGATCTGCTTGGCGTCCGTCGTGCGCAGGATCCGGGCCAGCGCCGTGCCCTTGACCTGCCGCCGAACCGGATAGGGCCGGGTGGCAGCCGGGCGCGGGGCGACTGTGGTCATGCGAGCTCCTCGGAATTCCCGTCTGACGGTGCTCCCTCGGTTATAGGCTTCTAGCCGTCTTAACCGCTCGATTTCGCCGCATTACCAACATCTAAGGCGTAATGCGCGTATGGCAGCCCGCTGCGGGGGCTCTGCTTACACATACGCGCGGGCGGTGGTGCGCGTGTGGCAGCCCGCCGTGGGGCGCCGAATAGCTCTGCTTACCTATACGCGCGGGCCGTGGTGCGCGTGTGGCAGCCCGCCGTGGGGCGCCGAATAGCTCTGCTTACATATACGCGCGGGCGGTAGTGCGCGTGTGGCAGCCCGCCGTGGGGCGCCAATCGCTCTGCTTACATATACGTGCAGCCCTCGGCCGGCGTCAGCTGCGCGGCGCGGAAGGCGGCCCTGGGTGGTGGGGCGGCCCTGGGTGGTCGGGCGGCCCTGGGTGGTGGGGCGAACCCGGCGGGTGAGGCGGGGGCGGGGGCACGGTCGACAGGTCCGGCGGCTCGTCCGGCCAGATCAGCAACACCCGGCACGGGGCGTGGTCGATCACGAAGCGGGCGTGGTGGCCGATGCTGTGCGGCCCCAAGCGGGTGTGGTCGCCGTCGCGGGCCAGCACCAGCAGGCCGGCTTCGGCGCAGGCGGCCACCACCTCGCGCTCGACGCGGCCCTGAAGCGCCAGGCGGGCGGCGGGGTGGCCGAGGCGGGCCTCGGCGGCGTCCAGGAGGTCGGTCTGGCCGTCGATCAGGACCTGCTCGGCGCCGCCGGAGTCGTGGTGTCCCCGGCCGAGCAGGCCGGCGCGGGCGCCGGCTACGGCCTGCACGGTGTGTTCGTCGATCACGTGCAGCAGGGTGAACTCGGCGTCCGGGACGTTGCGGGCGGCGTCCACGGCGGCCTGCCAGGTGCCCTCGGCGACCCAGACGACGGTCCTCATGCCAACACCCTGCCATCAAGCCGGGAGGACGGCAGCCGGAGGGTGCGGCCATCATGCCGGGCGGCGGCCAACATGCCGGGCGGCCATCACGCCGGGCGGCAGCGGCACGCCGGGCGGCAGCGGCACGCCGGGCGGCAGCGGAACGCCGGGCGGCAGCGGAACGCCGGGCGGCAGTTGGCGCGCCGGGCGGCAGCGGCACGCCGGGCGGCCATCACCCCAGGTGCTGCGGGGGAGGGGGCGGCGACTCTCACTCGGCGAGGGCGGCGGCCGGCTCGGGGGACGGGGCGGACGCGGGCAGCGGGCGCACGGCCGCGGCGATCAGGGTGGCCACGCACAGCAGGGCGGCCACCACGATCAGGGAACGCAGCACGGTGAAATGGTCGCCCAGGAAGCCGATCGTGGGCGGCCCGGCCAGGAACGCGCAATAGCCGATCGACGCGATCACGCTGACCCGGCCCGCGGCCCGGCGTGGGTCGTCGCCGCCGGCGCTCATGCCGACCGGGAAGCCGAGCGAGGCGCCGAGACCCCAGAGCAGGGTGCCCGCGTACGCGTAGGCGGGGCTCGGCCCGAAGACGAACAGCGCCACGCCGGCGATTCCCACGAGCGCGAGGGTGCGGACGACGCGGGTGCGGCCGTAGCGGTCGAGCAGCGCCGGGCCGAACCAGCGGCCCGCGGTCATCGCGGTGAGGAAGCCGGCGAACGCCAGCGTGCCCACCGCGGGCGACACGTGGTGGCCGTCGATCGCCGCCACGCTGATCCAGTCGTTGCCGACACCCTCGGCGAAGGCGAATGCGAGGACGAAAACACCGATCAGCAGCGTACGGGGTTCCCGCCAGGCCCACAGCGCACGGTGGCGCGACGGCTCGGCGGCGTCGGCCGGCGCCTCGTCGTGGTCGGGAACGAACCGCCGGGCGTGCCACGCGACCCCGGCCACCACGAGGACCGCGACCGCCACGAGGTGCACCGCGACGGCCACGTGCAGCGCGACCATGGCCGCCCCGGCCAGCGCGCCGGCGACGGTGCCGAGGCTGAACCCGGCGTGGAAGCGGGACATCACCGAGCGGCCGAGGTGGCGCTCGACGACCGTCCCCTGCACGTTCATGGCCACGTCCCAGGCGCCGTTCGCGAAGCCGAGCAGGAACAGCCCGATCACCACCGGCACGATGCCGCTCAGCGACCCCAGCGCGGCGATCGCGAGCCCGACCCCGAGCAGCACCGACATCCAGGCGACCGTGCGTGACGAGCCGATCCGGGTGACCACCGGCCCGGAGAGCGGCAGCGCCAGCAGCGAGCCGGCGGCGATGGCCAGCAGCACCAGCCCGAGCGCCGCCGAGTCCAGCCCGAGGCTGTCGCGGACCTGCGGGATCCGGGACGCCCAGCTGGCGAACGCGAAGCCGGAGCCGATGAACGCGGCGTAGGTGGCCGCGGTGGCGTCGCGGACCGCGGGCGGCGGGGCGAGGGTGGTGGTCATGTGTACGAGCGTACATATCGCGGGTCATACCATCAACCGCGTGGATGCTGCTCTGAAGACCGCGGCGGCGCTGGGGCCGTACTTCGTCTGGGAGCCGTGGGACGGCGACCCCGCCTGGCGTCCGCTCACCGACCTGCTGAATCCCGAGGTGGCGGCCGAACGGGTCGGCGTGGCCCGGCAGACCCTCGAGCGGATGACGGGGCTCGGCCCGGACGAGATCGGCGAGCGCGAGGTGGCGTCAATCACCTTTCTCGGGTACGCCTCCCGGCTCCTCTCGCCCCTCGTCGGCGCCGCCGCCCTGACCGGCGAGCGGCCCACCGCCGGGATCGACGACCTGTATTGGAAACCGGTCGGTGGTGGGCCGCTTCCTCTCGCGTACGGGAAAGTCGGAGAAGGAGAGCCGCTGAGGGTGACCGAGGCGCTGGTGTTGGTGTTCTCGCGGCGGTTCGCGCTGCCGGAGCACCTGCTGTGGGGGAACGTGGCGTCGGCGCTCGGTGGCGCCGCCGGGATGATCGCCGATGCCCGCCCGGAGCACGCCGAACGCGCCGCGCGAGTGGTCGGGGAACTGCTGAGCGATGCGCCGCTGGCCGGCACGGCCACGCTCGAGCAACCCGACCCGCGGATCGCGCGCTGGTTCCTGGTGCGGCGCAACTGTTGCCTGTACTACCGGATTCCCGGCGGCGGGACGTGCGGCGACTGCGTGCTGACGCCGGAGGACGTCCGGCGTCAGCAGTGGCAGCGGGTGCTCAGACGTCGATGAGCCCGGCCGGCGCGGTCGAGGATTTCGGGGTTTTCGGGGCCAGCAGCCGCTCCGCCATCGGCGCGAAGACCAGGCCGATCGCCGCCCACAGCACCAGTTGCGCGCCGATCGAGTAGAGCCGGAAGTTGTACAGCACGTCGGCCGGGAAGCCCGGGAACACGATCTGCCCGCCGGCGTCGGTCAGCGGCTGCGGCGTCTCGGTCGCGCGGCCGAGCGAGTCGCCCATCTCGCCGAACGACGGCAGGACCAGCATCACGATCGCCGTCGCCGCGACGAAGACGCCCCCGGCGATCAGGGTGGCGTTCCCGTTGCCGAACCGCGGCCGCAGCCGCTTGCCGAGCCACACGGCGAGCACCAGGAACAGCAGCGACGCGACGACCATCAGCAGATAGAAGGTGCTGCGCTGCTGGATGGTCTCGTCGCGCCCGATCGCCGGCGGGTTGGCCGGGTACTTCAGGAACGGCACCAGGTACATGCCGAGGAAACCGCCGCCGGCCACGAGCAGGGCGAGGTTGCGGGGGCGGATCCGGCCGGCGCGTCCGAGATAGAGCGCGTACGCCACGGCGAAGAGCGCGCCCATTGCCGCTCCGAAGAGGATCAGGGCCACGCCGATGCCGACATTGCCCTGCACGGCCCGCGAGAACACGTCGTGCTCATGGGCCTCCGCGGCGAGGCCGGCGGCCCGGTCGAGGGCCTCCTGCGCCTCGTGCCGCCCGCTCTCGTAGTCGATGGCCTGCTGGATCGACGGCTCCGCGAAGATGCGGGCGAAGACGAAGGCGAGCAGCCCGGCGATGGCGCCGGCCAGCAGGCCGCGCCCGATGATGCGCTTTTCCACGTGGTTGTCGCCGGCCCGGCTCAGTGGCAGGGGAAGCCGAGGAAGTGCCGCCCGTCGTGGACGAACTCGTGGATGTGCGTGTCGCTCCCGAACACCGACACGGCGCCCTGGTCGACCCCGATGAAGTAGTACACGGCCAGCGCGAGCAGGGCCGTGCCGACCAGCCAGTAGACGGCCTTCGACCCGGGAATGACGAGCGGCGTGGCCGCCGTGGTGGGATGCGGCATAGAGCTCACAAAAGCCTCCTTGGGGATCGTGCGTCCCTCGAACGGATGGGGCAGCGGAACGGGTGAGTATCTGACTTCCCGGCAGTTGCCGGCTCACAGTGGCGCGACCGTGCTGGCTTCGTTCCCAGCTTCCTCACACCGTTCCGGGGTCGACCCTAGGCGGCCGCGGTGAGACCCGTCAATCGGCGTGGGTCCCGGTGGCGGCCGCCACAGCGTCCTCGGCAATCCCATTTTCGTGGCAGGGCTTGCCGCCGACGGACGTGCTCTGCCCACGGTGGGCTCGCGGGTGCGCCTGCGAACGAAGGGGAGCGCCGGGGTGATCATCGGGGGCGGTTGGCGTGGGTGGCGGGCGGAGAGCCTCCCGCACCGGCAGCATGGGGGCATGAGCTCACCCACGCTGCGCGTGTCCATGGAATCCGGCGACGTCTGGGCCGACCCGTCGGAGGATCTGCTCTTCGAGCTGCTCGCCGACGTCGCCCGCGGTGACGAGCAGTTTCTGATTGTGGACCGTGCGGGCGGGGAGCAGACCTACATCCAGGTGGCCGGGCGCGACGGCGGCGGTTTTCAGGTCGAGCATCGCGACGGCGGGGCCGATCGGCACTACCAGGCGCTCATGGACGACCGGCGGGCCGTGCACGGGGTGCTCACGGCCTGGGCCTTCGGGCTGCCGGGGTGGCGGGAGAACGCGCCCTGGATGCGGCTTGCGATGCCGGACTCAGTCGACCAGGGCGGGTAGGCCGTCGATGCTGTGGGCGTTGCGGGTGCGCCGGTACTCGGACAGGTCCTCGTCGCTCTTGCGGTCGGTCCAGCGGGTCAGCAGGTCGCGGTCGCCGTCGTACGACATCAGCGGCACCTGGTAGCCGCAGGAGTCGCTGATCCGCTCGATGGTGACCTCGATGACGGCTCGCAGGCCGCGGGCCGGCGCGACCGGGAAGGCCGCCAGCAACGCCGCGAACCCGGGATCGCCGGGCAGGACCGCCCGGCCCCGGCCGTGCAGGCGGACGATCTTCGGCGGGCCCTGGAAGGCGCAGGCCATCAGCGTGATGCGGCCGTTCTCGCGCAGGTGCGCGATGGTCTCGGCGCCGCTCCCGGTGTAGTCCAGGTAGGCGGCGCGGTGCTCGTCGAGGACGGCCAGGCAACCCCGGCCGCCCTTGGGCGAGACGTTCACGTGGCCACCGGGCCCGCTCGGCGCGGTGGCCACGAAGAACACCGGCTGGTCCAGGAGGAACACGCGCATGCGGTCGTCGATCGACTCGTAAACCTTGCCCATGGTCCTCATGGTGTCACCGGGGTCGTCAGAAGTCGTGGTCGAAGCTCACACTTCCGGTCACGCCGACCTGGTAGGCGGAGACGCGCCGCTCGAAGAAGTTGGCGAGCTCCTGGACGTCCTGCAGCTCCATGAACGCGAACGGGTTCTTGCTGCCGTACAGCGGCTCGATGCCGAGAACCGCCAGCCGCCGGTCGGCCACGTGCTCGAGATAGGCCCGCATGTCGGCCGGCGACATGCCGGAGACGCCCTGGGCGAGCAGATCCTCGGCGAACTGCGCCTCGCATTCGACGGCCTCGGCCAGCATGTCCTTCACCTGCTGCTCCATCGCGGCGTCGAACAGGCCGGGCTCTTCCTTCCGTACGGTGTCGACGACGTCGAACGCGAAGGCCATGTGCATGGACTCGTCGCGGAACACCCAGTTCGTGCCGGACGCCAGCCCGTGCAGCAGGCCCCGTGAGCGCAGGAAATAGACGTACGCGAAAGCCCCGTAGAAGAAGAGGCCCTCGATGCAGGCCGCGAAGCAGATCAGGTTCAGCAGGAACGCCCGCCGGTCCTCGCGCGTGGAAAGTGACCGCAACTCGAAGACCGAGTCGATCCACTTGAAGCAGAACTCGGCCTTGCGCGCGATCGACGGAATGTTCTCGACCGCCGCGAACGCCTCGAAACGGTCCGCCTCGGAAGGGACATAGGTGTCGAGCAGGTTCAGGTAGAACTGGACGTGCACGGCCTCCTCGAACAACTGCCGGGAAAGGTAGAGGCGTCCCTCCGGCGAGTTCACGTGCTGATAGAGGTTGAGCACCAGGTTGTTGGCGACGATCGTGTCGCCGGTCGCGAAGAACGCCACCAGCCGCGACACCAGATGCCGTTCGGCGGCCGACAGCTTGGACAGGTCGGCGAGGTCGGCGTGCAGGTCGACCTCCTCGACGGTCCAGGTGTTCTTGATCGCGTCCTTGTAGCGGTCGAAGAAGTGCGGGTACTTCATCGGCCGCAGGGTCAGGTCCATTCCGGGATCGAGCAGCATTACTGGCAGGCCTCACACGATTCGGGGTTCTCCAGGGAACAGGCGACGGCGTCGGAGGCGGGAATCACCGCGACGGTCGCCTGCTGAATGCGCGTCGCGGGGCGCGAGCGCAAGTAGTACGTCGTCTTGAGCCCGGACTTCCAGGCGTGCAAATACATCGAGGAGAGCTTGCCGATGGTGGGCGCGCTCAGGAACAAATTCAGCGACTGCGACTGATCGATGTACGGCGCCCGCGCCGCGGCGAGATCGATCAGCGCCCGCTGCGGGAGCTCCCACGCCGTGCGGAACAGCTCGCGCACGTCGGCGGGCAGGTCGGCGATGCCCTGCACCGAGCCCTCGGCCCGCTTGATCTGCTCGCGGATCGGGGCCGTCCACAGACCACGGGCCTTCAGCTCGCGTACCAGAAAATTGTTGATCTGAAGGAACTCGCCGGACATCGTCTCGCGCTTGAACAGGTTGGACACCTGCGGCTCGATGCACTCGTAGCACCCGGCGATCGACGCGATGGTCGCGGTCGGCGCGATCGCGATCAGCAGCGAGTTGCGCAGGCCGGTCGCGGCGATCCGGTCCTTGAGGGCGGCCCAGCGCTCGGTCTGCGCCGGCGTCGCGCCCCACAGCTCCGGGTGCAGGTCACCGCGGGCGGCCCGGGTCTCGGGGAACGCCGGGTGCGGCCCCGCCCGCTCGGCGAGGCCCGCGCTGGCTTCCAGGGCGGTCAGGAAGATCTCCTCCTGGACGCGGGTCGACAGCTCCCGCGCGGCCGGCGAGTCGAACGGCAGGCGCAGCGTGAAGAACGCGTCCTGCAAGCCCATGAGGCCCAATCCCACCGGACGCCAGCGCGGGTTGGAAGCGGCGGCCTGAACCGACGGGTAGTAATTGATATCGATCACTCGGTCCAGGAAGACGACCGCCGTCCGCACGGTGTCGCGCAGTTTCTCCCACTCCACCCCGTCGGCCGTGACGTGCGCGCCCAGATTGATCGAGCCGAGATTGCAGACCGCCGTCTCGGTGTCGCTGTTGACCTCGAGGATCTCGGTGCACAGATTCGACAGGTGAATGGTGTTGCCCGGCTCGCCGGTCTGGTTCGAGAGGCGGTTCGACGCGTCCTTGAACGTCATCCAGCCGTTGCCGGTCTGCGCCAGCGTGCGCATCATCCGGCCGTACAACTCCCGCGCCTTGACGGTTTTCACGGCCTTCTTCTCGGCCCGCCGGTAGGCCTCGTCGAACGCCTCGCCGAACAGGTCGGGCAGTTCGGGCGCGTCGGAGGGATCGATGAGCGACCATTCCTCGTCGGCCTCGACCCGGCGCATGAACTCGTCCGGGACCCAGTTCGCCACATTCAAATTGTGGGTACGCCGGGAGTCCTCCCCGGTGTTGTCCTTCAGCTCGAGGAACTCGTCGACATCCGGGTGCCAGGGCTCGAGGTAGACGCACGCGGCGCCCTTGCGGCGGCCGCCCTGATTGACCGCGGCCACCCCGGCGTCGAGCGTTTTCAGGAACGGGACGATGCCGTTCGACCTGCCGTTCGTGCCCCGGATCAGGGCGCCCCGGCCGCGGACCCGCGACCAGGCGATGCCGATGCCGCCGGAGAACTTCGACAGCCTCGCGACCTGGTGGTAGCGCTCGTAGATCGAGTCGAGCTCGTCCCGCGGGGAGTCGACCAGGAAGCAGCTCGACATCTGGGTGTGCCGGGTGCCGGAGTTGAACAACGTGGGTGAACTGGGCAGATAGGCGAGGCTCGACATCAGGCGGTAGAAGCCGATCGCCTCGGCCGGCGTCGTGGACAGGCCGCACGCCACCCGGAGCAGCCAGTATTGCGGGGTTTCGACGACCAGCCGCGTGTGCGGGTGCCGCAGCAGGTAGCGATCGGTCACCGTACGGATGCCAAAGTACTCAAATCTTTGGTCATTTTCCGGATTTATCGCGTCATCCAGCTTGCGCGCGTTGCGGGCCACGAACTCGGCCGTCGCATCGCCGATCAAACCCTGCTGGTGGGCGTAGCGGATGGATTGGCTGAAGCTCGCGACGCCTTGGTGGCGAACTTCCTTGTCCACGTACGCCGAGAGCAGTCGCGCGGCGAGCTTGGAATACTGCGGTTCCTCGCCGATCAGCTCGGCCGCGGTCTGAATGGACAGCTTGTCGAGCTCGGCCGTCGTCGCGCCGTCGTACAGCCCGCTGATCGTCTTGGTCGCCACCCGCAGCGGGTCCACCTCGGCGAGGCCGCCCACCCATCGCTCGACCGCCTTGACAATCTTGTTGACGTCGACCGTCTCGAGGTCGCCGTTACGTTTGCGCACCTGCATGGTCGTCATTCCCCGTCCCCTCGTCCGTTTCGTCCGTCGAGAGACGCGCAGGGGGACGCCACCGGCTGGCCGGGCCGGCTCGTGGCGTCAGCCGTCCCGCGCGGCCTTCGACCGCCGCACACCGGTCGGCGTGCGGCGCGCTGGCAGGTCTTCGGACTCGCGGGCGTCGTGCTCGTGCCTACCGGCCGTCGCTTCCCAGGCCCGGGCCCAGTGCTCGTGACGGCTTTCGTTCCCACTCACCGCTGCGGGGCAGTCCCGGATTTCCACCGGGTTCCCTCTTGCCTCGACCCTCCGAAGAGGAGGCTCGAACCAGCTGCGAGAGACACCATATATGGGGGAGCCGGGTCGGGCACAACACTACGGGTTGTGTCGGCGTGTCGCGTTTCCGAGATCACTCGACGCGTCCGACGGCAGCGGTCGCGCTCGGCGTTCCGCACCCTGGAGATGTCGGCGGATGGCGGCGCCGCGCCGCCGTCACCTGGTTCGTCAGGTACTGGTTCCCGGTAACGCTGCTGCTCACGGCCGTCCTCGCAGGAACCGGCGCCTGGGCGATGTTCGACCGCGGCACCGCCGTCCCGCGGGAGCCGGTCGCCGGGACGATCGACTTCGCCATGGACGGCAACGGGCCGGTGACCGTGGCCGTCGACTACGTAACCTTCGGCAAACCACCCGCCGATCAACCGGTCGAGGCGACCAGGGTGGGTGGGGCCGAGGACCCGACCTCGGAATTGGCCGGCGGGCGCACCGGCTGGGAACCGGCCGCTCCCACGGACATCGATGGCGTGTTCATCTCCATCGACGGCATGCATCCTCTGCCCGGGAAACCCGTGCACTGGTCGATGAGGCTGACCGGCGCCGCGCGCATGGTGAACGCGGTAGCGGCTGCGAACTACAAAGGCATGGAACTCAACGCGCCCATCAATGGCATGACCGTCTCGCACTCGAACGGCCCCATCGGTCCATGGACCCACCCGCTCCATGAGAGCGAACCTGACGACGTCTTCGACTTGGCCTGCGACTGCCAATACATCGAAGGCCAAGTCGAGGACGCTTATCCAGGCGCCGGCCAGCAGGTGGTCATCTACGGAGATCTCACCGAACCCGTCGCCAGCTACGGCGCGGGCGCCACTTACCTGCGGCTGCCGTCGATCCAGGCCAACAATTACGACATCACCCCGGATTCCGATCGGATGCCGCCGCTGCACGCACCTCGGGGCTTCGCCGTTACGGTCACTGCGGGGCGACTGCATGCCGGAGACCTTGCGACGTTCACCTACCCCGAAGGTGGCGTCAAGTCGGACCCCACCTGCTGCGGCGACATAGGGCCGACCCGCACGCAGGATCCGGGGCTCATCATCCGATGGACCGGGTCTACCCTGCCTACCCTGAGAGCCGATCTGATCAACCGGGAGAAGCAGCGGAAGGCCGGCTCGCTCGTCTTCTTCGCCGGACTTGCGACCGGCCTGCTCGTGGAGGCCGGACTGCGCCTGCGGGAGAGCTCTGCACCTGCCGCCGCCCCCGAGCCGGGGACATTGGGTTCACGCCATGGGCGGGGGAGCCCTGCCCGCCGTGACCGACACCGGCGGCTCGGCGCCATGTACCGGCGCGCCCATCGGCATCACTTACCGATCCGCCGGCGGCGGGCACAGCCACCGCACCCGAAGACCGAGCATGACTTCCGCCGCGGCGGACCGCGCACAGCCGTGGCGCCGCCCCCGAAAGCCCGTCCCTCGGGTGTGCAGAGACGACCGATCGACCTGGGGCGTTGGTTGCGCCGGCTTTGGTAGGCCTGCCGCGGCCCTCGCGGCCGGGTCAGGCGTAGATCACAGCCGTCTCGACGACGGGGATTCCCTGGTCCGGTCGTGGTGAACGGTGCCGCAACCGAAAGCGCCGCCCGCAGTGGGGCGCTGCCGCTGGGCGTCGGGTACTTCCCCGCGACCCACCATCGGCCGATCACCCGTTCTCACATGCCGAGGTGGGCGCGGCGCACGGCGGCGATCGCCTCGTCCGGGCCGGACAGCTCGACCTGGGCCGCTTCCTGGCGGCCGAACAGGTAGAGCAACAGCTCGCCCGGCGGGCCGGCCAACCGGGCCTCGAGCTCGCCGCGCCGGGAACGGAACGACTGGCCCGAGCCCTCGCGCAACAGGGTGAGGCCGGCGCCGCGCAGGCGGCGGGCCAGGAGCCAGGCCGAGTGGCGGACGTTCTGCCACAAGGCGTCGTCCAAGGCGGCCGGGTGGGTGCGCGGGCCGAGGCCGTTCGCGCGGCGTACGTCCTCGTGGTGCACGTAGAACTCGTTGAGGCTGGGCAGCCGCCGCACCCAGCCGAGGCGGAAGAAGCCGTACGGCGGTCCCGATCGGAGGGTCGCGAGCAGGGCCGCGTAGTCGCGCCCGGCCAGCGAATCCTGGCGGCGGGCGGCGAAGCGGGACCAGGCGCCGGGGACCACCAGGCCGGGGGCGGCCAGCGGGTCGCGGTCGCGCAGGATCAGGTGGGCGGCGATGTCGCGGGTGGTCCAGGGCGGGAGGAGCGTCGGCGCCGCCGGGCCGAGCGAAGCCAGCAGGTCGCTGAGCTCGGCTCGTTCGGCGGCGTCGAAGTACACATCAGCGAGCGTAGACCCGGCGGCCCGCCACGTACGTCTCGTCCACTGTGGTGCCGCCGATGGCCGAGACATCGGTGAACGGATCCCGGTCCAGCACCACGAGATCGGCGACATTTCCCGGGCGAAGCGTGCCGCTGTCGTCGCGATGGTTCACGTACGCGCTGCCGGCCGTGTACGCGGTGAGCGCGGTCCCCAGATCGAGGCTCTGCGCGGGCAGGAACGGCGGATACGTCGAGCCGGGGTAGGCGCGGTTCACGGCCACGTGCACGGCGGCCAGGGGAGAGGGGTCGCTGACCGGCCAGTCGCTGCCGGCCGCCAGGGTCGCGCCCGCGCGGAGCAGGTCGGCGAACGGGTACTGCCGGGCGGCCTGGGCCGGGCCGAGGAACGGGATGGTCAGCGTGTCCATCTGCGGCTCGTGCGCGGCCCACAGCATCTGCAGGTTGGCGGTCGCACCGAGGCGGCGGAACCGCGGCACGTCCGCGGGGTGCACGACCTGGAGGTGGGCGAGGTGTGGCCGGGTGTCGCGGAAGCCGTTCGCCACCCGGGCGGCCTCGACCGCGTCGAGCGCCTCCCGCACCGCGCGATCGCCCAGCGCGTGGAAATGGACCTGGAAATCAAGGGCATCGAGCGATATGACGTACGCCCGGAGCAGCTCGGGATCGATGAAGCTGAGCCCGCTGTTCGCAGTCCGGCAGCCGCAGGCGTCGAAGTAGGGCTCGGTCATCGCGGCCGTGAAGTTCTCCGCCACCCCGTCCACCATGATCTTCACGGTCGAGCAGGTGAGCCGGCCGGTGGTCAGCTTGTCGCGGCGGGCGACCAGGTCGGCGATCTGCTCGTCGCCGCGCTCGCGGTCCCACCACAGCGCCCCGGTCACGGTCGCGGTCAGCGTGCCGTCGGTGGCGCAGGCCAGGTAGGCGTCGGACGGGTCGGGATTGCCGAGCGCCTGGCCGAGCAGCGCGTCCTGCCAGCCGGTCACCCCGAGCGAGTGCAGCATCGCCTGCGCCCGCAGCAGGCCGTCGACCCGGTCGGCCGGCGTGGGCGGGGGCACCAGCCGCCCGACCAGGCCGACCGCGCCCTCCTGCAGGCACCCGACCGGATGGCCGGCGGCGTCCCGGTTGATCACCCCGTCGGCGGGATCGGGCGTGTCCCGGGTGATGCCGGCGCGTTCCAGCGCGAGCGAGTTGACCCAGGCGCCGTGATGGTCGCGGTTGGTCAGCCACACCGGCCGGTCGGGCACCACCTGGTCGAGCAGCTCGCGGGTCGGCACACCACCGGGGAAGCTCTCCATCGACCACCCGCTCCCGGTGATCCATCCGCGGCCGGGGTTGCTCTCGGCGTACGACCGGATGCGTTGTAGATAGTCGCCCACCGCGACCGTCCCGGAGAGATCGCAGAGTCCCAGCTCGAGGCCGCCGAAGACCGCGTGCACGTGCGAGTCCTGGAAGCCGGGCATCAGCAGCCGCCCGCGCAGGTCGACCACCTCGGTGCCGGGCCCGCGCAGCTCGTCCAGGTCGTGACCGACGGCGAGGATCCGCCCGTCCCGGACGGCCAGCGCCGACCCGCTCGAGGAGCCGGCGAAGACGGGCCCGCCGGTGAACAGCAGATCGGCGGTCACGACGCGACCTCCTCGAGGACGGGCTCGGACGACGCGAAGTAGGGCGAGCGCCGCCGCCACTTGGCGACCGCCGCCGTGACCAGGCCGGCCAGGATGACCACGACCGGCACGGCCAGGCTGAACAGCCCGTTGCCGGCGCCGATCGCGAACGACGTGCTGAGCGTGGCGTAGTAGCCGGCCAGGTAGACCCCGAGCCCGAACAGCGCGAGCCCGCTGACCAGCGGCACGATCACGGCCTTGACGCCCTCGGCCGGGTCGGTGCGCAGCAGGCCCCGGAACCGGACGGCCGACGCGATCGCGGTGAGTCCGTAGTAGAGCGCCACCAGCAGCCCGATCGTGTTGACCGCGGCCAGGATCGCCTCGTTCAGCGTCGGGATCGCGGCCTCGAGGCAGGCGATGACGCCGCCGATGACGGCGACCGTGATGGTGCCGGCGGCCGGGACGCCGCGCTTGCTGAGCCGGGCCCAGATCGGCCCGAGCGTCTTGTCGCGGCTCATCGCCAGCGTGAGCCGGGCGTTCGGGATGACCCCGGCCTGCAGCGACGCGACGGCCGAGAACATCAGCGCGACCAGCGGCAGCGTCGCCCACGGCTCGCCGACCAGCCGGCTCGCGAAGTAGCTGAGGCCCTCGGCGCCGTGGTCGGCCAGCTCCCCGGCCGGCAGCACGCGCTGGAACGCGATGGCGCCGAGCACGAACAGCCCGAGCATGGTGAACAGCGCGATGTAGCCGCCGCGGGCCGCGTCCTCCGGATGGCGGGTCTCCTCGGTGACGCTGAACGCCGCGTCCCAGCCCCAGTAGAAGAAGACCGCCAGCACCAGGCCCTGGGCGAGGTGCGAGAACGAGTCGATGGCGAACGGGTCGAGCCAGGACAGCGAGAACGGTTCGTCGCCGACCACGAGGCCGGCGCCGCAGAAGGCGATCAGCACCGCGTACTCGAAGATCAGGAGGTATTTCTGGAACTTGGCCGCCTCACCCACGCCGCGCACGGCGGTCCAGGTGACGGCCGCGAGCACGACCAGGCCGATCAGGGTGCTCTGCAGCGTCGAGTTGGGGTCGAGCGCGTGCACGCCGGCCTTCTCGGCCGACTGGATGAGCAGCGACCCGCAGATGGCGGTGGTGTAGGCCAGGAAGATCGTGGTGCCGACGACCGGGATCCAGCCGGCCAGGAAGCCGAGCCACGGCCCGAGCGTCCGGCCGACCCAGGTGTACCCGGCGCCGCAGTTGGGCTCCGAACGGTTGAGCCGGGCGTACGCGCCGGCGATGCCGAGCATCGGGAGAAACGCGAGGATCAGCAGTACGGGGACCTGGCGCCCGGCGATCGAGGCCAGGACCCCGGTGCCGATGGCGATGCTGGTGGTGGCGGCGGTGCTGGAGGCGGCGATGACGACGCCGTCGACCACGCCGAGCGAGCGGGGGAGTGAAGTCGTTTCGTCCATGTCGCGTGCTCCCGGGAGAGGGGGAGTGGGTGCGAAGAATGAAACGGCATGTGAACGCCGAAGTCAACAGTGTTCACATCAGCGGTCACTTCGGCTCCTATTTGCTGCCCCGGGCCTCTACAGCGTCCAGGAGCAACCGGATCGACAGCTCGAACTGGTCCTCCTTGTCGACCTCGGCCAGGTGCTCGGCGACCGACTGGATGTGCGGGAACCGGCCCTTCGGCAGCACGAGGTACTCCCGGCTCCAGGCCAGGCCGTCGCGCTCCATGATCTCGGGCCCGACCGCGCGGGAGGCGGCCGCGAACGCCGTCCAGGCCAGCACGGTGTCGGCGATCGCCCGGTAGACGCTGGCCGCCTCGCGCCCACTCAGCCCCGCCTGCTGGACGGCCCCGATCACCAGGTCGGCGGCGCGGAACTCGGCCTCCCGCCGCAGGGTCCGGTTGGCGACGAGCAGCGCGACCCGCGGGTGCGCCTCGAACGAGCGGCGGGTGGCCCGCGACAGCGACAGCAGCCGCTCCCGCCAATCCGGCTCGTCCTCGTCGACCTGGGCGAACGCGTCCTCGAGCAGCCGCGCCCCGAGCGCGAGCAGCAGGTCGTCCTTGTCCCGGAAGTGCCGCAGCACGGCGGTCGGCGCGACCCCCAGCGCCTTGCCCAGCCGCCGGAAGGTCAGCGCGTCGGCGCCCTCGGCCTCGGCGATCTCGAGGGCGACCGTGACGATCTCCTCCTGGTTGAGAGATCCCCGCACGCGACGCTCGTCCATCCGCCCACCTTAGGAGGCGCGGCCCGGAATCCGGTCGGCGACTCCGTCAGGGGCGGCCGGCTCGGGTCGCGGCGGCCATTGGACGGCTCCGCCGGGGGCGGTCGGCTCGGGTCGCGGCGGCCGGCAGACGGCTCCGTCAGGGGGCGTCGGCTCGGGTTGCGGCGGCCAGCAGCGCGGCGGTGGGCAGCGCGAGCCGGCCCGCGGGCGTGCGGTACGGCGCGGTCTGCCGGTCGAACTCGCGCCGGATGCGGGCGATCGTCTCCGGCGTCTGCCGGCCCATCAGCACGCCGACATTGCTCAGGCCACTCGCCGGGCCGCTCCACCACGCTTCCGGGTCGGTCTCGTGCGCCCACTCCAGCGCCTCGCAGGCGACGTCGGTGACGCCGCCGGCTTTCCGGATCAAATGCGACAGGCCTTCGCGCGTACGGGGAAAGTCGACGTCCCGTGGCAGCCTCGGCAGGTCGCTGGAACGTTCCACCCCGGCCGCGTCGAAGATCGTCCCCCACAGTGCCTGGGCCGGCGGGGTCGGATTGGGCCAGATCGCGACCGCGACGCGGCCGCCCGGGCGTACGAGCCGAATCATCTCCGTGATCGCCGCAAGCGGATCGCCCACGTGATTGAGCACGAAGTTGGCCACCACCGCGTCGAACGACGCGTCCCCGAACGGCAGGCGCGGCAGAATCGCGGTCGTCACCTCGGCGCCCGGCACGCGGCGGCGGGTCAGGTCCACCATGGACGGTTCCGCATCGACGGCCGTGACCCGGGCGCCCCGCTCGGCGGCCAGGGCGGCGACCGTGCCCGACCCGGTGCCGACGTCGAGAACCCGCGTCCCCGGCCCGACCCCGGCGGCATCCAGCAGCGCGGGCGCCGGGCGGGCACAGAGAAGGGCGAAGCTGCGGTCGTACGCCTCGGCGCGCCCCGCCCAGACCGACCGCTCGTGATCATCAAATGGCACGGTAGGATGCTCGCACGCCATAGTTTTGGCTCACCGGGAAGGAGGTCAGAGCACCATGTCCGATGTTCTGCGCCCCCTCCGCGGCAAGGCGTTCCCGCGGGGCTGAGTCCTGGGGCGCTTTGTCGCCTGGAGGATTCGCCATGCCCGATCCCGTTGCCCGCCCACCCGAGGCGGATTCTGTTGCGCGCCCGCCCGCTGGTGAGGCGCGCCCGCTCGTTGCCGGGCCGCCCATCGTCCGGCCGTCCGGGGCGGATTCCGTTGCCGGGCCGCCCGATTCTGGTCTCGTCATCCGTTCGCTCGTCGATGGTGAGGAAGAGCTGTTCGCCTCGATGGCCGATCCGGTGCCGTCGCCGGCGCAGATCAGCTATGCCGACGGTGTCGCCGGCGGCGGATATCACCCCTCGCGGACCTGGATTGCGCTGCGCGACGGCCGTGTCGTCGGCCGGGCCGCCTGGCTGCTTCCGCCCGGGGCGGTGGGGAGGCCGTGGCTGGAACGCTTCGACCTGACCGCCCCGGCCGCCGACGGCGCGGCCCTGTTGCGGGCGGCGTTCGCCTCGCTGGGCGGCCCGACGGCCTGGTACGCCACGATGCCCGCGGGCTGGCGCTCCCGGCCGGATGTGGTCGAGGTCTTCGCCCGGCCGGCCGCCGCGGCGCGCGAGGCGGGGCTGGCCGAGCGGGGCGAACGGCTGCGTTTCCGCTGGGTTCCGCCGGCGCCGGGAGAGCTGGCGGCTGGCCAACCGGCCGAGCTGGCGGCTGAGCTGACGGCTGGGACGGCGGCCGACCTGGCGGGTGGGCAGACGGCTGAGCTGAGGCCATCGGCAGAAGGCGATCCCGAAAGGCGCAACCGCCCGGCCCGGTTCACGGTCCGCCCCGCAGCGAGCGCCGCTGAGATCGAGGCCCTGGTCGGCCGGATCCCGGCGCCCGATCTGCTCACCGGCAGCGAGATCGCCCGCCTGGTCGCCGGCGTCGACCTGGCCCGCCGCCCGCTCGACTGGCTGCGCGGCGGCCCGGCGCCCTGGCGGGTCGCCCTCGGCGGCGACGGCGAACCGGTCGGCCTGGCCGGACCGGCCGGTGACGCCTGCTATCCGATGGTGGCCTACCTCGGCGTGCTCGACCCGGCGGCCCGGCCCGTCCTGCTCGCCGACGCCGTCGCGACCCTGGCCGCCGCGGGCGCCCTCGAGGTCGTGGCCGACACCGACGCCGGCAACGCGGCCGTCATCGGGGACCTGGAACGGGCCGGGTTCACCGCGGTCCGCTCCCGGATCCTGTTCGCCCCGGCCTGAAGCCGCTCACCGGGCGGAGTCCGGCGGCCCGGGACCGCTCACCGCAGGGTGTTCAGCGGCCCGGGACCGCTCGCGGCGCGGTGTTCAGCGGCCCGGAACCGCTCACCGCACGGTGTTCAGCGGCCCGGGACCGCTCGCGGCGCGGTGTTCAGCGGCCCGGGCCCGCTCACCGCGCGGTGCTTCACGGCCCGGGACCGCTCACCGCACGAAGCTCAGCCGCCTGAAACCCTCACCGCACGGCGCTCAGCGGCTCGGCGGTCTTGCTCTCCGCGGCCACCACCGGCGGCGGCGCGGCCAGGGAACCGTGCCGGAAATGCGGGTGGTGGCGGGCCGGCCGGGCGCCGCTGATGGTGAGGGCGGCCAGCGCGCCCGCGGCCACGCACAGCAGGGCGCAGATCAGGGCGGCCGTGTGGAAGCCCGCGGCGAACAGGGACGGGTCCAGATAGGCCGCTCCGGTGATGCCGGCCGCGGCCGGGAGGACGGCCACCGCGATCAGCGACGCCGCCCGGGCCACGTCGTTGTTGACGGCCGAGGCCACGCCGGCGTGCTGGGCGGGGACGGCGGCCAGCACCGTCGCGGTCAGCGGGGCCACCGTGACGGCCAGGCCCAGGCCCAACACCGTCAGGGCGGGGAGGACCTCGGTGACGTACGGCGCGGATGGCCCGATGCGCAGGAAAAGCGCGATGCCGGCGCCGACCAGGATCGCGCCGGCGGTCATCGGCCAGCGCGGGCCGATGCGGGACGCCAGGGCGCCGAACCGGGCCGACAGCAGCAGCATGACCACGGTGATCGGCAGCATCGCCAGGCCCGCCTGCAGCGGCGAGTAGCCCGAGACCTGCTGCAGCTCGATCGGCAGCAGGAACAGGGCGCCGCCGAGCGCGCCGTAGACCGCGAACGTCACCAGGTTCGTCGAGGTGAACGCGGTCGACTTGAACAAGTGCAAGGGCAGGATCGGCATGCGCGTACGCCGTTCCCAGGCCACGAACAGGACCAGCAGCCCGACGCCGAGCCCGATGCTCAGCCCGCCGGCCTGGATCAGCCCGTACGTCAAACCGATGAGGCCGAGCGTGACCAGCGCGCCTCCGATGAGGTCGACGCGCCCGGTTTCGGTGGTGTCGCGCGACTCGGGGACGTGACGCGCGGCGATGACGGCGACGGCGATCGCGATCGGCAGGTTGACCCAGAAGATGAGCCGCCAGGACGCCGACTGCACGAGCCAGCCGCCGAGGAACGGTCCGATCGCGCCGGCCACGCCGCTCAGGCCCGACCAGGCGCCGATCGCCTTGGCGCGGTCGCCGGGCGCGAACGACGCCTCGAGGATCGCGAGGCTGCCGGGGGTGAGCAGGGCCGCGCCGACGCCCTGGAGGGCGCGCGCGGCGATCAGCGTCTCGGCGGTGGGGGCGACCGCGCACAGCACCGACGCGGCGGCGAACCAAAGCACGCCGAGGGTGAAGACGCGGCGGCGGCCGTAGCGGTCGCCGAGCGCGCCGGCGACCAGTAGCAGGCCGGCCAGCGTGAGCGTGTACGCGGTGACCACCCACTGGAGCGTCTCCAGCTCGGCGCCGAAGTCGCGGCCGATCGCCGGCAGCGCGATGCCGACGGCGTTGGCGTCGATGGCGGCGACCGCCGAGCCGCCGACCGTGGCCGCGAGGACCCAGCGGCCCTGCGCGCGGTTCACCGGGACTGCCCGAGCTCGTAGACCTCGCGGACGGCGTCGGCGAACGCGGCCGGCGCCTCCTGCGGCAGGTTGTGCCCGGCGTCGGCGACCTGCCGGTGCACGCGGCGGCCGGTGAAGCGGGCGGCGTCCTTGCCGCCGTTGCCGGCCGGGAAGTTCCCGTCGGCGGTGCCGTCCAGCGTCACCGTCGGCACCGCGATCGGCGGCAGCGTCGCGAGCTGGGCCTCGGCGCCGGCATACCGCGGCGCGCCCGGCGCCTGTCCGAGACGATGCCGGTACGAGTGGAGCACCACCTCGACGTAGTCCTGGTTCTCGAACGAGGCGGCCGCCCGGTCGAGGTCGCGCGGCTCGAACATCCACTTCGGAGAGTTGCGCCGCCAGATGACCTCGGCGATCTCGCGCCGGTTCGCGGTGAGGCCGGCCCGGCCCCGCTCGGTGAGGAAGTAGAAGAAGTACCAGAAGCCGGCCTCGAGGTCGGGCCGCAGCGGCTTCGCCGAGGCGGCGATGTCCTGGATCAGGTAACCGTTGACCGACACCAGCCCGGTGACCCGCTCGGGGTGCAGGGCCGCGGTCACGCAGGCGGCCCGCCCACCCCAGTCGTAGCCGGCGAGGATCGCCCGCGGGATGCCGAGGGCGTCCAGGAGCTCGACGACGTCGGCGCCGAGCGCGGCCTGCTGCCCCGATCGCGGTGCGTCGTCGTCGAGGAACCGGGTGGGCCCGTGGCCGCGCAGGTAGGGCACGATCACCCGGTACCCGTCCCACGCCAGCAGCGGCGCCACCTCGTCGTAGCTGTGAACGTCGTAGGGAAAGCCGTGCAGGAGGACGACGGGCCGGCCGTCGGCGGGCCCGGTCTCGTGATAGGCCACCTCGAGCACGCCGGTGGTGACACGCTTGATCATTACCTGCTCCCGTGCTGCCGTCTCAGTTTGTTGTCAACTCAGACAGCGCAGGTCCGGGATCTGTGACGCGGCCGTCGCCACCCCACCCCGTCCCCACCCCACCCCGTTCAGTGGGTGGGGAGACTTTACGACCCGCCTACGACAATTTCGCGGAACCATCCACAGGCCGGATCTCCTTCGCCACCATCAAGCGGGGAACGGCGCTCGTGTCGGGTGAGCGAGCGTGAAAGACATGCAGATGCGCGATCACCACGTCACCCGGCGATCCGGTCAGCTCCACGACCTCGACCGGCACACCGTCGATCTCCGCCGCCGCCCCGACCAGCGACCGCCCGTGATCCGGCAGCGAAGCGCCGTCGAGGAGACGGGCCAGCCACGGGTGATGACGCATGAACCGAACCCAGTTCTCCTTGCCGGCCCCGAGCGGCGCCGGCAGCGCGGCCCGGTAGCGGTCGACCAGCCGATGCGTGCCGGGCGCCAGCATCGTCCCGCCGCCGCGCGGCCCGACCTCGCCGGCGAACGCGAACAGCTTGACCGCGGGCACCGGCCAGGTCGCGTGGTCGAAACCGCAGTCGATGTGCCAGCCGTCGGGCATGACCCACGGCCCCGGTTCGGGACGGGAGAACAGGATCTGGGCGCCGGGCCGCGGCCGACGCCAGCCCCCGGCCCCGAAGATCGCGTCCAGGGCGCCGCTCACCGCCGGGTTGTCGACGAGGGGCCGGAACACCGGGTCGCGGTTCATGCCCTGCCAGTTCACGACCGGCGAGTCCGCCGAGCCGGCGCGGAGCAATATCGCGTCGCGCATGGCGGCCGCCTCGCCGGCCGTGAACGCCCCGTCCAGACGTACGACACCGGTGGCTTCGAAATCGACCGTCGACATGGTCCCAGTGTGTGGATCCGCGGGCGTAAAGCCACCCAAATACGCCTACCGATGCGGCTGCCGCGCCACCAGCTCGGCCGGCACCGCGGACCACGGCCGCGCTGAGCACGTCCTCCTCCTCGATCTCGGCCGTGCTCAACGCCACCCGGCGGTTGCGGGGCAGCGCGAACGCCACCAGCAACCCGGCCGCCGCCGCGACCCCCGCGCCGGCCATGAAGATCGCCACGTACTGCGACTCGTGCGGGAGCGGCACGCCGGGGACGAGATTGCGGGTCAGCATGGTCACCACGAAGGCGGTGCCGAGCGACATCCCCACCGAGCGGGCGATCGAGTTGACGCTGTTGGCGATGCCGGTCTCGGCCGGGGTCACGTTCTCGATCAGCAGCGCGGGCAGCGCCGCGTACCCGAACATGACCGCGGTGTTGACGATGGCCGCGCCGACGATGACCTGCCACGTCGCGCCGTGCAGGAGGGCGAGCATCGCGAAGCCGGCGAAGGCCAGCGCGGCGGCGACGACCAGGGTGTTCTTGGCGCCGAAGCGGGCCACCAACCGGCCGCCGAGCGGCGCCGTGACGACCCCGCCGGCGGTGCCGGGCAGCAGGTAGACGACGCTCGCGGCGAGCACGGTGGAGCCGAAGCCGTAGCCGGTCACCGACGGCGGGGTCTGCACCAGGTACGACACCGCGAGGAACACGGCGAACATGGCGAAGCCGAGGAACAGGCCGGCCGCGTTGGCGATCACGATCGGGCGGTGGGTGAGCATCCGGGTGCTGACCAGCGGCTGGGTCATCCGGCGCTCGACCAGCACGAAGACGGCCAGCACGACGACGGCGGCGGCCAGCAGCAGGATCACCCGCGACGAGCCCCAGCCCCAGTCGTTGCCCTGCTCCAGCGGCAGGAGCAGCAGCACCAGGCCGAGGCCGAGGATCGCGGCGCCGACCGCGTCGAGGCGGCCTTTGGCGACGCCGGCGCGGCGGGGCAGCAGCCCGACGCCGGCCAGCCCGATCACGCTGAGCGCGGTGGCCAGCCAGAACAACTCGTGGTAGTCGCCGCCGTGCCGCATGAGCAGGCCGGTGACCGTCAGGCCGAGGCCGGCGCCGACCGCGAGCATGCCGCTGACCAGGGCCATCGCGCCGGTCAGCCGTGGCGCCGGGAGCTCCTCGCGCAGCACGCCGATCGACAGCGGGAACAGGCCGAAGCTGGTGGCCTGCGCGACCCGGGCGAGCAGCAGCAGCGGCAGGCTGGAGGTGGTGGCGGCGAGGATCGAGCCGGCCAGCACGACCAGCAGCACGCCGAGCATGACCGGGCGGCGGCCGTGCAGGTCGCCGAGGCGGCCCAGCACGGGGGTGAGCACGGCGGCGGCCAGCAGGTTCGCGGTCACCACCCAGCTCGCCGCGGTGGCCGAGACGCCGAGGTCGGCCTGGATGTTGGCGACGACGGGCACGACCAGCGTCTGCAGAGCCGAGACCAGGAGCACGGCGTACGAGGCGACCGGCAGCGCGAGCCGGGAAGAGGGAACCGTCATGACGCGAACCTAGATCCGATGCCGACGATTCTCAACACAGTGTCGAAAACCAAAGATGTGACGTCGAATGCACCCGACGACGAGGTTGTACGATCGGCGTGTGCCTGCCATCGGAAGCCGCCGCGGCCCCACGAAGGGTGACCAGCGGGAACTGGCCCTGCTCGACGCCGCCCGCGAGGTGTTCCGGGAGAAGCCGATCAGCCAGGTCACGATCGACGAGCTGGCCGGCGCGGCCGGGATCGCCCGGTCCGGCTTCTACTTCTACTTCGAGTCCAAGCAGGCGCTGCTCGCGGCCCTGGTCGACCAGGTGATCGGCGAGAACGACGAGGAGATGGCCGAGTTCCTGGCGTCCGAGGGGATCGACCGCGGCGCGCTGCGCCGGGGGCTGGGCCGGTCGCTGTCCCGCTGGCTGGTCGAGGGCCGCTGGCTGCGCGAGGCCTTCATCACGCCCTGCCCCGGGCCGGAGATGCTCCAGGTGCGCGAGCGGCTGATGACCAACGGCTGCACGGCGTTCCGCGCCCGCATCGAGAAGGACCTGCGGGCGGGCCTGCAGGTGAGCGGCCCGCCCGAGCTGGTGGCGACGATGGTGATGAACTTGCGCATCATGACCTTCTCGGACGCGTACGGCGACCCGGACGCGTACCACCATGAGGTGCTGCTCGATGCCCTGACCGACGCGATCCTGCGTCTCGTCTACGGGGTGACCCCCGGCATACTGGCGCCGTGAGTGATCCACTGACGCCGGGACAGCCGGAGAAGCCGCCGTCCGCCGAGCGGCTCGTGTTCTTCACCGACGCGGTGGCCGCGATCGCGCTGACGCTGCTGATCCTGCCGCTGCTCGAGTCCGTCAACGACGCCGCGAGCGAGATGTCGTTCCCGGAGTTCGTCGACGTGCACCTCGGCCAGTTCGGGGCGTTCCTGCTCAGCTTCGCGGTCATCTTCCGGTTCTGGTGGGCGCATCACCGGCTGTTCCGGCACGTGGAGACCATCCGTGGGCGGCTCGTGCTGCTCAGCGCGCTCTGGGCGTTCGCGATCGTGCTGCTGCCGATCCCGACGGCGCTGATCACCGCGTACGCGCCCTCGGCCGGCACCGTCGGTCTCTACGGCGGGACGCTCGCGCTGTCGAGCGGGTCGCTGACGCTGGTCGCGCTCTACGTCTACCGGCATCGCGCGGTCAGCGAGGGCCGCACGCCGGCCACCCGCGAGGAGGTGCTGGGCAACCTCACCATCTTCGCGACCCAGCTGCTGGCCACGGCGGTCGGCGCGATCTTCTACGACACCGTCAACTACTGGGCGTTCCTGCTGATGTTCCTCACCGGCCCGGTCGAGGCCGTCGTGAAGTCCCGATGGAGGCGGCACGAAGTAGTGAGGTGAGTTGCCGTCCCGGCGGGTTACCTGGGGTGTATGCGACGACTTCTGCTTCTGATGGCCGCTCCCGCGCTGCTCGTGGCCGGCTGCTCGGCCCCGTCCGGCCCGGCCGCATCGGGCTCGGCGGCATCGGGCTCGGCGGCATCCGGCGCCGGTGCCGCGCCCACGGGCGCGCCGACCGCGACATCGAAGCCCACCGCGACCGAAGCGGAACCCGGTTCCGGTTCCGGGTCGGGCTGCGGTGGAGCGACCCCGCGATGCCACAGCAACGACGTCAAGCTGAGCCTGGGCGAGACGGATGGCGCGGCCGGCAGCCGGTTCACCCCGCTGGTCTTCACGAACGCCTCGGACCACACCTGCACGCTGTACGGCTACCCCGGCGTCTCGTGGGTCGCCGGCGACGACGGCCACCAGGTCAACGAGCCGTTCGAGCGTCAGCGGTCCACTCCGAAGGTCACCGTCACCCTGACCGCGGGCGCCGCCGCGCACGCCACGCTCCAGACCCACGACGTCGGCTTCTTCGACGCCGCGAAGTGCAAGCCGGTCGCGGTCCGGGGCTTCCGCGTCTACCCGCCGGACGAGACGAAGTCCCTCTTCGTAGCGCTGCCGGAGAAGGCCTGCTCGGCCAAGGCCGTCAACGAGGGCGTCGTCACGACGATCACCAAGGGCGCCTGAGGAGAGCGCCGTCACAGCGCGGATTGTCACGCCGCACGCCGCGAGATCCGTCGTTGTCGCATGAGCGAACGATTCACCTGGGCCACCGCCAACCCGGCCGGCTTCGCGGCCATGATGCAGATCGAGAAGTTCACGCGGACGACCGTCGACGCGAAACTGCGCCACCTCATCAAGATCCGCGCGTCGATCCTCAACGGGTGCGCGTACTGCCTCGACATGCACACCACCGAGGCCCTCGCCGACGGCGAGGACCAGCGGCGGCTGTTCGCGGTGGCGACCTGGCGGGAGGCGACCGACCTGTTCGATGAGAGGGAGGTGGCCGCGCTCGCGCTGACCGACGCCGTCACCCGGCTCGGCGAGCACGGCGTGCCCGACGACGTCTGGGAACAGGCCACCAAGCAGTACACCGAGGCGGAGATTGCCGATCTCATCCTCGTCATCGGCATCATCAACGTGTGGAACAGGATCTCGGTGAGTACCCGGCACCAGCCGCCGGTGAAGTGACGGCGAACTTCGAGGAGCACCGCCCGATGCTGACCGGGCTGGCCTACCGCCTGCTCGGCAGCATGCACGACGCCGAGGACGTCCTCCAGGAGGCCTACCTGCGCTGGGCGGCCGCCGACCGGACGACCGTGGAACAGCCGCGCCGCTACCTGACCCGGGTGGTGGCGCGGCTCGCCGTCGACCACTTGCGGGCGCGGCAGGCCCGGCGGGAGAGCTACGTGGGGGAGTGGCTGCCCGAGCCGGTCGCGACCGATCCGTCGCCGTTCGGCGCCGTCGACACGTCCGACCTCTCGTTCGCCGTGCTGCACCTGATGGAGCAGCTCACCCCGCCGCAACGCGCGGTCTACGTGCTGCGGACCGCCTTCGATCTGCCGTACGCGGAGATCGCCACCATCGTCGAGCGGCGCGAGGAGGACTGCCGTCAGCTGTTCCGCCGGGCCGAACAGGCGCTGCACGAGAACCGGCAGCGGTTCACCCCCGCCCCCGGCGAGCACCGCCGGCTGCTCGAGGACTTCGTGGCCGCCGCCCGCGGTGGCGACCTCGACCGGCTGCGCGGCCTGCTGCACGACGACGTGATGTCCTGGTCGGACGGGGGCGGCCGGGTGCGTACGGCGCTGCGGCCGTTGATGTCCCCGGCCAAGGTGGCCCGCTTCTTCGGCGC
Organism: Actinoplanes sp. NPDC051537; assembly: GCF_055586105.1. Taxonomy (NCBI): domain Bacteria; kingdom Bacillati; phylum Actinomycetota; class Actinomycetes; order Micromonosporales; family Micromonosporaceae; genus Actinoplanes; species Actinoplanes sp. NPDC051537. The sequence goes on from NZ_JBVJIU010000004.1 coordinate 410,338, forward strand.
GATCTACACCCGCCCGGCCGAGTTCCGGGCCGAGCCGCTCGAGGTCAACGGCGCCCCGGCCCTGCTCGTCCGGTTCGGCCCGAACCGGCACGTGCTGGTGGTCGAGCCCCGCGAGGGCCGGATCGGCAAGATCTTCGTCCAGTCCAACCCGGACAAGCTCACCCCAGCGTGATGGTGATCCGGGTCGGCCCGCCGAGCGGACTGTCGATCTCCAGCCGGCCGTCCACCGCGTCGAGCCGATCGGCGATGCCGCGCAGCCCGCTCCCGCCGGCCGAGCCTGACGAAACGGACAAAGCCGCCCCGCCCAGGCCGTCGTCGGTGATGAGGATCTGGTTGTCCAGGAACGTGACCGTGGCGGCCCCGGCGCTGCTGTGCTTCACGACGTTGCCCAGGCACTCGGCGACCGCGAAGTAGAGCGCCGTCTCGGTGGCCGGCGACGCCGTCGCGAACGACCCGGTCACGGTCACCGGGACGGCGAGATCCAGCGCCAGCGCCCGGACCGCGTCCACGATGCCCCGGTCGGCCAGCACCGGCGGGTGGATGCTGTGCATGACCGCCCGCAGGTCGTCGAGCGCCGCCACCGCCGTCTGCCGGGCCTCGGCGATCAGCTTCTCGGCCCCGGACGGGTCGCGCCGCAGCAGGTCCCCGGCCAGCCCGAGGGCCAGCGCGAGCGACACCATCCGGGCCTGGGCACCGTCGTGCAGGTCGCGCTCGACCCGTTTGAGCTCGGCCGCCTGCCGGTCGAGGGCGCCGGTGCGCGAGCGGGACAGCGTGGCGACCCGCGCCGCGAGCTCCCGCTCCCGGCGGCCGGGCGGCCGGCTGGCCAGCCACGCGTGGGCGCCGAGCAGCAGCGACAGCCCGGTCATGGTCCAGACCGGCCAGAAGTAGCCGCCGCCGCTGAGCACGTAGACGGTCACGTCCACGGTCGCCAGCACGACGCAGAACGCGGCGTCGACCGCCAGCCACCGCCGCCGGCCGCCCTCGACCCGCAGCGCGCGACGGAAGGCGTACGTGCCGAAAGTTATTGTCGCGAAGCCGAAGTAGACCCACCGTGGCCAGAATTCGCCGCGCCCGGTCGCCGCCCAGACGGCGGTGACCGCGACGCTGAGCGCCACGGCCACACCGGCGAAGACGCGGTTCATCGGTACGCGATCCGGCGCAGGAGGACCTCGGCCGGGCCGCGCCCGTTCATCCGGGCGGCGACGGCCACCGACACCAGCCAGACGGCGACGGCCGCGAGCACCGCCACGTAGGTGTTGCCGCCGAGGTCGAGCGCCCACGGCGAGAACAGCGTGATCCAGCAGACCGACTGGAAGAGGTAGCCGCTGAGCGAGCGCTGCCCCAGGGCGGCGATCCGGGGCCGTGTGGTCATCCGGGCGGCAATCAGGCCGAACAGCGCCACGTACCCAGGGCCCCCGTACTCGCCGGTGACCGCGTGAACCATGGCCATGGCGTCGACCGTACCGGCATCCACGTGCAGCAGGCCCGCCGACACCAGGGCGTAGGGCAGCGCGCCGAGGATCGAGAAGCCGAGGCAGCCGATCGCGGTGCGGCGCAGCAGGGTCAGGTGCCGGCCCGGCTCCTCGAGGATGCGGTGGCGGGCGGCCCAGATGCCGAGCCAGACGATGACGATGAACGGGATCACGGTGGCGGTGTGCACGGGCCACTCGGCGAGCCGGTGGACCATCGAGGACAGGTAGGAGCCGGCGGCCAGCGACGGGTTCGGGCTGTTCACGATCGCGGCGTCGCCACCGTGGGCGGTGCCCACCGCGATCACGGCGAGGACCAGTGCGTACACCGTCTGGAATCCCCAGAGCCAGAGAACCACGCGGTGGAAGCGGTCACCGCGCCGGAGCAGCAGGGCGGTGCAGATCAACCCCACGATCCCGTACGCGCCGAGAAAGTCGCCGAAGTAGAGCAGGCTCGCGTGCACCAGCCCGAACCCGACAAGGGCGGCGTTGCGGCGCACCAGCACGCGCCGCGGGCTGCGCCGGGACAACTGCACCAGGCTGTAGCCGAACATCACCGCGAACACCGGATAGGCCCGGCTGTCGACCAGCGTGGTCATCAGGAAGTTCACGAGCCGCTGGAGCCCGTGCGGCGTGCCGTCGATGCCGGGCTGCCCGGCGAACGCGAAGTTGGCCGCATTGGCCAGCGCGATGAACAGAAGCATGGCGCCGCGCGCCAGATCGGGGGCGAGGGCCCGTCCGGTGCGGGCCGGCGTTTCCAGGATCGCTGTCATGCGAATCAATCTCGTCGACCGCGGCGCGAGTCACGAGAACACTGGAACCCATCTCGTAGTGGTATTAACACCCCTATGGATCTGCTGTCCGCCGCCGTCCGGAACAACGCCGAGTGGTGCGCCCTGGTGTGCCGGACCCACGGCGTCGCGTCGCGCTTCGGCGAGCGGGCCTGGCGCGCCGACGGGCAGCCGCCGCCGTACTACCCGTCCGCGGTCACGCTGACGCCGTCGGCCGGGCCCGGCGACGTGCTGCCGGCGTCCTCGGTGAAGGACAGCTTCGCCGCCCTCGACCTGCCCGGATTCGCGCCGCTGTTCGAGGCCCAGTGGATCCACCGCCCGGCGCCGGCGGCGGTGCCGGGCCCGCTCGCCCGGCGGGTCGCCACGCCCGCCGAGCTTCGCGAGTGGCACGCCGCCTGGGGCGGCGGCGACATCTTCCGGCCGCCGCTGCTCGACGACCCGGACGTGGCGATCCTGGCCGTCGACTCCCGCGGCGGCGCCGTCCTGAACCGGGCCGCCGGCGTGGTCGGCGTTTCCAACCTTTTCGCGACCGTCCCGGCCGACCTGGACGGCGTCTGGTCGGCCGCCATCCACGCCGCCGCCGCGCTGTTCCCCGGCCTCGACCTGGTCGGCTACGAGCACGGCGAAGACCTGACGGCGGCGCTGGCGGCGGGTTTCGCCCGGATCGGCCCGCTCCGGATCTGGGCCCGCGCCTAGCCGGCCGCGCCGACCTCGAATGTGGCCGCGAGCTCGGCGGTCGAGCTGCCGCCCACCCACACGTCGAAGGTGGAGTCGTCGAGCACCCAGTCGCGGGCCACGGCGTTCCAGTAGCGGCGGTGCTCGGGGCCGATCGCGAACTGGACCCGCCGGTTTCCGCGCGCCGGAACCACGACACGATCAAATCCCTTGAGCTCCCGTACGGGACGAGAGGCCGTCCCGTGGCGCTGGTGGAGGTAGAGCTGCACGACCTCGGCCGCCTCGCGGTCCGACTCGTTGGCGACCTCGACCGACACCGTGACGGTGCCGTCGGCCGGGATCGCGGCCCGGTCGACGGTCAGGTCGCTGTACCGGAACTTCCCGTAGCTCAGGCCGTGCCCGAACGGGAACAGCGGCGTGCTCTCCTCGTCCCAGTAGCGGCGGGCCTGGTTGTCCGGCTCGTGCGACGTGGTGTGCGAGTAGATCATCGGGATCTGGCCGGCCGTGCGCGGCCAGGAGAACGGCAGCTTGCCGCCCGGCGAGACGGCGCCGAAGAGCAGGTCGGCCACGGCCGCGCCGCCCTGCGTGCCGGGGTACCAGATGTCGAGGATCGCCGGCACGTTGGCCGCGGCCCAGCGCAGGTCGAGCGGCCGCCCGTTCATCACCAGCAGCACGGTCGGCGTGCCGGTCGCCACGACGGCCTGCAGCAACTCCAGCTGGCGGCCCGGCAGGTCCAGCGACGACCGGGACGCGGCCTCGCCGATCATGTTCTGCCACTCGCCCAGCACCACGACCGCGACGTCGGCGGCCGTGGCCGCCTCCACGGCCCGGGCAAACTCACTGTCCGCGTCGAACCCGTCGGGATCGGTCGGGGCGTTGCCGCCGAACATGTCGAACATCGACGGGAACGTACGCTGGCCGGCCGCAATGCCCCGGGCGTAGGTGACCGCGGCCTTTTCTCCCACGGCGGCGCGGATGCCGTCGAGCACGGTGACGGTCTCGCCGAGGTCGTAGTCGAACACCCACGGGCCGAGCGTGTCCCGCTTCGAGTCGGCGAGCGGCCCGATCACCGCGATCGAGCCGGGCGCGGCGGGGTCGAGCGGCAGCAGGTCGCCCTCGTTGCGCAGCAGGACGGCCGAGCGCTGGGCGGCCTCGCGCGCCGCCGACCGGTGGGCCGGATCGGCCAGCACCTCGCGGGCCCGGTCCTCGTCGACATACGGGTCGTCGAACAGGCCCAGCCGTACCTTGGCCTCCAAGATCTTGCGAACCCGCTCGTCGAGCACCTTCTCGTCGACGGCTTTTTCTGCGACGGCGCCGGGCAGATGGGCGTACGCCGGATCGGTGATCGCCATCTCCATGTCGACGCCGGCCGTCACCGCGCGGGCGCCGGCTTCGGCCAGGTCCTTGGCGAAACCATGAGTGACCAGGTTGCGTACGGCGTTCGCGTCGCTGACCACGAACCCGTCGAAGCCCCACGTCTCCCGCAGCACCTCGGTGAACAGCCAGTGGCTGGCCGACGCCGGGATGCCGTTGAGGTCCATGTACGCGGTCATCACGTTCCCGGCGCCGGCCTTGATCGCGGCCTCGAACGGCGGGAAGTACACGTTCCACAGCTCGTGGTCGGAGAGGTTGGCCTCGTCGTAGTCACGGCCGCCGAGCGCCGCCCCGTACCCGCCGAAGTGCTTGGGCCCGGCGATGATGTGCTGCTGGAACCCGCGCACCTGGGCCGCCGCGACCGCCGCGCCGAGGAACGGGTCCTCGCCCGCGCCCTCGATGATCCGTCCCCACCGCGGGTCGCGGGCGATGTCCACCATCGGCGCGAACGTCCAGTGGATGCCGACCGCCCGCGCCTCGCGCCCGGCGACCGCCTGGCCGCGCTCGATCGTCTCCAGGTCCCACGAGGCCGCCATCGCGATCGGCACCGGGAAGATCGTGCGCAGGCCGTGGATGACGTCGAACCCGAACAGCAGCGGCACGCCGTGCGCGTTGCCCTCGACCCCGAGCCGCTGCAACCGGTTGATCTCGGCCGGGTCGGTGACGAACAGCAGCGAGCCGGCCGCGCCCCGGCCGAGCTCGGCCTCGACCGCCCGGGGCTGCGCCTCCGGGTCGAGGCCCAGGGCCGGGTCGGTCTGCGCCCCGGCCGGCAGCTTGAAGTAGAAGAACTGGGTCAGCTGCCCGGCCTTCTCCGCCGGGGACATCGTCGCGAGCAGGTCGTCGGGGTTGGCCATGGTCATGATCCTCCGCGCTGGTCGTCTCGCTTACACGTGTAAGTGAGGATTCTACGCCGGTTCCCGGGGTATGCCATCGGCATGGCCGACACCGCGATCTTCGACGTCGACGGCACCCTGGTCGACACGAACTACCAGCACGCCCTGGCCTGGTACCGGGCCTTCCGGCGCTCCGGCATCACGCTCCCGGTGTGGCGCCTGCACCGGGCCATCGGCATGGGCGGCGAGCAGCTCGTTCCGGCGGTGGCCGGCGATGCGGTGGAGCGTTCGCACGGGGACGAGCTGCGGGACGCGCAGACCGAGGAGTTCGACAAGCTCATCGACGAGGTGCGCCCCTTCGACGGCGCCCGGGAGCTGCTCGAGGACGTCCGGTCGCGCGGCTTCCGGGTGGTGCTCGCCAGCTCGGGCAAGAAGAAGCACGTCGACCACTTCCTCGACCTGCTCGACGCCCGCGACCTGGCCGACGCCTGGACCACCGCCGACGACGTCGAGAACAGCAAGCCCGCCCCCGACCTGGTGGCGACCGCCCTGCGCCGCGTCGGCGGCGCCGACGGCATCATGATCGGCGACTCGACGTGGGACTGCGTCGCGGCCGGCAAGCTCGGCGTGCCGACGATCGCCGTGCACACCGGTGGTTTCGCCGTTGATGAGCTCACCGAGGCCGGCGCCGAGCGGGTCTTCGACTCCCTGGTCGAGTTCCGCGAGCACCTGGGGGAGACGCCGCTGAAGGCGGCCCGCTGAGGGACGCTCTGACCGCCCCACCCAGCCCCGCCCTCCGAGGGTGGGGCCACCCTAGCGCCCGGCTCCGACACTTTCGCGACCCGCGAGCCAATCTTGATTAATTCCAGATTGGGGCCTAGGGTTCGTCGGGTGACCGACCACGAGGCGCAGCTCCGGGCGTCCTCGTTGCGCGTGACCCGACCCCGGCTGGCCGTGCTCGCCGCGCTGCGAGAGCACCGCCACGTCGACACCGACACGGTGATCGAGCTGGTGCGGGCCGATCACCCGACGGTCTCCCACCAGGCGATCTACGATGTGCTGCGAGCGCTCACCGACGCCGGTCTGGTGCGCCGCATCCAGCCCGCCGGTGCCACGGCGCGTTATGAGACCCGGGTGGGGGACAACCACCATCACGTCGTCTGCCGCTCCTGCGGATCCATCGCCGACGTGGACTGCGCCGCCGGTCACACCCCCTGTCTCACCGCCTCGGACGACCACGACTTCGTGATCGACGAGGCGGAGGTCGTCTATTGGGGCGTCTGCCCCCAGTGCCAGAAATCCGCCCGCTCGGAAGGAAGCAAATGAGCGACAACCTGGACCCGAAGGCCGCAGGCTGCCCGGTCGCGCACGACTCGGCGACCGCGCACGGCAGTGAGAGCGAGAACCCGGCGATCGACGCGCCGCAGCCGCACACCGGCGGTCGCCCCCGCACGAACCGGGACTGGTGGCCCAACCAGCTCGACCTGTCCGTGCTGCACGCCCACTCGTCCAAGGGCAACCCCCTCGGCCCCGACTTCAGCTACGCGAGCGAGTTCGCCAAGCTCGACGTCGAGGCGCTCAAGCGCGACATCACGACGGTCCTGACCACGTCGCAGGACTGGTGGCCGGCCGACTTCGGCCACTACGGCGGCCTGATGATCCGCCTCAGCTGGCACGCCGCCGGCACGTACCGGATCGAGGACGGCCGCGGTGGCGCCGGCGACGGCGGCCAGCGGTTCGCGCCGCTCAACAGCTGGCCCGACAACGCCAACCTGGACAAGGCCCGCCGCCTGCTCTGGCCGGTCAAGGCCAAGTACGGGCAGAAGATCTCCTGGGCCGACCTGCTGGTGCTGGCCGGCAACGTGGCCCTGGAGTCGATGGGCTTCACCACCTTCGGATTCGGCTTCGGCCGCGAGGACGTGTGGGAGCCCGAGGAGATCTTCTGGGGTCCCGAGGACGCCTGGCTCGGCGACGAGCGTTACGTCTCGGAGAGCTCGATGGCGGACACCGTCGGCGCGACCGAGATGGGCCTCATCTACGTCAACCCCGAGGGCCCGAAGGGCAGCGCCGACTTCCTGGCCGCCGCCCACTTCATCCGGGAGACCTTCGGCCGGATGGCGATGAACGACGAGGAGACCGTCGCGCTCATCGCCGGCGGCCACACCTTCGGCAAGACCCACGGCGCCGGCATCGCCGACAACCACGTCGGCCCCGAGCCCGAGGGCGCCCCGATCGAGGCGCAGGGCCTCGGCTGGCTGAGCACCAACGGCTCGGGCAAGGGCGCCGACACCATCACCAGCGGCCTCGAGGTCACCTGGACGGACAAGCCGACCCAGTGGAGCAACCGCTTCTTCGAGATCCTTTTCGGGTACGAGTGGGAGCTGTCCACCAGCCCCGGTGGCGCGAAGCAGTACGTCGCCAAGGACGCCCCCGACCTCATCCCGGACCCGTTCGACCCGTCGAAGAAGTACAAGCCGACGATGCTCACGACCGACCTGTCGCTGCGCTTCGACCCGACCTACGGCCCGATCTCGCGCCGGTTCCTGGAGAACCCCGACGAGTTCGCGCTGGCGTTCGCCAAGGCCTGGTACAAGCTGCTGCACCGCGACATGGGCCCGGTCAGCCGCTTCCTCGGCCCGTGGGTGGCCGAGCAGCAGCTCTGGCAGGACCCGGTTCCCGCGGCCGAGGGTGAGCTGGTCGGCGACGCCGACATCGCCGCGCTCAAGGCCAAGGTGCTCGAGGCCGGCGTCCCGGCCGCGCAGCTGGTCTCCACCGCGTGGGCGTCGGCGGCGAGCTTCCGCTCCACCGACAAGCGCGGCGGCGCGAACGGCGCCCGCGTCCGGCTCGAGCCGCAGAACGCCTGGGAGGTCAACCAGCCGGCGCAGCTCGCGTCCGTGCTGAGCGTCCTCGAGGGCATCCAGAAGGAGTTCAACGAGGCGGGCGGCGCCAAGATCTCGCTGGCCGACCTGATCGTGCTGGCCGGCTCGGCCGCGGTCGAGAAGGCCGCGAAGGACGCCGGCGTCGAGGTGACCGTGCCGTTCCGGCCGGGCCGCACCGACGCGACCCAGGACCAGACCGACGTCGAGTCGTTCGCGGTGCTCGAGCCGCGTGCCGACGGTTTCCGCAACTACCTGCGGCCGGGCGAGAAGACCCAGCCCGAGGTGCTGCTCGTCGACCGGGCGTACATGCTGAACCTCACCGCGCCCGAGATGACCGTGCTGGTCGGCGGCCTGCGCTCGCTCGGCGCCAACGCCGGCGGCACCCGGCACGGCGTGCTCACCGACAAGCCGGGCACGCTCACCAACGACTTCTTCAAGAACCTGCTGTCGCCGGGCACCCGGTGGAAGGCGTCGGAGTCCGAGGAGCAGGTGTACGAGATCCGCGACCTCGCCACCGACCAGGTGAAGTGGACGGCGTCCGCGGTCGACCTCATCTTCGGCTCGAACTCGCAGCTGCGGGCCCTGTCCGAGGTGTACGCGAGCGAGGACGCCCACGGCAAGTTCGTGGCCGACTTCGTGAAGGCCTGGACGAAGGTCATGGAGCTGGACCGCTTCGACCTCGTCTGATCGTCTATTTGCGACGAGCCCGGCCGTACCGGCCGGGCTCGTCCCTTGCTGTTGATCTTTTTAGCGGGTGCCGTTGAGGGTCGACGGCATCAGCGGTCCGGCCACCGGCGGCCGCTGCGCCTGAACCGCGGTCGCGCTCAGCGTCGAGGCGGTCGCTGAGCCCTCGGGGTCGGTCGGCAGCGGCTCCAGGAACGGCTGGTACTCGCCCTGGCACACCTTGCCCTTGGCCGGCAGGGTGAGCTTGAGCAGGTAGGTGTCGATCGCGCCGGTCGCGCAGGCCGACGTGCCGTACGACGTGTGGCCCCAGTTGGTGTTCGACAGCAGGCGACTGTTGGGCAGCCGCTTGGACGCCGAGACCGCGTCGTCGTAGTTGGTCGCCGGGTCCCACTTGGTGCCGACGATCAGCACCGGCGAGGCCGTCTTGCGGTTCCAGGGCCCGGTGTACGCGTCCTCGTCGCGCACGGTCCAGGTGTTGCGCGCGCACGGCGCCGTCGCCCAGCCCCACACCCGGCCGAAGTAGGGCGCCCGCTTGTCGGCCTTGGCCATCAGCGCCGGCCACTGACCCGCGTCCTTCGGGTGCAACGCGTCGGTGCAGTCGACGCCGGTGAACGACTCGACGCTGTTGTCGTACGGGAAGTCCCGGCTCGCCTTGGCCTTGGCGTCCCGGATCCGCTTGATCAGGCCGGCCCGCGCGACGGACTTCGCCTTGGCGCTCGCCGGGTTGAGCAGCGTCCAGATGTACTGCGCGTCCAGGGTGACCCAGTCGCCGGCCCCCACGTCGTACAGGTCGCCGAGGATGCCGCCCACGAAGTCCGCGTAGGTGATCGTGAAGGTGCCGTCCTCATCGGACACGACCAGCGGCTTCGCCCGCAGCTTCTGGGCGATGACGTCGAAGTTCTTGACCGGGTTCCCGGCCGCGAACACGCAGTACTTCTCGCCCGCCTTGTCGCAGCGCTTGAGGATCTCCTGCAGCGCCCGGTACGCCCCGTCGGCCGAGCGCAGCCGCTCGTCCTGCTCCTGGGCGGCGGTCTTCTTGGTGCCGACCCAGTGCTCGGGGTCGAGCACGCCGTCGACCACGATCGAGCGGAACCGGTCCGGGAACATGTCGGCGTAGTACTGCCCGATCGCAGTGCCGTAGGAGAAGCCCAGGTAGTTCAGCTTCTTGTCGCCGACGGCGCGGCGCAGGACCTCCATGTCGCGGACGACCTCGGCCGTCGACATCGAGCCGGACAGCGGCTTGCCCGTGGTCGAGCAGGCCTTGCCCAGCTTCTTGGCCGCGTCGACGTACTTCGCCTCCTCGGCCTTGCCCCACGGGAACGCCACGTTCATCTGGCCGAGCACCGCGGTCTGGTCCTTGACCGACTTGAAGCACTTGACGTTGTCGCTGAACGCGATGCCGCGCGGGTCGAATCCGACGATGTCGAACCGGTCGAGCACCGGCTTGCTCAGGAAGTCCGGCGCCCCGTACGCGATGCTGGTGCCCGATCCGCCGGGCCCGCCCGGGTTGAGGAACAGGCTGCCGATCTTGTGCTTCTGATCCTTCGCCTTGATCCGGAGAACGGCGATCTCCGTCGTGGCGCCCTTCGGGTTGTCATAGTCGAGCGGAAGCCGGGTCGTGGCGCATTCGGCGATGTCGTAGCACTTGTACCAGCCGAGCTTCGGCGTCGGCACGCGGTCGACCCGCTTACGCTCCTGGGCGCTGGTGTGATCGGTCTTGGCCGCGGCCGCCGAGGCCGGCGCCGCAGCACCGGCGACGAGCAGCCCAGCGACCATTCCGGCCACCAGGACGGTTCTGCCGAGACGTGGCATGCACAATTCCTTCCGTCGATCCCTGCGCGGCCTCATCGCCGCGCTCGGCATAGTAGGAAGTGAATGCCACACATTTGGGTGGACCGTTTTCTAATCAGGTCACAATGTTTCCCGCAGAGCAAAGATTGCTCGATTTAGTAGCGAGATTGGGCCGCCTTTTCGCCGCTCGGCCGATTGGGATTGGCACGATCCGGCGAGTGCGGGTGACCGCCGCGGGCGACCCTGAACGCGTTGCAGAATGCATTCGGTGGGGCGGTTTCATGGGCCGGGGTATTCGGATGGGTGTCGCGCCCGGTTGCCGTTGGGTCGCCGCCCACGTTGGCGCCGGCGGCGGCTTGTCGCTCACGTCGGCGCCGGCGTCAGTTTGCCGCTCACGTTGGGCCGTTGGCGGCTTGTCGCCCGTGTTGGGCCGGTGGCGGCTTGCCTCCCGTGTTGGGGCCAGTGGCGGCTTGTCGCCCGCGGTTGGCCGGCTCACCGCCCACGTCGCGTCGCCGCTGGATCGCCGTCGCCGCTGGATCGCCGTCGCCGCTGGATCGCCGTCGCCGCTGGATCGCCGTCGCCGTTGGGTCCCACGCCGGGTTCCACGCCGTTGGGTTCCAGGCCGTTGGGTTCCGCGCCGTTGGGTTCCAGGCCGTTGGGTTCCGCGCCGTTGGGTCCCCACCCCGTTAGCGGGTGGGGCGAATGTAGGGCCGGCGTATGACATTTCTGGGCCGGCCGTCCACAGGCGACCGCGAAAGTGTCAGGGGGTGGCGGTATACCGATGGTCCGACGAAGTGCGGCGGGAGGAGCAGCGACGATGCGATGGTCGGAGATGGCGGAGCGGCAGCCCCGGCTGGCCGAGGCCGGCCGCCGGCGGCTGCTCGCACCGGGAGTGGTGCTGGTCGTCACGATCCGGCGGGACGGCACGCCGAGGCTCAGCCCCGTCGAGCCGCTCGTGCTCGACGGGGAGCTGTGGCTGTCGATGATGCCGGCGTCGGCCAAGGTGCGCGACCTCGATCGGGACGCGCGACTGCTGGTGCACAGCGTGATCACCAGCCGGGACGGGGGCGAGGGCGAATACAAGATCCGCGGTACGGCCCGGGCCGAGACCGGGGTCGCCGTTCAGGAGCGTTATGCCGCCGTGGTGTCCGAAGTTCTCGGCTGGCAGCCGGTGCCGGGGGACTTCCGGCTGTATGCGGTCGAGATCGGTGACGTCACGGTCATTCGCTATGACGATGCCAGCGGCGACCAGTTCGTCACGCGCTGGCCCGACGGCGGTGAGTCCGTGCGCCGGGGCACCTCAGCCACGACGCTCGGGCCGCCGGGACCGCATCATGACCTGCTCGATTAGTCGGGGCAGCGGGTGCCGACCGAAATGTGCACGGTGGTCGTCCGGCCGGCGGCGCTCACCTGCAGAGGGACGCACGCGGGCCGGTCCAGCGAAAATCCGCCGGGATACACCAGCCACGCCCCGGGCGGCGACGGCGGCTGCGGGCAGGCCGGGATGTGCAGGCTGGTCGTCCACTCGGCCGCGTGATTGCCCCACGCGATGGAGAGGCGGGAGGCCCACGGCGCGGGCACGGTCAAGGTTGACTCGTGCCCGGCGTGAACGAGGAGTCCGGTCTTGGCGAAGAGACGGTGCGGGTCGGTTCCGTCCGTGGAGTTGGCCTGCAGAGTCGACGTGTCCAGGGCCACCGCGTCGAGAACGCCGGCGTACGGCGTGGGCGGCGCCGGCACGACGTCGATCGAACCGGCACAGTCGAGACCGATCGTCCCGGCCGGCAAGGTCGCCGCCGCGCTCGGGGAAGCCGGTGCGCCCACGCGTGCCGCGCTCGCGCCGGGTGCCGCGCTCGCGCCGGGTGCCGCGCTCGCGCCGGGTGCCGCGCTCGCGCCGGGTGCCGCGCTCGCGACCGGTGCCGGCGTGGGCTTCGGCTTCGCGGTGCAGCCGGCCGCGCAGCACACGGCGGTCACCACGGCGACGGTTCTCGCTGACCGCATCGAGCCCTCCCCGGCACTAGGTAGCGCTCCTATGACACCTCGGGGGCGGTTCGGGTTCCCGGCGAGGGCTCGTCGAAGCGGTAATGCAGCACGATCGTGCCGGTGCGGGACCACGCGGTGCTGTGCGCGGCGAGACGGTGATAGCGGCGCCAGCCCGGGGGAAACTCGGCCACCTCGGGCTCACGGCTGAGGAGGATTTCCCGTACGAGATGAAGCCGTTGATTCCATTGTTCGGGCTCGTGGGGATCGTCCATGCCGGGGAACCGGATGAGGCCGGCGACCGAGCTCGTGCCGCGGGCGTGACGCGCCACGCGTACGGCGAATCGGGTGTAGCTGTTGAAGACGATCTCGCCGCGCGGGAAATGGTCGAGCAGGCGGTTCCACAATGTCACCAGCTCGTCGCGGCTGAGGAAGCCCATCAGGCCGTCGGCGACGATCACGGCGGGCCGGCCGGACGGGATCGCGCCGAGCCAGCCGGGATCGCGCACGTCGGCCGCGATGACGTTGCCGCCGGGCAGGAGGCGGCGGCGGGCCTCGGCCACCTCGGGGAGATCGACGTCGTACCAGTCGGCGGCCGGGAACGAGCCGAGCCGGGCCAGCCGGGTGTCGAGGCCGGCGCCCAGATCGAGGCCGATCGCGCCGGGATTGCGGGCCAGGAACGCCGAGGCGACCTGGTCGAGCTTCCGGGCCCGGAGCGCGACGTTGAGAATCAGGTTGGTGTCGGGGTGCAGCGCGGCGAAGTCGTAGTCGACCTCGCGCACGATCCGGTCGGCGGTGGTGTCGCCGAGAATGGGCCGGGCGCGGCGGCTGTCCAGGGCCCGCGCGTTCAGCGTGACGAAGAGGCTCTCTTCCAGCGGCGTGAAAGTCGTCGAAATAGTCATGCCGTGAGCCTCCCGGCGCGGCGCCGGGAGCACGTCCACCGGAGGGTGGAATTCATTCCAGCAGCGCGAGCGCGCGGGCGCGGGCCACCGCGGAGGTACGGCTGTGAACGCCCAGTTTCCGGTACAGATGAATGAGATGGGTCTTGACGGTGCTCGGTTCCACGTAGAGCCCGGCCGCGATCTCGGCGGTCGAGCAGCCGGCCGCCACCAGTCGCAGGACTTCCTGTTCACGCTCGGTCAGCGGCTCGATCAGCGGGGACGGGTGGGGTGCGCGGGATGCCGGCAGGTCTGTGCGCGGTGGCGGGAGGTCTGCGCGCGATGCGGGCGGCGCGGGCTGCGCGGGTGGCAACGTGGACAGCGCGAGCGGCGCTGGCAGCGCGGGTGGCACGGGTAGCGCGGGTGGCGCGGGTGGCGCGGGTGGCGCGGGTGGCGCGGGTGGCGCGGGTGGCAGCGTGGGCGGCTCGGGTGGCGCGGGTGGCGCGGGTGGCAGCGTGGACGGCTCGGGTGGCGCGGGTGGCAGCGTGGACGGCTCGGGTGGCACCGGTGGTGCGGGCGGCAGCGACGCCAGTCGCGTTCGCAGCCAGCCCAGGCCGTGCCGCGCGGCCAGGTCCCGGGCGATTTCCCGATGCCGTTCGCCGAGGCCGGCGGCGACCAGGATGCGGGCCGGAGTGACCGCCACGGCCTCGACCCCGGCCGCCCCGAAGCGCAGCATGTCGGCGAGCACGCGCGGCTCGACCGGGCCGGTCCAGGCGACTGCGGTGGCCCACTCGACGGCCGCGTCCCGGTCGCCGCGGGCCAGGCGTACCCGGGCTTCGGCCGCTTCGAGCAGGCGGGTGACCATCGGGTACGGGCCGCCCTGGACGAGTGGCCGCACCTCGTCCAGCACGGCCTCGGCGGCGGCCGGGTTGCCCTCGGCCAGGTGCAGCCGCACGACCGGCAGAGCGCCCAGCAGCACGAGCGGCGGCGCGTCCCCGAAGTCGCGCGGCGCCGCCATCCCGTCGATCGCCGCCGGCCACGCGGCGGCCAGGTCGTGGTGGCCGGTCGTGGGTGGCAGGGCCGAGGCCAGGTCGTGGTGGCCGGTCGTGGGTGGCAGGGCCGAGGCCAGGTCGTGGTGGCCGGTCGTGGGCGGCAGGGCCGAGGCCAGGTCGTGGTGGCCGGTCGTGGGTGGCAGGGCCGAGGCCGGGGCCGGGCCTTCCCCATCGGGCATTGAGGCCGCGGCCAACTCGTGCTCGTCGATCAGCAGGTCGGCCAGGACGGTCCGGAGCCGGCCCACGACCTGGTCGCCGGCTCGGGCCAGGGCCGCGCGGGCGGTGGCCAGCGCCTGCCGGTGGGCGCCGCGCAGGCGTTGGACATTGATCTGCTGGGTGGTTGCGGTGAGGCTTCCCTGGGCCAGCCCGGCCCGGCGCGCGAGCCGGGCGGACTCGGCGAACGCCTGCTCGGCCTCGTCGAGCCGGCCCAGGGCGAGCGCGGCCTGCCCCAGGCTCATGGCCGCGACATTGCGGTAGGCCTCGTCGTCCGGCGGAAGGTCACGCCGGGCACGGGAGGCCAGGCCGCGGGCGATATCGGGTGCCACGTCGGGCGCGACGGTCGAGAGATAGGCGCGGGTCGCGGCCACCGCGGCGGCATCGGCTACTGCTTCGCCCGAGAGGAGAGCCGCATCGAAGGCCGCGAAGGCCGCGGAGGCCGCGGAGGCCGCGGAGGCCGCGGGGGCGACGAAAGCGGCGGAGGCGGTGGGCGCGGCGAAAGCGGCGGAGGCGGTGGGCGCGGCGAAAGCGGCGGAGGCGGTGGGCGCGGCGAAAGCGGCGAAAGCGGCGGAGGCGGTGGGCGCGGCAGAGGAAGCACGCGAGGCAGCATCGACCCACATCACGGCCTCATCCAGCTCCACGCGATGGATCAGCAACCAGGCCCGGGCCAGGCACAGACGCGGCCGGCTCCGGACGACCGCATCCGGCAGCGCCCCCAGCCACTCCGCAAGCAGGGGATGAATGCCCATGGTCGCGAACAGGGACGGTGCCAGCGTCTCGACCCACGATGCCGCCTCCGTGATCGCGCCGCCGGCCAACCCGTGGCCGATGGCCTCGGGAAGCAGCCCGGCCCGGCCGAACCACGCGGCCGCCCGCCGGTGGAGCGACCCCGAATCCCCATCTGCCTGCGCCCGCAACGCGTCGGCGAACAAATGGTGGTAGCGGTACCAGATTCGCTCGTCGTCCAGCGGCACCAGGAACAGGTTGGCCCGCTCCAGCTGCTCCAACATCTCCCGCGCGTCCGAGGTGTCCAGCAGTTCGTCGCACAGCGGCGCGCACATCCGGTCCAGCACGGCGGTGGCCAGCAGGAAGCGCCGCACCGGCGGTGGCTGCCGGTCCAGCACCTCGGCCGTCAGGTAGTCGGCCACCAGCCGGTTTCCGCCGGCGAAGGCGGCCACGAACGCCGCCGGGTCGGTGCGGTCGCGCAGGGCCAGCCCGGCCAGCTGGAGACCGGCCGCCCAGCCCTCGGTGCGCTCGACCAGCGCCGCCACCTCATCGCCGCCGAGACGCATCGGAGACCGGGCGCCGCGACTCGTCCCCGAAAGGAACACCGCCGCCTCGGCATGTGTAAAGGCCAGATCCGCGGCGCGCACCTCGGCCAGCTGACCTCGGGCGCGCAGGCGGGGCAGCGGCAGCGGCGGGTCCGAGCGGCCGGCGATCACCAGATGCAGGGCGGGCGGGAGGTGCTCGAGGAGGAACGCGACCGCTTCGTGCACGGCATCCGCCCGTACGAGGTGATAGTCGTCCAGCACCAGCAGGGCGGGCGTGGTCAGCGCCGCCAGGTCGTTGACGATCTCGGTCAGGACGAGGGAGGCCGGTGGGGGCCGCGCCGCGTCGAGGCGGACCAGCGCCGTACGCCCGCAATCGGAAGCGACGGCCCGCAGCGCGGCAATCAGATAGCGCAGCACCTGGCCCGCGTCCCGATCCCGTTCGTCCAGGGTGAGCCACCCGGCCGGCCGGTCCACGCGGGCCAGCCACGAGGCCAGCAGGCTGGTCTTCCCGGCGCCGGCCGGCCCGGTCACGACGGAGCATCGGGCGGTGGCGAGGCCGGCGTCGAGCCGATCGAGCAAACGCGGCCGGGTGACCAGACCGGGCGGCGGCCGGGGAACGAAGAGCTTGGTCGCGAGCAGCGGAAACCCGGACACGCGTACGGCCAGAGCGGCCGCCGCCTCGGTCAGGCGCGCGGCCGTCAGATCCCTGCCCTTGCCCAGGTAGAGCTTGTGCTGGCGGCCGGCCGCCGTGCGATAGGCGACCCAGTAGGCGCCGCCACGCTGCCGGCTCTCCTTGCGCGCGGTGTAGGTGCCGGCCGGCGCCCGGTACGAGAAGGACCGCGCGTCGTCGCCGCCGAGCCAGGCGAACCAGCCGGGGGAGTCCACGGTCAGTTCCGCCGCGGTGCCCCGCAGCCACCCGTCCACCACCGTGGGAACGCGCATCAGGCACCCAAAGTACCCAACGGCACTAGGTCGAAGGAACGACCAGAGCGGGGACGCGACGGAGACCGGCCGACAGGAAACCGCTGATCACGACGAAGACCAGCGACAGCGAGACGACCGCGGGCCAGCCGGCGAGCGACCACGCCACCCCGGAGAGGCTGCCGAAGATCGACGAGCCGGCGTAGTAGGCGAACAGGTACAATGACGCCGCCTGGCCGGCCGGCAGCCCGCCCGCGTGCGCCCGCACCGGCACCCAGCCGCTGGCCACGCCGTGCACGCAGAAGAACCCGGCGGTCATCACCGCGAGCCCGATCACCACGACCGGCAGCCGGTCGGGCAGCGTGAGCAGCAGCCCGGCCGCGGTGAGCAGGCAGCCGAACGGCATCACCGCCCGCCGCCCGAACCGGTCGGCCAGCCGCCCCGACACCGTCGAGCTGAGCGTCCCGACCGGATAGACCAGGAAGACCGCGCCCGCCGCGCCCGCGCCGAGCAGGAACGGCGCCGACGTCAGCCGGAAGCCGATCGCGTTGTAGACGGCCACGAAGGCGCCCATCGCGCACGCGCCGATCCCGTACAGCGACAGCAGCGCCGGGTCGGTGAGCGTCCGCAGCGTCGCCGCCCGCTCCCGGCGCGGCGCGAAGTTGCGCGACGCCGGCAGCACGAGCGCGACCAGCACGGCGCAACCCAGCCCGAGCAGGGCGACAACGGCCAAGGACCAGCGCCATCCGTACGCCTCGGCGACCCCGGCCGTGACCAGCCGGCCGGCCATGCCACCCAGCGCGGTCCCGCCGATGTAGAGCCCGGCCGCCCGGGCGTGCGTGGAGGCGTGCAGCTCCTCGCGCAGGTAGGCGGTCGCGACCGCGGGCAGCCCGGCCAGCGCCACGCCCTGCAGCAGCCGCAACCCGAGCAGCGCGTGCCATCCGGGGGCGACCGCGCAGGCCAGTCCCACGATGCCGGACGCCGCCAGCGACACGTGGATCAGCCGGGTGCGGCCCACCTTCTCCGACATCGGGCCGGTGACCAGCAGCGCGACCCCGAGCCCGACCGTCGCCGCCGACAGCGACCAGGAGCTCTGCGCGGGCGTCAGCGCGAACGCGCCGGCGAGCTCGGGCAGCACCGCCTGCGTGCTGTAGAGCAGGGCGAACGTGGCCACCCCGGCCGCGAACAGGGCGAGGCAGACGCGGCGGTACCCGGCTTCACCGGCGCGATATCCGTGGGTCACCCGGCCGACGATGCGCCGACCTGCCACCATGCGTCCAATACATCAAAAACAATGGACTCATGCGTACGGCGTATGCTCCCTGCCGTGCAGATCGAGGATCTCCGGGCGCTGCTCGCCCTGGGTGAGCACCGCCACGTCACCGAGGCGGCCGCCGCCCTGCACACCAGCCAGCCGACGCTGTCCCGGCTGCTCGCCCGGGTCGAGCAGGAGCTGGGTGCGCGCCTGTTCGAGCGCGACGCCCGGGGCGTGCACCCGAACCCGCTGGGCGACCTTGCGCTGGCCGCGGCCCGCGACATCGTCGAGCGGCACGACCGGCTGCGGGGCGACCTGGCCAGCGTGCTCGATCCGGAGGCGGGCACGGTGCGGCTGGCGTTCCTCGACTCGATGTCGACCTCGCTGGTGCCGCGCATGCTGCACGACGTCCGCGCCCGGGCGCCCCGCCTGCGGATCGAGCTGCGTCAGGAGCCGCACCACGAGATCGTGCGCGACCTGGCGGACGGCGTGGCCGAGCTGGCGGTGACCGCGCCGCGGCCGGATGGCCCGTACGGCTGGATCATGCTCCAACGCCTTCGCCTGGCTCTCATCGTCCCGGCCGGGCACCGCCTGGCCGGCCGCCGCACGGCCCGGCTCGCCGACGTCGCGGGGGAGGATTTCGTCACCGTGCCGCCCGGGTTCGGCTTCCGCGCCCAGGTCGAGGAGCTGTTCGCGGCGGCCGGGGTGACGCTGCGGGTGGCCTTCGAGATCGGCGACCTCGGGACGGTGGAGGGCCTGGTCGGCGCCGGGTTGGGGGTGGCGCTCGTGCCCGAGCAGTTCGCCGGCGCCACCGGCACCGTCGGCATTCCGCTGTCGGCGCCCGGCGCCGAGCGGGTGGTGGGGCTGACCTGGCGCACGGATCGGCGCCTGGCGCCGCCGGCGTCGCGCTTCCTGCGGTGGATCGAGGAAGCCGGGCCGTACGACTGATCCGCTCTTCTCCTCCTCCGGTCGACAGGACCGCCGTCGGCGAGTAGACCTGTATTGATCGAGCCTCATCGACCTCTCAACGACGCGAGGGAGTCAGCATGGCCGAAAACATCAGTCGACGCTCTGTTCTCGTCGCCGGCGCGGGAGCCGCCGCCGGCCTCGTCCTCCCCAGCACTGCCGCTCAGGCCGGCGGCCACCACTCGACCGCTGTCCGCTTCGTCCTCAATGCCGTGACGCTCGACGGCGGCGAACAGGTCGTCGCGCTCACGCTCGACGCCGCCCGGCTCGGGCCGATCGACCCGGCGAGCCTCACCACCGGCACGTTCGCCGTGCACGCCAAGGCGACCAGCCCGATCCCGATCGCCGCCGGGGACCAGATCTTCAGCGAGTACGACCTGGACCGTCCCGTCACCCGGGCCCGGCTCGACCGGCGCGGGAACATCGTGCTCGAGCTCAGCTACGCCGAGGGCCAGCTCGGGGGCGGGACGCTCGGGTACATCGTCAGCAAGGGCCGCAACGTCCGGCTGAACCTCGTCTACACGATCACGCAGACGGCGCCTCTCATGCGCCGGCACGGCGGCGGACCGGTCACGATCTCGCAGTTCGTGCAGGGCCGGCTGGTCAACCCGGAAGTGGACGCGTACAGCTACCACACCTCCGGTTCCGGCATGAAATATCGGCTTTTCTCGCCGCATCACGGGCGCCGCAGCCCGTTGGTCGTCTGGCTGCACGGCGGCGGCGAGGGCGCCTCACTGCCGGACAACTACTACGACAACGAGACCACGCTGCGGGCCAACCGCGGGGCGCTCGGCTTCTCCACCCCCACCGCGCAGCGCATTTTCGGCGGCGCCTACGTGGTAGCGCCGCAGAGCACCTCGTACTGGATCGAGGACGGCCCGCGCTTCGGCCCGCAGATCCTCGAGATCATCCGCGAGGTCGGCCGCCGTCACGACGTCGACCGCGACCGCATCTACGTGGTGGGCTGCAGCAACGGCGGCTACATGAGCCTCGAGATGACCGTGCTCTACCCCCGCCTGTTCGCCGCCTCGGTGCCGATCTGCGGCGTCGTCGAGCCGTTCGAGCCCGGCGCCCCGCCCCTGGTCCCCGACGCCGCGCTGGCGAAGATCAGCACCCCGACCTGGCTGGTGGCCTCCCTCGACGACGACACGGTCAACCCGCAGAACAACACGATCCACGCCCACAGCCTCATCCCGGGCGCCGAGATGACGCTCTACGACCACGTCATCTGGAACGGTCACCAGTTCCCCGGCCACTGGTCCTGGATCTACGTGGCCCGCAACGACCCCAGCATCCACGGCACCCACATCTGGCAGTGGATGGCCCACAAACGACGCTGACCCACCGCCCGGCCGGCAGCGTCCCCAGGGCGTTGCCGGCCCGCGCCGCCGCGCGCCGCCAAGCCGCGGCTCGCATCGCCCCCGCGCCCCGGGCCGTCGCGCCCCGCCGGGCCTCAGCTCACCGCGCCACCGTCGCGCCGCAGAGGGCCGCCCTCTCGCCCGCCGTGCCTCCGCCTCGCCCGCCGGCCCCGCCGCGCCGCGCCCAGCCCAGCCCGCCGGCCCCGCCGAGCCCGGGACCGCCAGCGCCCCCGCGTTCTCAGCGCGTGGCGGGATCCGGACCGCGGAAGGGCAGGTCGGGCGCCGGCCCGTTCGCCACGCCCACCGCCGCCGGCGTCAGCCGCCAGTTGAACTGGTAGATGCCGCCGAGCGCCGGGCTGCTCGTCTGCCAGCTGCGCACGGCGCCCGCGGCGCAGGTCTCCAGCGGCCGGTCGTGGCTCCAGGTGATCTCCTGGCCCGCGACGGTGACCTCCGCCGGCGGGAAGGTCAGCGTGATCGACAGGTGGCGGGTGGGCCAGCGGACCGCCCGGCCCAGCCAGTCGCCCCACTGCGTCCAGTGCAGCGCCCAGCCGCAGGCGACGACGGCGGTGTCGCCCGGGTAGACCGGCTGCGGGGCGCCGGCCGGGGCGAACAGGATGTCGAGCCGCTTGTAGTCGGGCCGATCGTGGATCGGCGTCCAGGGCGCCGGCTCGCCGTCGAGGGTGGCCCAGAACCCGGCCCGCGCCATCTCGACCGGGTTGTCGGTGTAGACCGTCCGCGACCGGTAGGGATCCTGCGGGCACACGTCGGGGTCGATCCGGGTCGGAAAGCGGGTCAGCGGCCGCGGGCCGACGTTGCGGAGATGCCGCACGATCACGATCTGGTAGACGCCGTCGGCGCCGAGCGTGACGCCGGTCTGCTCGGACTCGATGATCACCTCACTGCCGGACGCGACCGGCGCCGGTGCCGGCGGCCGGCTGTCGGGCCCGTGCAGATCCCGCCAGAAATGCGCGAACGCCTCGTTCAGCCGGCCGTCGGCGGTCAGGGCGTCCTCGGCGCGCCGCACGAACTCCGGCGTGGGCCGGTGCCGCCCGTGCTCCACGTGACTGATGTAGGACGGGTCGACCCCCATCCGGAACGCCAGATCCTTCTGACTGAGCCGGCGCTCGTGGCGCACGGCGGCGAAGATCTGCGGGAAAGTGTCGTCCTGGCCTGGTGCGGTGGTCTCCATCGGCGAAACACCTCGAACCCGGGACTCCAGGATCAGCGCGCCCGCCGACAAAGCGCAAGGTGATGCCCTGCACGGCATTGCTGTCGGGTGCCTGCTTGACATTAATGCGTTGCCGGTATTCGTTTCGATCTTTACCGTGAAACGGCAGCCATTGTTTTCCCTTTTCATTCACGCGGTTGTAGCTCAGCAGGTAGAGCGCCACCTTGCCATGGTGGAGATCACCGGTTCAAACCCGGTCAACCGCTCTTTGCCGCCATCGCTCGGCCGGTCGGAACGCCGCCCGGAAAGGCACCCGGCGACACCCTGGAGAGGCCAGCCGATGGGCGCCGGCCACGGTCCCGAACGCGGGTCAAGTGCGACGCGGGAGCCGCCCGGCGCGAGCCGGCGCGGTCCTGGGCGTGATTCAGTGCGGCGCCGAGCCGGCCAGCGTGGCCTCGCGCGGCTCGGGGCGCGGGTCGGCCCGGCGCCGGGCGCGGAGCAGCCCGAGCCCGAGCGCCACCAGGACGGCGCCGCACAGCGTCAGCCAGACCGGCAGGCGGGGCGGGATGCCGAGGTAGGTGACGATGCCGAGGATGCGGTGCGGGCCCCACGGCAGCAGCGCCATCTGGTCGTTCCACACGGTCAGCGCGCGCTCGAGGCCGACCGACCAGATCAGCGCGCCGATCGCGAGCACGGGCACGCCGGCCGCGAGCACGACGGCCCCGGCGACCCGGGTGCGGGACCAGCCGTACCGATGGCGCAACACGGACCCGGTCGCGACGAAGAGCCAACCGAAAAGCGCGAACGCGACGATGACGTACGCCGCCCGAGCCCCCGGATCGGTCCAGAACGCGAACCAGTAGTGCCCCGGCCCGCGCACGGCGAGCACCGCGGCCAGCAGCGCCGACCGCAGCAGCGCCACCCCGCCGATGACGGCCCACAACGCATAGGCGTCGCGGCCGCCGACCAGAAGCCGCGCGACCAGGGCGAACAGCAGCCAGGCCCCGAGCGTGACCAGCAGCTCGGCCGGCGCCGCGAACCAGGTGTGGATGCCCCGGCTCAGCACCAGCGCGACGGCCGGCACGAGGACCGCCACCGCGACGTTCCCGCTCGGCGCCGCCCGCCACGGCATCACCCCGGCCAGCCAGAGCCGGCGGATCGGCGGCACCAGGATCGACGCGATCAGCAGCCCGAGCAGCACGCGGGCCAGCGTTGCCATGGCCGGGTCGCGATCGAAGCGTCTGCTGCCCAGGTCGGCGGCCGTGAAGTTGTAGGCCGGCCGCGCCAGCGAATCACCATATTTCTTGATGTGCGCGGCCTTGGCGGTCGTGTACGCGACCTCGGCCGCCTTCCATTGCGCCCGCGCGACCGCCGACCCGGTGTCGAGCCACTGGGCCCGGCGCAGGAACATCGCCCGATAGGCCCCCAGCGTCTCGTACAGGTTGACCTGATAGTCGAGCGTGTCCAGCAGCTCCTGCCGCAATGCCGGATCGCGCCAGGTCGCGGGCGTGGTGGCGGCGATCTCCGCGCGCTGCTGCCGGGCGATCTCGACCGCCCGGTCCCCGTCGGCGATGGTCTGATCCACGTGGTCGCGCCCGATCGCGTAGATGCTGTCCAGCATCGCCGAGTCCCCGGTGACGATGTCCCACTCGAAGATCCACATCATCGGCGGCGGTTCCAGCCCGAGCGCCTTGACGGAGTTGTCGGCGTACGGCGTCAGGTAGAGCCCCTTGGTCACGGCCTCCCGCGAGGACGCGAACATCCGGCCGATCGCCGCGACGGTGGCGGGGTCGTCGGAGAACGTCTGGCGCACCCAGTCGGCGGTGATCGTGGCGGGGTCGGTCGCCGGTGCGCGGGCGAGCCGGCCCATCGCGTACGCATTCAGGTCGTAGAGCTGCCAGAACCCCGTACGCAGATAGAGCGTCATCGGCCCCGCCCGCAGCGGGCCACCGTCCTGCGTCCACAGCCACACGCCCTCGATGTGCGGGTTCCGCCGCAGCAGCTCGTGGAGAGCCGCGGCGTGCAGCGCGGTCAGGTCGTCGGGCAGCGAGCCGAAGCCCTCGAACTCGCGCCGGCCCTGGAACTCGACGATCCGCCGCTGATCGCCGGCCGCGAGCGTGGCGTTGAGCGGCAGGTGACTGTAGAAGTCGCCGAGCGTGAACTTGGTCGACACGATCAGGTGCGGGTCGTCGAAATCGCCCAGCACCTCCTCGTACGACCGCGGGTTGGTGTGCAGATCGCCGACCGCGCCGACGCCGACCGTCCAGGTGCGGAAGATGATGTCCCGGTTTCCCTCCGCCGCCACCGCGAGAAAGGCCCGCAGCATGGCCCGCACCTTCTCCGGCGTGGTGACCGCGATGCGCGAGAAGTAGTCCCAGCCCGGCGCGCGGTAGGCCGAGCCGCCCTCGCCGATGCGGATCATCAGGCCGGACGCGAACGGCATGCTCGCGAACAGCTCGCGCAGCCCGTCCTGGTAGATCGGCCAGGGGTCCTTCTGTTTCCTCAGGTACGCGTCGAGCGGCTCGGAGAGCGCGAGCATGTCGGTCATGAAGTAGACGCGCATGCCCTGGTCGGCGGCGTACCGGAAGACCGGGCCGAACGCCGCGACCATGGCCCGGGCGCGGTCGAGGTGCGGATCGCCGGGCTGGTACACCTTGTCGCCGAACGTCACGTACTCGAGGAAGCCCGGCACCACGACGCCGTTGTACCCCTGTGTGAGGTCGTGGTCGACGAGCTGCCGGAACTCGGCGGCGACCCGGTCGACCCGCGCCCGGTCGACCCACGGCTGCCGGGGGAGCAGCGTGCCGGTGACGATGTCCGAGTTGAGCGAATAGTCGGTGCCGGTCCGCCACGCCGCCGGGTCGGGCTCGCGGCCGACCGAGCCGGCGTCGGTGAGCCGCAGGGGCAGCTCACGCGTCGCGGCACCGGCCGTGAGCGGCGACGACTCGGCCATCACCGGGGCCGGAACCCAGGACAGCCGAAGAGCGCCACCGAGCCCGTACGCCATTCCGGCGCCCAGGGCCAGCAGCAGGATCACCACCAGGAGACGCCGCATGCGTCGTTTCTAGAGCACGCGCGTTCCGGATTCCACCCCCATCTTCCGGCCTGTGGATATCGAGCCATTCAAGTACGTTGAGGCGGTTGTCGGACTCAAGGGGAGAGCTCCATGACACATCGCCTCATCGTCGGCGCCGCCATCGCGGCCGCCCTGGCCGGGGGCTTCGTGGCCCCCGCGGCCGCCACCGCCCACCCGGCCGTCGCCTGGACGGCCTGCGCGGACGGCTTCGAGTGCGCCACCGTCGCGGCGCCACTCGACCACGACCACCCGCGCGGCGCGCAGATCGGGCTGGCGCTGACCCGCCTGCCCGCCACCGACCCCGCCCACCGGATCGGGTCGCTGCTGGTCAACCCGGGCGGCCCCGGCGGCTCCGGGGTCGACTTCGTCCAGCTCGCGGCCCCCTACTTCCCGGCCTCGGTGCGCGAGCGCTTCGACATCGTCGGCTTCGACCCGCGCGGCATCTACCGCAGCTCGCCACTGCTCTGCTTCGACTCGTACGAGCAGGCCGTCGCGTCGCTGCCGGCCCTGCCGTTCCCGCAGACGCCGGCGCAGGAGCAGCTCCAGCGGGCCGCGGACGACAAGCTCACCGGCGCCTGCGCCCGGCACGGCGGCGCGATCCTCGACCACATGTCCAGCGCCGACGCCGCCCGCGACCTGGATCTGCTGCGGCAACGGCTGGGCGACCGCAAACTGAGCTATCTCGGTTACTCGTACGGGTCACTGCTCGGCCAGAACTACGCGAACATGTTCCCGGGCAACTTCCGCGCGCTGGTGATCGACGGCGTGGTCGACCCGATCGCCTGGGCCACCGGCCGCGGCACGCAGGCCCGCACCACGCCCGTCGGCACCCGGATCGGCAGCGCCGACGGCGCGCAGGCCACGCTCGGCGAGTTCTTCCGCCTGTGCGACGCCGCCGGCGCCGGCTGCGCCTTCTCCGGCCACGCGAGCACCCGGTTCGCCGCGCTGGCCCGGAAGCTGACCGCGCATCCGGCCACGGTCCAGGACCCGGAAACGGGCGCATTGGCCACGTTCACCTACAACCACCTGATCGCCGTGACGCTGGGCGCCCTCTACACCGCGGCGGTCTGGCCCGACCTGGCCGGCTTCCTGGCCGCGCTGGAGGCGGGCGCGTCGCCGGCCGTGCTGGGCGACCTGCTGTCCCGGATCCGGGCCGGCCTCGGCGTGACCGGCGCCTACTACCCGAACGACGTCGAGGGCTCCCCGGGCGTGACCTGCTCGGACACCGTCAACCCGCGGTCGTTCGCCGCGTGGCAGCGTGCCGCCGACCAGAACGAGCACCGGTACGGCTACTTCGGCCGCATCTGGAACTGGACGTGGAGCTCGTGCCGCACGTGGCCGTCCTCCGCCGGCCAGGACCGCCACCTCGGCCCGTGGAACACCCGCACGGCCGCGCCGGTGCTGGTCGTCGGCAACTACTTCGACCCGGCCACCCGCTACCAGGGCGCCGTGACCGCGTCGCGCCTGCTCCCGAACTCGCGCCTGCTCTCGTACGCGGGCTGGGGGCACGCGGCGTACTTCATCGCCTTCAACACCTGCGTGAACGACCAGGTCTCGCAGTACCTGATCACCGGCCGGACCCCGCCCGCGGGCACGGTGTGCCAGCCGCAGGGGTCGCCGTTCACGCCGCCCGCCGCCGCGGCGAAGGCGGCGTCGAACGCGGCCACCGCGGTGCTCCTCCCACCGGCCGTGCGGGACGCCCTGCGCGCCCGCTGATGCGCCCGGGTCCGGGGGGGGGGGGGGGGGGGGGGAAGGAAGGAACACAAGCGAGGAGGAGGCGAGAGGGGGAGAAGAAGAAAGGGGTGT